>NZ_JBEKYX010000099.1:0-26579 GCF_049510455.1 Occallatibacter sp. | reverse complement strand
TCCCGCCCCAACGGCCACGGCCACCCGTAGGCCGCAAAGACCGGTTGATCCAGTGCCCGGTGCGCATTCTCCAGCCACGCTGGCCGCTCGTTGTAGAGGTTGGTGAGCGTGCGCTTCTTCAGTTCCTCGGGCGGGCAGTTGGGCGGATTCAGCCAGTTGTCCCTCAGCCGCACCAGCTCCCGCGCCGCCTCGGCAATCGCCCGCACACGCGGCTCCGCTTCCTCAGTAGGCTCCGTTCCCGGCGGCCACGGAAAGGGAAAGGTGTCGAAGGTAGAGTTCGGCGTGTAGCGAAAGCCGCTTTCTACTTCGCGCAACTGCGTGCCTTGAGTTCGCGCCCAGATTTCGTGAATTGAAGAATGAAGTACACCGAAAAAATAATCATCTGAACGCGCAAACGCGAACGTTGCTGAGTCAGGAAGTGTATCGGTCCCGAGCCATGCAAAGAGCCTATGCTTTGAAACACGAGGCGTAATAATGTACCTCGGGATTTTTGAAAGCGAGTTTCTCAGTTCTGGGCGTGAACGACCGTGCAACCAACGCGGTTTGTCTCCAAGGTCGCGATTTTCAGATTTACGTTCCGGGTAAACATGCGCTCGGACATACTCGAAGGGCATTTCATAGAGCGCAGCCGCCTCTTCAGACATATCAACGCCGAAATCGATGATGTACATCCCGCGTGGACGGCGTGTTATATCCAGCGCGTTGATCCAAGGTCGCACTACATCCGAATTGTGTCTGCCATTCGGATTGATCGGGGCTCTTAACATCTTGTTCGCCGTAGCGAAATCAATATCAAATGAGCCAGCCTTAGTAGTTCCCATAAAGCAGATGTTTGCATTCTCGATAAGTGGTAGCGCCAGAGTCGCATCCGTGCCGCTTGTCAGGTCGGGATTGATTTCATTCACACGAATGCCGTCCAATGTGCGCTCTGATTCATCCCCTCCATCGAATCCGATTAGAGATATATGAACTGCCGCTCCTTCGTTGATCCAATCCCGGTCACTCCAAGCAAAAAATATGCTTGCAGTTTCAGAGATTCGTTTTAATACCCCACGACTAGCGCCACCGCGTATAGCCTGTGTAGCAACAAGTCCCACGCGGACCATCGGGTGCTCAACCAAAATCTGACGTGCCTTTTCAAACCAATACACAACAAGGTCAGACTCCGCTTTCACGCGCCCTTCATAGACTGCGAATACATCATCCACGTATTTGTCGCCCAGCTCCCTGCGCAGCAGCTTCCCGCCCAGAAACGGCGGATTGCCGATCATGAAGTCCGCCTGCGGCCATTCCGGCTCGTATGGCTTGCCTTCGCCGTCATAACGCAGAATCGCGTCTCCGTGCTCGATGTTCGCGAGCTTTTCAAGGATGGGTTCGCGATCCTCATGCACGCTGTGCTCGTACTTCCACTGCAGATAGCCGATCCAGACAACAACCGAGGCCAGTTCGTGCGCGTAGAACTCCGTCTCAATGCCCAGAAGCTGACGCGGCGAGACCATTGCCGGCGTCACGAGCGAGATGCTGTGCGCAACAGCAAAGCGGGTGGTCTCCAGCCACAGGTCGAGCAGGCGGCGCAGCGCCACGTAGAGAAAGTTGCCTGAGCCGCAGGCCGGGTCAAGCACTTTTACGCCGGTCAACTCCGCAATCCAGTCGCCCAGCAGCTTTTCGCTCTCGCGGCCTACCCGCAGACGCGCCTGGCGGCTCTCCCGCGCCTCTTCCTCAGCCTTTTCACGCGCAAGCGACTCCGCGATCCGCGCCTTCACAGCCTCCCAGCGCCGCTCCAGCGGCCGCATCACCACCGGCTCGACCAGCAGCAGGATGTCTTCCTGCGAGGTGTAGTGCGCGCCGATGAGCGAGCGGCGCACGGGATCGAGCGAGCGCTCAAAGAGCGTGCCAAAGATGGCCGGGGCCACGCGCGACCAGTCGTAGTTCTTGGAAACGTCGTAGAGAATTCCCAGATCCGCCTGGTCAAGCTGGATGATGGAAGAGCTGTCAAAGAGGCCGCCGTTGAAGTACTTCACGGAGTGCTCGCCGAAGATGCCGTCCGGCTCGCTCATGGCTTCAAACAGGTTTGTCAGCTTGCGCAGAAACTTCTTCGGACTGAAGCGGTCCTGCTGAATGAGCCGCCGGAAGAGATGGTCGGGCAGGAGGCCGATGGAGTCCGCGAAGAGGCAGAAGAGCAGCCGCATGAGGAAGTGCGCAATCTCTTCTCTGCCCGCGCCGAGGTTGCGTCCTCCGAGCTCCAGCCGCTCAGCAAGCCGCGCGAACTTTTTGGCGACCTCCTGCGTGACCTGCGCGTCGGTGCGCTCGGGACGCAGCACGTTGTAGTCGCCGAAGAGAGCGCGCAGAACGTCGAGCGGCGGCAGCGGGCACGCGGCTGTAACGTGGTTGCGGTTCAGATCGTCCAGGTCAAAGGCGTAGACGCGCTTGGAAGTGGCTGTGAAGTTGGTATGAACCTCAAAGCGTTCGAGATCGCAGACCACAAGGAGCGGCGGGTTTCCCAGGTCCTCGCGATAGTCGTTCAGTTGCTCGTAGGCTTTATTGAGGTTCTTGTGCTTGCCCTTGTACTCCCAGGCGAAACGATCGCGCAGCCAGACATCGGCAAAGCCCTTGCCGCCGCGCGTTTTGCTTACATGCTTTTCGAAGGCATAGTTTTCTCCCGCCGAGTCGATTTCGGCGGGCGTCTTCTGGCCGAGCACCTCGCACAGGTTGAGAAAGTGCTCATGGGCGCCGGCCTTCTCCGACTGCGAATAAATCTTCCAGCGCTGCACAAACTCCGCGACGGTCAATGGCATAGGTCTGAGGGATAGTGTACTGCGCGGCGCGCGGCGACGGGATTACCCAATCATGCACCGTTGCCCAGGCGCTTTCATCAAAAACGACAGCCTTATTTCGATAGCATAGAATCTGCCGCTCGATATGCCAGCGCACGGCATGGTTCAGCGCAATACTCTCAAGGCCACGCTTTCTTTTCTCGCATTCGCTGATATACAGTGTCTGCCATGCGCCGCATCCTGTTTTTCATGTTTGCACTCTCACTTGCCGTCTCCTGCTCCGCTGCTCATGCGGATGGCATCGTCAAGCGGGTCCAGAAAGCAGTCGCCATCAGCACTCTCGATCGGCCCGGAACCCATCCCTTCCATCTCAAAGCCATGCTTGCCCCAAGCCTCGACCGCGATAAGGACTCAGGCCGCACCGGCCTCGTCGAAATCTGGTGGAAATCTCCCACGGAATGGCGGCGTGAAGTGAGTTGTCCGGGGTTTCACCAGGTCCAGATCATCAGCGGCGGTCAGACCTGGCAAAAGAACGATGGCGATTATTTTCCCAACTGGCTCCGCGAGATCACGGACGCTCTCATGCTGCCCGTCCCGCTCTCAGCCGATCTCTATAAGCAAATGGATAGCGGAGAAGTGAAGCAGCTTCCTGGAAGAACCCTCGTTAGAAACGGCCAAGAGACACATACGATTGGAATGACCCACCTTAGCTGGACCATCCTCAGCAGCAATGGCGAGGTTCAGAAAGGCATGGGCGCGAGCATTGCTCTCAACGATCAGACAGGCTTGCTCCTCTATGGCGGAGGCTTTGGATGGAGTGGGGAATTTCACGACTATCAGGAATTCCACAAACGACAGGTAGCCCGCACTGTCTCCGGCGGATCGCCGGAAGTGACGGCGAAGATAATCATCCTCGAAGACCTCCATGCTGTTCAGAACGGATGGTTCACAGCAGGCGCGGACGGCGACCCGTATTCCATCCAGATCGAATTTCCAGACGAGCTCGATCTACGCAAAAACCTGCTGCCGCAAGACCCAACGCCGTGGCCACCCACGAAAGACGGCCCGCTCGAAGGCGTACTTACCACAGAAGTCTCCATCGACAGGACCGGTGCAGTGCGCGAAACCGGCACTATCGTCTCCGACAATCAAAGTCTCAATGACGCAGCCCGCACGCGCATCGAAGCCATGCGCTTCAAGCCGTTTGTGCTCAATGGCGCTCCCGTGCAGGTGCTTTCGCGCATCACGCTCGCCTTCAAGACCGTTCGTCCCGATACGCCCGTTGCACAATAGCCGATTCGATTCGTATTCACGCGCACAAAAATTCGCCGGAGCAGGACATTACTGCAAAGCCCGCCCCGGCGTTTTGCGCGTGCAACGCAAACTTGAAATCCAAGTCTCAGTGAATCGCCGGCGCTACCTCGCCGCGCGTGGGAAGCGGAGCGCTGAGCTTCTGCCGGAGAATTCCCGCGAGATCCGCCAGCGTGCGCAGCCGCTCCGCTACCGGCGAATCCGCATCCGACCCGGAAAGCGCAAGCTCCGAGTGCAGCAGCAGGCCCGCAACCGTAGACTTCAGCTCGGACTCAATCGCCGCGGCAGCAGCCTTCCGCGCCAGCGCCTGCTCCCGCTCGCGACGGTTCAGCGCCGCGCGCAGCTCGCGGATCAGCCGCGCCGCGCCGGTCAGCGCAAAGTTCACCTGCACAGGAATCGCAAGACCCGCCCGCTCCCAGATGGCTTCCGCGGCAGCCGGATCGCACTCGGCAATGGTTTCGTCCACCACAATGGCGGAAAACTCTCCGCGCCGCAGCGCGGTCAGCGCACTCTTGCGCCCCTCGGCCACTTCCACTTCGGTTCCCAGGTTCTTGGCAATCACATCGGCGCAGTTGCGCGCCCCTTCAATTCCAGTCACGAGAAGAATGCTCATAAAAGTCTCCTTGGAAGACAGCTTTCAGCTATTAGCTCTTAGCTTTTAGCTTCAAAGCACGGCTTGAAAAATTTGTCGTTGAACTCAACCAGGCTGGAAAGTCAGAATCCATCACGACAGCCAGCACTCGCGCAGTCGAGCTAAAAGCTAATAGCTAATAGCTGAAAGCTGCTTTTCTCACTCCGCCAGCGGGTCCGCAATGCCGTATTCCTTCAGCTTGCGGTAGAGCGTCGTCTTGCCGATGCCCAGCAGCTTCGCGGCCTGCAGCTTGTCGCCGTGGAGCGTACGGATCGCAGAGAGAATCGCGTGTTTTTCAAGATCGGCCAGCGTCGCCACCGGCGCCGCGCTCGTTGCGCCATTTTCAGCAGGCTGCCCTGCCTCCAACGTGATCCGCCGCGCCTCCAGACCCGTGTTCTGCAACTGCGTCGGCAGATCGCCCAGCTCCAGGATTGGACCGGAGGACATGGTGCAGGCCCTCTCCACGGAGTTTTCAAGCTCGCGCACATTGCCCGGCCAGTCGTAGCGCATCATCGTCCGCAGCGCTTCGTCGCTCAGCGTAAACTTGCCTACGCGCTCCCGGCTGATGCGATCCAGAAAATGCGCCGCCAAGAGAGGAATATCCTCGCGGCGATCCCGCAGCGACGGCAGCCGCAGGTTCACCACATTGAGCCGGTAAAAGAGATCCTTGCGAAAGCTCCCGTTCTCGACCATCGCAGACAAGTCTCGATTCGTCGCCGCCACGATGCGCGCCTTGATCGGCACGCGGTGCGTCGCGCCCACGGGCCGGACTTCTCTTTCCTGCAGCGCCCGCAGCAGCTTCGCCTGCAGGTCCAGCGGCAGCTCGCCAATCTCGTCGAGAAATACCGTTCCGCTCTCGGCCGAGACCAGCAACCCATCCTTCGAGCGATTCGCGCCCGTGAAGGCTCCCTTCACGTAGCCAAAGAGCTCGCTCTCGATCAGGGTCGGCACCAGCGATCCGCAATCGACGGGCAGAAAGGGCTTCTGCCCATTCGGCCCGTACGCGTGAATCGTGCGCGCCACCAGCTCCTTGCCCGTGCCGCTCTCGCCCAGGATCAGGACCGGATGCGTGCTCTGGGCAACTTTCGACAGGATGCGGTAGACCTTCTCCATTTCAGGAGACCGGCCGATCATCGCGCCCAGGCCCTGGCTCGCGCGCAACTGTTCGCGCAACTGCCGGGATGCCGTATCGGTCAAAACGGCCTGGTTCGCGCGCTCAAGCACTCCCGAAAAGTCATCCATCGTGAACGGCTTGGTCAGATAATCGTTCGCGCCGCAGCGCATCGCTTCGACCGCGGTGTTGACCAGCCCGGATGAGGTCATGGCAACAATCGCGATGCGCGGGTAGAGCAGCTTGACCTCGGCGATCAGCTCCAGGCCTTGTCTCGAGCCGGTCTGCGGCAGGTTCACCAGCAGAATGTCCGCGGCGCTCGATCGCAGCAGGCTCCGCGCCTGCTGAAAGTCGGCAGTGGTTTCGGCGGCGTAGCCCAGCCCCGAGGCAATCTCGGCGCAGGCCGAGCGAATCGCCGGATCGGCGTCAACGACCAGCAGGTGCAAACGCGCAACCGGCTCTGCTGCTTGAGGAAAGAACTCCATCGATGGTGTGTGGAAGACTGTTGCTAACATTGTATTCGCCTCGCGTGGGTTTTCGTTCGGTAAGTGTTGAAAGTTCAGGTACCTTCGCTGTCCCGGACCTGTTCCATGAATCCGCCGGCAACTTCCTACTGAGTCCGCACCGGCAGCTCGATCTCGATCCGCGCCCCGCCCG
This sequence comes from Occallatibacter sp., assembly GCF_049510455.1. Classification (GTDB taxonomy): domain Bacteria; phylum Acidobacteriota; class Terriglobia; order Terriglobales; family Acidobacteriaceae; genus Telmatobacter. Next base: position 20,095 of record NZ_JBEKYX010000099.1, on the reverse strand, counting down.
GCTGCTCGCCCATGCGGCCGCGGTTTCCGGCCAGCATGCGCCCGCCCGCGGCCTCCACAATGGAGCGGCAGATGAAGAGTCCCAGGCCCCTGTGAGCGGCAGGCCATGCCCCCGTCGCCTCTTTTGCGTGGGTATTGGTGGTAAAGCCCGGCTCGAAGACCGCTTCCAGTTGCCCCGGATCGATGCCCGGTCCCGAATCCTCGACGGTCAGCAGCAGAGCCGGCAATGCATCGGCGCTGGCGGCGCGCTCGCGCAGGGTAATCTCGATCCGGCCCGCCCCTGTTCCCGTTCCCTTGCCGCCGATGGCCTCTGCCGCGTTCTTCACCAGGTTCACCAGCACCCGCGTCAGGTCTTCGGTGGTGAGCCACACCGGCAGCGCGCCCACCGGAGCCGAAACCGTCACCGCCACCAGCGGCCCGGCCAGCGCGTCCAGCAGATTTCGCGCCGCCAATACCTCCTCGCGCAGATCCTCGATTGGCTGCTCCGGCACTGCCATGTTGAGCGCGACCGGCCTGGTTGCAGTGGGACCGGTTTTGCTGGGCCAGGCCGCACCCGCCGCCTCCCGCTTGCCCAGCAGCGCCAGCTTCTCCACCAGCCGCCGACTTGAAGCCGCCACCAGCCGCAGCTCGGCCGCATAGTGCCGGAAAGGGAGCGAGAGCACTCCAGGCTCCTCCAGCAGGTCGCAGTAGAGAGATAACGCCATCACCATATTCCGCGCATCGTGGGCCAGTTCGGAGAGTGACTCCGACTGCCTGTGCGACGATGCCAGGGTCTCGGCAAAGGCCTGCGCCCTGCCGCGAACACTTCCACGATTATTTTCCGGAGTTCGCGCTGTTTCCGCCGTTGTGTGCATTTGCCTCATTCCCCTTTTCTTGCGTCCGCCTTTGGTTTCGAATCCGCCCCACTGCCCGGCTTCCGTTCCGAATTCGTCTGGTTCCAAATTTGCGTTGCGCATCCGCTTCTGTCCCGCTTATATACACGTCGCGTGCCAAACTCGAACGCATTCCCTAAGTGGTTCATTAGAAAAGGAATGAGACTATTTGCATTCCCGCCTTAAATCGGCCGCCGTTCCCGGATTGGTCCCGAAATGAAACGATCGTCGAAAATCATTCCTGGTAATCGATTGATTACAAATGATTTAATTGTATTTTCCCATTTCAATTCCGCTTTCCCGAAATGAAATCGGCTGCGCCCGCCACTTCCCGCCCGTCCCAGCCAGGGAATCCCAATCCCGGAAATCAGCCCGAATTCAACCCCGGATCCGACCCAAAACCGACCCGGTACAATTCCGTTATGAGTTCGTCCCCTTCCTTTTTCCGGCCCGGCGGCCGCGCCCCGGCCCAATTGCGGCCTTTTACCCTCACTCCCGGCTACGTCCAGACCGCGGAAGGCTCCGTCCTCGTCGCCTGCGGCAACACCCGCGTGCTCTGCAACGCCACCATCGAGCAGGGCGTTCCCGGCTGGCTCCGCAACTCCGGCCGCGGCTGGGTCACCGCCGAGTACTCCATGCTCCCTCGCTCGACCGTCACCCGCACGCCCCGCGAGAGCGAGCGCGGCAAGATTGGCGGCCGCACCCACGAGATCCAGCGCCTTATCGGCCGGAGCTTACGCTCGGTCATCGACATGAGCCTTCTCGGTGAACGAACAGTCATCCTGGACTGCGATGTCATCCAGGCCGACGGCGGCACGCGCACCGCGGCCATCACCGGCGCGGCGGTCGCGCTGGCTCTCGGCCTCAACGCGCTCGTCCAATCCGGCACGCTCAAGCAATCGCCCATGAAGCAGCTCGTCGCCGCCACCAGCGTCGGCATCGTTGAAGGCAACGCGCTCCTCGACCTTTGCTATGAGGAGGACTCGCAGGCCGAAGTGGATATGAATGTGGTGATGACCGCCGACGGCGGCCTGGTCGAAACCCAGGCCACGGCGGAAAAGGGCAATTACTCGCGCGCGCAGCTCAATGAGCTGATTGATCTCGCCGAAGCGGGATTGAAAGAGATCTTCGCCGCGCAGCAGGCCGTTTTAAGCTTTTAGCTCGGTTGAGGTGGAACCAGCAGAAGCAGATGATTCTGCTGGTTCCGTTTTGCTGCGGTGAGTGGCACATGTTGCAAAGCTGGTATCGAAGCTAAGAGCTAACGGCTGCCTCCTGCGTAAACGGCAAAAAGAACCGGAAGCAAGTCCCGTTTCCGTCCGCCTCCGACTCAAAGTCCAGCCGTCCCCCATGCCGCGCCAGAATCTCCGCCGAGATCGACAGTCCCAGCCCGGTCCCATTGCACCCTTTGGTCGTAAAAAAGGGCTCCAGAATCCTGCTCCGCACCTCGGCTGGAATCCCCCGTCCGGTGTCGGCCACCTCTACCTCGAGTCCTTTGGGAACAGGCTTCACACCCAGCCGCAGTTTGCCGCCGTCCGGCATTGCGTCAATCGCGTTGCTGATCAGGTTGGCAATCACCTGCCGAATCTCGCCTTCGCGGCAGACTATCTGCGGCGTATTCTCCGGCCACTCGCGCTCCAGCGTGATCTTCTGCTCCGTCAATTGAGTTTGGAAGAGTACCAGCGCGGATTCGAGCAGATCCGGAATCGAGACCGGCGACGGCCCGCTCTGCTGGCGATAAAAACGCAGCGTGTGCGTGGTGATCGAGGCAATCCGTCCGACTTCCTTCTGCGCCATCTCCAGGTACTCGCGCTCGCGCTCGCCCACATTGCCCATCTGGACCAGGTACAGCAGGTTCGTCACCGCCTCCAGCGGATTGTTGATCTCATGCGCCACGCTGGCCGCAATCTTGCCCGCAGCCGCCAGCGCCTCCAGCTTGCGAGCCGCCTCCGCGCTTTCCATCCGCGCCGCGCCCGCTCTCTGAATCCATCGCGCCTTGTCGCGATAAGAAACCACCAGCAGCGCAAAGGTAAACAGCATCGCGTTGCCCACGCCAATCCGCGCCAGCGCCACGCCGCTGAAGCTGGCCGGCATGCGCAGGCTCATCGCTCCCGGCTCCGGCATGAAGGCCCGCATCCCGGCATAGTGCATTCCACAGATGGCCACCGCAATCCCCGCCGAAGCCATCAATCGCGGGGTCAGATCCTTCATCCCATCGCCGCCGCGCGCCAGCAGCGCCATCGCCGCCCATGAGGCTGTCACCGCAATCGCAAACGAGCACAGCAGCCACGGCACATCCCACATCACGCGCCCGGAAAAACCCAGCGCCGTCATGCCGATGTAGTGCATCGAGCAGATGCCCGCACCCACGAGCAGCGCCCCCAGTCCACGCCGAAACAGCGATTGCCCCGCAAGATTGTCCGTCACCAGGTAGAGCGCCAGCCAGGAGGCGCAGATCGCCGCCAGCACGGAAAGCACCGTCCGGTCCACCGCGTAGAACAGCGGAAACGGCGGATGCCAGGCCAGCATGCCGACAAAGTGCATGGACCAGATGCCCAGCCCCAGCGTCACGCCGCCAAAAAAGACCCACCTCTGCCGCAACGCGCCCGCCCGCACGTGATCCACCGACTCAAAGGCGGCGAACCCAGCAAGAAACGCAATCACAAACGAGCAAAAAACAGTCCAGAGATCGTAGTAGCCGACCACTCAGTTTTCTCTTTGCATCCCAACGGGGAAGGTGGGCTGGGCATTCGTAGTCTCATTATCCACCACCCGTGGATAAACCGTGCAATCCTGAAATCCAGCCGGCTCAGTCTATGCGCGGGTTGCACGTCTGCGTCCCGGAAACAGCCACAGCGCGGCGAGAATCGCAATCAGCGCGATCACTCCCTGCGAAATCACGCAGTACAGGCACCAGACCTCCAGCCGATAAGCCTCAATCGAGCTGAGATACAGCGCAAAGGCCAGTCCGAGAACAGCCGCCGTTAGTATGAGCCCGCGCCGCTTCAACAACGCAAGTACAGCCAATGCCAGGTAACCCGCTATACCAATCGCGGCCACCGGTACGCGCGCCACCTCCGCATACCGGCTGTGATTCACAATCCCGCAGTCCCAATGCGAGTTGATGTCACATGGCTCCAGATCGTTTGAGTAATGTACCCGCAACGCAAGGATTGATACAATCAGCCCCAAAAGCGCCAGAAAGGCGATCCCAAATCGCATGAAGTCTTTACTCCTTCTTCTTCGTCGAATTCCTTACATGCCGAATTCAACCCGCCGACCCAACAAGCTTAATTCAACCCTCTCGCTTCATCGCATCTTCGCCACGCTCTGCTTCGCATGGTTACTGGCCGCAAGCATGAGCCACGCCCAGGGCTTCGCCGCTCTCAAGCCGCCTCCGGGATCGCACGTCGCCCTCATTGAATTCGGCGATCTCCAGTGCCCCAAGTGCGCGCAGGAAAATCCCCTGCTCAAAGACACCGCCGCCAAATACCACATCCCGTGGATCAGGCATGACTTTCTGATTCCGTATCACAACTGGAGCACGCAGGCCGCAGTCAACGCCCGCTGGTTCGATGCACAGCCCACGCATTCAGGCAACGATTATCGCGATGCAATCTTCGCCAATCAACGCAGCATCGAGACAATCAGCGATCTGAATCAGTTCACCGCAAATTATGCAAAACAGCACGGCATCGCACTGCCCTTCGCCATCGATCCGCAGGGCACATTCCTCAATGCCGTAAAGTCTGACATCGCCTTCGCGGACAGCCTCGGCGTTCACCAGACACCCACGCTTTACATCGTCACCGACCGCACCGGCGGAGCCGCGCCCTACACTGAAGTCACCGACTTCAACAAGCTCTACACCATGCTCGATCAAGCAATCGCACAGACAAGCCCCAGCCATCCGAAAAAATAAGTAAGGCTCAAATGAGCTGGTTAGTCATCCTGAGCAATCAATGTGATTTGTCATCGTAACGGAAGCCGCACGCTCTCCCGGAAAGGACCGTCATCCCGACCTTAGCCGTTCTTCAGGCCTGGGGTCCCCGGCGACAGGTCTTCGTCGCTGGGGTGGAGAAGGAGGGAGCCTAGTCAAACGGCTGATGTGAGTCTACTTCCAACGGCGTCTGTCCTTCGCTCTTACACACGGAACAGCCCTTGATGTGATCCATGAGGCGTGAAATGGTAGTAAGCATTCGTTGTTGTTAGACGAACGCTTGTCTAAGGTCCGGCCATCTAGGGGTTCATAAGTGTCGCTATGGTGTTCATCCAGCCCTGCATTTCATTGTGCGGGTCAATATGCGCGAACATTACACCGTCCATCGTTGGAACAACCGTGTCAGCAAGCCATCCTTTAACACGATTTGCGCCCCATTTGGATTGTTGTGGTGCGGTTAGGTTGAGTTCAGCCGCTAACAGCGTCGGTACGTCATCGTCATGGCCATACGACACAGTCAGATTGCATTGAATGTTCAGGGCTTGAGCGCAAGCGTTAATCGCCGAATGATGAACATAGTTCTCCATTTCAAGGCGTGAAGTCGATACCGCTCGACAGTTTGGCCGCGCATTTACAACGTCCATCTTTGCTTGGTGTCTTGGAGGGGCGTTGGAAGGCGCAAAGGTCTGATTAAGTCCGTGAAGCATACCTCAGCGGCTAAAGCCGCATTGATTTTGCTGCATTTATGTCACGGCTGAAGCCGTGACCTACCGTTCGTGCCACTTAATCAGAGTTTCCTTAGGCTTCTCAATCGAGCAGTTATAAATCTTTGTGATTTCCAAATCGCCGTCGGTATTCAGCAAATACTCGTCCGCTAGTTTAGTGTTGGCAGTCTCATCGAGCAGCAACTCGGTTGGTAGAGAATTAAACACACATGTAAGGGTGACCGCTTTTGCGTTGCCCCCTTCGCTGCATCGTTCTTGTCTGATGCTTTGTCGTTAAAGAATGTTTCTAAGGCATCAAGGAGTGACGATTTGCCGCAATCGTTGCGCCCAACAAGAGTCGTGAAGTCATCGAAAGCTAATTCGGTTTTTGCACGGTAGCAACGAAAATTGGACACGGCTAGAGACTTGAGTTTTATGTGAGTGAACCCCTCATCTGATGGAAAGGTGACGCAGGAAAGTATAGCTCATTTGCTCATCCATTCGTGGCACAGAAAAAACTTGACGAGATTTGCGCGTTTTCCTGTATTTTCGGTGAAATTCACCATTTTCTGCCCAAACGCGCGCAATTTCAGCAAATTTATGCGCTTTGCAATGTGGTGCGGAAGAGGGGAAGGACCTGTTTTTGTATTTCCCTTTGTCCCTGTCCCTGCCTTATTCCGCTCTCAGCGCCTCAGCCGCATTCACCCTCGCCGCGCGCATCGCGGGAATCGCCGACGCCACCACCGCAGCCGCAAGAATCACTCCCGCCGCTCCAGCAAAGGCCAGCACTCCGGGCTGGTCGATCGCCGTCACGCGGCTTGCCACCACGCGCGCCAGCACAAAGCCCATCACAATGCCCGCCGCCACGCCAATGCCCGCCATCCACAGCCCATCCCGCAGCACTCCTGCCAGAATCGTAGCCGGCTGCGCGCCCAGCGCCATGCGAATGCCGAACTCGCGTGTCCTGCTCGATACCGAGAAGGACAGCACGCCCGCCACGCCCACCACGCTGATCAAGAGCGCCACAGCGGCGAAGCCGCCAAAGACAATCGCATTCAGCTTGTCCGGCGAAAGCACCTCAGCCCGCACATCGCCCAGTGTCGTAGGCTTCTCCACCGGCTGGTCGTTCGACATCGCGCGAATCCTTCTCGTGATCTCCGGCAGCAGCGTGTAGGGATCCTGCTTCGCGCGCACAAACAGGCTTCCCGGAAAACCCTCCTGCTCCGTGGGCTGATAGATCGTCATCGCGGGCTGAGGAATAATGTTTTCGTCATCAAAGTCCGGTACCACCGCCACAATTCGCCGAGGTCCGTCGCCGATGCCGACGAACTTGATCACCGGATCGGTCCAGTGAATCGCGCGGTTCAGCGCATTCTGTCCCGGATATAGGAAATCCGCCAGGCTCTTCGAGATAATCACGACCTGCTCGGCGCCCTGCTTGTCGCCGGGGTTGAAATCGCGCCCCGCAAGGATCGGCACGCCCAGCGTCTCAAAAAATCCCGGCCCAATCGGACGGAACTTCGCGCGATAATCCTGCCCATCCGGACGCCGCGCGCCCGACGCCGCAAACTGCAGTGCAACTCCCTTGCCCTGATCGGCGCGCCATGGAACGGAAGCGCCCTCGGCCGCATGCTCCACGCCCGGAATAGCCGCTACATTACGAACCACCTCGCGCCGAAACTCCGTAATCTGCTCCGGCGTCCTGCCAAACGCCATCACCGGCAAATCAATCGCCATTACGTGCGAAGTATCAAACGGTGGCCGCGTCTGCTCCAGCACAAACAGCGTCCGCATCAGCACCGCCGCTCCCACCAGCAACAGAAACGAAGCCGCAATCTGCGTAATCGCAAAGACGCGCAACCGCGCACTGCTCCCACCCGTCACCCGCGTTCCGCGACCGGCAAGCCCGCCCTGCACGGCATCCGGAGAAGGAAGCCGCGGCACGAACGCCAGAAACACCGCGGCTAATACAGCCAGAGCAACTCCCGCCAGCACCAGCGTAAAGTCGAGATGAATCTCGCTTGCCCGCGGAGTGAACCGCGCCGCATACCGCGCCAGCTCCTTCACCATCGGAATCGCCAGCGCCACAGCCGCAATCGCGCCCGATCCGCACAGCACCAAACTCTCAGCCAGCAGTGTCCGCCTCAGCGCTCCAGTCGTTGCGCCAAGCGCAGCACGCGTCGCCAACTCATTTTCGCGGCGTACCGATCTCGCCAGCACCAGGTTGGCCACATTCGAGCTCGCAATCACAAACAGCAGCGCCGACGCCGCAAACAGAATCCACAGAATCGTGTTGGCCTTCTCGTTGAGCTGGTCATGCATCCGCGTGACGCCGATCTGGTAGTGATCCGTCGGGTGATACTGCTCGGTATGCGCCTTCGTCATCGCCGAGTAAACCGTGCTCAGCTCCGACCGCGCCTGCTCCAGCGTCGCGGATGGCGCAAGCCGCCCAAACACCTCCGTCATCCTGTGCGACCGCCCCGTTACCATCGTCGCCGAAAGATGATGCGGGCTCGTCACCAGGTTGGCAAAAATCTCCGTCGCCGATGGATACGGCACCGAAGGCTCGAGCACGCCCACCACCACTCCCGAGGTCGGCCCTTGATAGACCTCAATCCGTACCACCTTACCCAGCACATTCGGGTCGCCATGCAGCGAGTCGCGCCAGAAGTTGTACGTCAGCACAATCGCGCCCGGCGCATTCCGCCCGTCGTCGCCCGGTCCCAGCAGCCTTCCCAGCACAGGCCGCAGCCCCATCACCTGGAAGTAATTTCCATCCACCACGCCCGCAGTCACCGTGCGCGGCGCACCCAGTCCGACAATCGTGAAGTTCGTCTCCGAGAAAGTTCCAATCTCGCCGATTGACTTTAGCCCCGAGTTGATGTCATGTATCTCCGGAACTGACCAATTCGCGTTATCCGTGCCCAACCCCTGCGCGCTCTGCCGGATGTACAGCAGCCGGCTTTCATCCTGGTTGGCCAGCGGCTTCAACAGCACCGCGCGCACCACGCTGAAGATGGCCGCATTCGCGCCAATGCCCAGCGCCAGCGTCAGCGCCACGGTAATCCATAGTGCAGGAACTCGGGAAAGGGAACGAAGAGCATGTTGCAGATCGCGCAGAAAGTTCATAGGCTTGCTCCAGAGATGGAACTACCATAAAATCTCGATTTATACGTTGGTATCAACCAATCTATCTCCGTGTCAAGGTTAAAATTGCGTCACAAATGAAAATCGCTCCAAGTCCTGCTCGCCGCGCGAATCCTGCGCCCGAGGCAAACATCCTCCCCTACCAGACCACGCTTCTGGTACGCGACTGCTGCCTCTGTCTCCATGTGCAGCGCGCCGCCCGTTCTCTCGCCCGCCGCTTCGACGAGGCGCTCCGCCCCTTCGGCCTCACCAACGGCCAGTTCTCTCTTCTCATGAGCCTCAACCGCCCCGAGCCGCCATCGATGGCGCCCGTCGCATCCCTTCTTGCCATGGACCGCACCACGCTCACCGCCGCCCTGAAGCCGCTTGAGCGCCGCGGCCTCGTCAAAATCTCTCCCGACCTCAACGACCGCCGCAGCCGCATCCTCATCCTCACCATCAAAGGCAAGAAAGCTCTCGCCGCAGCCATGCCCACCTGGCAATCCACGCACGAGGAAATCGAAAAGCTCCTGGCCGCCGGCTCCCCTGAGAACCTCCGCCGCAATCTCAACGCACTGGCGTAGGCGCAAGAGATTTCAGCTCGGACTTCTCATCAAGCCAACCAATAGCTACCCGGCCTATAATTCAGCCACCATGAAAATACTGTCGCTGTCCGTGCTTGCCCTGGTCTCGCTGCCTGTTGTGGCTCAAATGGCAATGGATCATCCGGCCAAACCGGATGCGGCTGCCGCTCCCGAACGACTGGGTACGGTGTCCTTTTCTATCTCGTGCGCGCCCGCGGTGCAGAAGCCGTTCAATCGCGGCCTCGCTCAACTGCATGACTTCGGGTATGACGAAGCGCTGCAACAGTTTCAGGAGATTGCAAAGTCTGCCCCTGACTGCGCGATGGCGCACTGGGGCGTAGCCCTCAGCTACTTCCATCAGATATGGAACCGGCCATCGGAAAGCGACATGGCCAACGGATGGGCGGCAATACAGCAGGCGCAATCGCAATCGGCAAAGACACCCAGGGAGAGCGCCTACATCGCGGCAGTGAGCGATTTCTACCGTCCAGGCAAGCAGCAATTTCCGGAGCGTGTTCAAGCCTATTCCGACGACATGGGCAAGCTCTACAGTCAGTATCCGGACGACGTTGACGCAGGCGCATTCTATGCGTTGTCGCTGCTGGCAGCCGCTCCTCCGGACGACACCAGCCTGGCCGCCAATCGCAAGGCAATGGCCGTCCTGACTCCCCTGTTCGCAAAGTATCCCGACAATCCCGGCGTCGATCACTACATCACGCACGCCTGCGACAATCCCGAAATGGCCGCCGAAGGGCTGGCCGCAGCCAATCATTATGGCGAAATTGCGCAATCCAGCTCGCATGCCTATCACATGCCGGGCCACATCTACGCCCGTCTCGGCCTATGGCCGCAGGACATCCATGCGAATCTTGGCTCGGTAGCCGCCGCGGAAGCCGCACAGGTGAAATACGGCAACGCGATCATGTACGAGCCCCACGCATACGACTTTCTGCTCTACGCTTACCTGCAGAGCGGCCAGGATGACCGTGCCAAATGGGTTCTGAACCAGACCGCCGAGATATTGCCCAAAATCGCCTCCATGGCGGCGATGTCAGATCATCATGACCTTCGTATGGAGACAATGGGCCCCGCCTACCGCACCAAATATGCAGTCTTCTATGCACTGGAAACACGCGATTGGAACTCTGCGGTAAAGCTGGAGCCGGCCCCCGATGCGCCTCCTCAAACAGCCATGCTGGCAGTATGGGCGCGAGCCATCGGCCACGGCCACCTGGGCCAACCGCAAGAAGCACAAGCCGACCTTGTCAACTACGACGCATTCCTGGACAAAGTTAAAAAGAGTAAGCATTCCTATGAGGCCGAAGACACAGCCACGAAGATCGAGCACGAAGAGATCCTCGCCTGGGTAGCCTTCGCTGAAGACAAACAGGACGAAGCCCTGAAAAACATCCGCGCCGCCGCCGACCTGCAGGACAAGGTGGGCCAGGGCGAAGTCGATATTCCGGCCCGCGAGATGCTGGCCGACATGCTGCTTGAGTCGCATCAGCCGCAACAGGCACTCGCTCAGTATGCAATCGCCCTGAAGCTGAGCCCCAACCGCTTCAACGGCCTCTATCACGCAGGGCTGGCAGCAGAAGCAGCAGGCGACAAGGCAAAAGCGCAGCAGTACTACGCCGCGCTTCTGAAATCCACCAACAACGGCAGCACATCCGCGCGCCCCGAATTCGCGCACGTAAAAGAATTCATTTCTTCCACGCAGTCAGCCTCGAAATAGCACCCAACCAACCACGAAGATTCAACGCAACTCTCAACCGATATCGAAAGCCATTTGCGTCTTTGTTATAGCTCATCGCACCATATATAGAACCCTGAACCCTGTTCCTGAACCTGCTTTTTCATTCGCGACTATATATCTGAAACGGCGCCCAGTAAAACGGCTCCTGGAATCGCGTTCCCGAGTGCAGCATTGCCAGCTTCGCCTCTCGCAACGCCTCCACCGGCTTCTTACCCGCGGCAATTCCCGCATACAGTCCATCCATCAGCCGCGGCGTGGACTCATCCGTCACTTCCCATAACGCCGCCACCACCTGCCGCGATCCGGCGCGCAGAAAAGCCCACGAAAGCCCCACCAGCCCCTCGCCCGCATACGCCCGCGTTCCTGTTCCATAGCAAGCTGAGATCGTCACCAGCCGCGCATTCAACTTATGCGCCACAATCTCCCGCGCATACAGCTTGTACGCGCTTACTCCGCCCGCACTGGAAGCCGCAGCGCTCGCCCCCGCGGGATTCGACAGGATAATCGCCGAGTCCAGCGGACTTGTCTCGCTGGCCGTCGCATGCGAGACAAAATGGATGTAACTGAACTTCTCCGGATTCGCCGCCTCATACGCCGCCGGCGTGGCCTTCGCTCCCGTAAAGACCGTCGTCTCTTCCGGCTGAAAGCGGCCCGCAATCCGCGTCATCTCCACACCGAACAACGGCAGCGGCGGATACTCCGCATCCGCAGCAGCAGCATTGCCCATCAGCAGCAGATTCTTCGCCGCCACATCGCCCTTCGCCTGCGCTTTCCCGTCAGGACCAGCCCCGCCATGCGCCAGCAGATCCAGTGACGGCGCAGACTCCAGCGTGTAATCCTCCACCAGGTAGTGCTGCGCCCCGGCAGCCAGTCGAGCAGAATCGTCGTGGCCTTCAGGTCCTGAGATTTGCCCCGCCGCACCCGGCGCAAGCAGCGTCTCAAAATTCATCTGGTTCAACACGCCATCCGCCAGCACAATCACTGGCCTATGCGCATCCAGCACCTTCAGCGCAGGAGCGATCAGCGCCGCATACAGCGCCACGCCATCGGCATTCGCAGACTCCGCCGGATCGCCCGACTCCAGAATCGCCTTGTTGTAGCGCGTCACCCAGGTCGTAATCTGCTGGCTCGCAGGCAACGTAGAAAACACAGTCCTCTCCGGCCCAACTGCCCACAGGTACGATTCCTTTTCCCCAAGCCAATAAAACAGCAGCGTAGCTCCCGTCTTCCGCGCAATCTGCTCCGGACGCATCACCACCGGCCCAGAACCAACTCTGGCAGCCGCATGATTCTGTCCAAACCCCAGCCCTTCAGACAGCGTCCGCGCCCGGCTCTTGTCTGCCAGCGTCAACGCCTCCGCCGTTCGTCCGCGCTCCACCAGGAAGCGCACATAGTTCCCGTAAATCTCGCGCGCATTTGTGCCGAACGAAAGCGCCGACTCCTCGCGCTTCAACGCGGCGCGCGCCTCACCCCATGCCGCAATCGTCTCCTGATACTCGCGCTCCGCCGATGCATACTTCTTCTCGTTCTCGTACACCTGGCCAAGGTCATTGCCCGCATTCAGCCGCACCGCCGTTGGGCTGGCCTTGTCCTTCAGCAGCGCGTGAAACAACCCCTCAGCCTTGGCATATTCGTGCTGCGCCGCCGCCAGCTCGCCCTGTCTCAGCACAAAAAGCGGCCGTGGCTTGCGGCCGCCAGCCGTTTCGATCGGCAATGCTTCCTGCAAGTGAGCGCCCGCTTCCTTCAGGTCACCTATAGACGTTTCCAGCGAAGCCAGATCACCCAGCGCATTCACAATCTGGCCCTGGTTCTTTGCCGCCCGCGCCAGTCCCAGGGCCTTCTGCACCACCGCTTCAGCACGGCTCAGTTCTCCCCGGTCGCGATAAACATAGGATGTATCGCTCAGCCAGAAAAACTCATCTTCTTCCTCACCCAGCAGTTCGGCCTTCTTCTCAGCCTCCTGATACCGCTCCAGCGCCCGCTCGCCGTCCCCAAGTTGGTACCACGCAAAACCAAGATTTCCTGCGGCGGTCTCCGCCACACCGTCATAGTCATGTTGAGATGAAATCTGATACGAGATTCGCGACCAGTCAAGCGCCTCGTCCAGACGCTCCATTTGCAGCGCCCTGTATCCCAGATTCAGCGAAGCATTTGCCTGCCGCCACGGGTCATGATGGCTGCGGGCAAACTGGTATGCCTGAAGATAAAGCTGACGTCCCTCGTCGGCCTGACCGGCGCCAAAAGCAATCAACGCACGCGCAGAGATCACTCCGCCGCATGCCGCAAGGTCTGCCTTGCGGCAAAGCGCCTCAGCCACAGTCAGTTGCTTGTCAGCAGCCTCGTGTTGACTTAGCGCCGCCAAAGCGCTTGCCTCTGTAATGTATCGCTGAATCGCTCTTTCCGAAGGGCCGGGATCAGGATAAGAGGCCAGTGTCCGCACAATTTGCTGGTAGTCGCCGGAATACATCAGCGATCTGGCATAAAGCAACTGATAATCTGCCGCCAGCGCGGGGTCTGTCTTTCGATAACGTGCCCAGCCCGCCGCAGCTTCGGCTCGCGCCAGGTCAATGCGCTCCTGTTGATAGAGCTGAAGTGTATGCTCATAGCCTATCTGCGCACCGTCAGCATCGTTGTCCCGTAGCGGAATCAAAACCAGCAGCGCCAGCGGGCAAAGCAGCCAAAGCCACCTGCCCCAGCGCCGCGGTCGTCCGTGTTTCCGATCTAATTGCCGCCCGGCTTCGTACTCCCGTTCGAGTTCCCAGTCCCGATCGGAATGTCCCCGTCCACTGCGCAACCCAGTTTCAGGTCGATCATCGTCAGCGTGATCGTAGTGGTCTCCGGCACCTTCGGATCCGGGTTGTAGGGTTTCTCCGGATTGCCGTAATCCTCGTGCTTCACGGTCAGCTTCGCCAGCTCGATGGTTCCGAAATCCGGCACGTGAATGATGTGGCCAAAGGTACAGCCGGGGTAGTCGCCGCGCGCTTTCTTGACCAGCGAACATTCCACGACCCCCGGAGACTTACGATTCGATGAAAGTCGATTGTACTGCTCGGTCACCTCAGCCGGAAGCTCCTCCGGCTTGCCGATTCCCAGCACCAGATCCTTCACCCTTGACAGCACGCCTTCATGCTGCGAGTAGCAATGATCCTCCGCGGGCTTGTCGCCCAGAATATCCAGATCCCACTTCAGCTCCACCGGAAATCCCGCAATCTTCAATCCCTCAATCCGCGTTCCTAGAAAGGAGATGCGCGGCACATATCCTTTCAGCGGATGCTCGGTGATAATCTGCCCCACCACCCTGTCCGCCGTCAGAATCTCCAGCACATTCAGGCCCTCCACCACCGTCGTGGTCAGCGTGGACCAGCCACGTCTCTTCTTCTTTCCGGGGTTTCCGGCCACCTGCGTATACGCTTTATCAAACGTAAGCACGCCCTCTACCCGGAACCCACCCACATGCTCCGAGAGATACCCGCCATTGTGGAAGAGATTCGCATTAGCCTGCGGCTCAATTGTATGCTTAAGCGGCTGATGCAGGGTTCCGGAGAGAATTGTTGCCTCCGCATGAAACTCGTGGATCCTGCCATTCACCGGTGGATTCTCGTGCATTCTCGACATAACTTCGCCTTTCGCAACTTAGGGGAATTGCCGGAATTGTACCCGGCGCAGCATACATTTATGACAAATTTCAAAACACTGTATCCCCGGCACGTGATTTTGCGCGCGGGGATACGAAGGATTGAAGAGACACTCGTTACAAAACCAAGGCCCACCAGTTAACAGCTTTTTCGTCCCTTGTCGTTCGTCACTCGACCTTATTCCGTCACGATCACATTAAACACATACCGCTCCGTATCCGTGCGACCGCCATCCGGGCCAATTCCCGCCACGGTTACCGTATACGTTCCGTTGCTCAGCAGCTTGCCGGGAATTCCGAGCGACATCTGGCGGCTCGCATCCGCAGGCGCCGGCATCGCGGCGTTCCAGACCGATTTCCCGTCCGGGCCCGTCAGCGTAAACGCATAGGAGGCAAACTTCGCAGCCGGCATATCCACCGGCAGCAGGTCCACTGGCAGCGTCAGGCCCAACTTGTGCGACGTCGTCAGCGTCTGGTGCTCGCTCCCGCGTGTCGCCCCACGTACAGGCGTCAATGGCGCCAGCCGCGGCTCGTTCGCCGCCTGCTCCAGCCCAGGCAGCGTCACAAAATTCTGATACGCCACCACCGCCAGCAGCATGGCAAACGCCGGAGCCAAATAAGCAGGCCGCAGCCACGCAAACCAGTCCCGCTTTTCCTTCGCCGGCCTTATCTTCTCCCGGTCTCTCGCGGCGCGTGCTTCATCGTCCGCTACCAGAGCAGGCAACTGCACCCTGGCTTCGCGCAGAAACACATCTCCCGCCCGCACATCCACCACGCACTCCGGACACTCGAACAAGTGTTCTTCGAACTCATCGCGAACGTCCGGGCCCAATTCGTCGAGCAGGTACCGCTCGGCGGCCATCTGTACAACTGCTTCGCTATGATTCATCGTCTTAATCCTCATTTTTTTCCAAGGCTGATTCAAAAACTTCAGTAAAACCATCAAAATACCAACAGTGCAAATTGCTTACGCTTCGGCTCCCTGCGGCACAGGGCTTCCAACGCGTTTTATGTATTCCTGTTTAAATCCCTGCTTGGCCCTGTGCAGCAGCACCCGCAGATATTCGCGATCCACTCCAAACCTGCGGCAAACCTCTTCGCGGTCGCCCTCATCCAGAAAGACGGCCTTCAGCAGAGCCCGGTCACGCTCCGGCAGCTCCAGCAGAATCTCCCGAACCTTTGCAGCAATCTGCCGTGAAGACACAATCTCCAGCGCATCCTTGCCCGGATCGATCGGTTCAGCGCTGTTTTCCTCATCCAGGCTCTCGCCCCGTCCAGCCGACCGGTACTGCTCAAAGAGAACGTTGTTGCAAACCGTATTTACAAACGCGCCCAGACGCTCCGGCTGCCGCAGACCGCCATCCCGCCGAAGCACCGTCAGAACCCGCGCAAAGGTCTCCTGACGCACATCCTCCGCCGCCTGCGGAGACCGCAGACGCGAACGCAGCTTGATCTGGAGAATCGCGGAGAAATACGCAGTGAAATGCTCCTGTGTCGCCCCATCGCCGGCACAGAGTTTTTCCACGTAACCCGCGTCAAAAGAATGAAATTGCAGCACCGTCCCCACCTTCTTTAAAGGAGACGAGTATAGCACCGGGTCGATTTGCGCCCCATAAGCGCCGCGCCCTTTGGGACTGTCCGAAGTCACCCGGCGCGACCCCAAAGTTCCGCGCGTTGCAGGCAGCGCAACAGCCGCCGAGCAGCTCATTGCCGCCGCCCCTTGCATCCTTCGGCTTGTCTGAGGATCACGAATCATGACGACCCCCTCTTTCTGAGCCGCCCCGACTCCTTCCGCGCAGATACGCCGCCGCAGGCATCGCCCGAAACAGCGCCAGCAAAATGATTCCGCCAATGTACAACCAGAATGTAGCCGAGATTATTTTCGTGATCATCCCTGAACTCCGGCCCAAATCGCGCTCTTTTGCCTTCATCGCGCCCAGGACTCCTTCTGGCACGTGCATTGATGGGGGCACAGACGGAGCCCGCGCCTCCGAAACGCGAGCCCCGTCTGTGTTCTGGGAAACCGGTCCAGGTGCGTGCGACCTGAACAAGCCTGGCCCAAAAATCGGCGCGCGCCGCGGCAAATCACGCAAAGCACGCTCAAATGTCTTCCGGCCCGGATCGTGTGCAAACTACGCAGATCTGGGGGATCTCCGCACGGAGAACACCGGGCCGTCCGCAACCTGTTCCATCGGGTCACGCAGAGTAGTGCGTCCGCATAGAAATGCGTTTCACTTATATATGCGTATTTTTAAGAGAAAATGCGCCACTGCCGAAAGGACGCTATCACGCGCGGTTCACGATCCGATCTGACATGGACCACATGGCGGATACATGGCGCAACGACTCACGTCCGGCACGGGTAATACCAAATAGCAAAATCTCAATGAGCGCTTAGGCCAGTTATCGCTTGTTGACACGAACAGGCGCGGGAACGGCGGTCATCGATTCCCGCCTCACACCGGTCCGCGCGCATCTCGGCTTCGTCGATCCGGACAAAGCCGAGAAGAGCGCTGCTGCCCCGTAATTCGTGTTATTCCCCGCGCAAAGCGCGCATGGGATTAATGGACGCCGCCCTGAGCGCAGGCACTCCCGAGGCCACCAGAGCCAGCAGCAATACGCCCACCGCCGCCACTGACAACGCCACCGGGTCGAACGGGCTTACACCGAACAGAAGCGACTGCAGCAATTTTGAAGCCGCCACCGCGCCAGCCAGTCCGATCACGCAGCCGATCACCGCCAGCCTGGCGCCCGACCCCAGAACCAGCCGCACAATGGATCCGCGCTGCGATCCCAACGCCATCCGGATCGCCATCTCCTGCACACGCGACGCCACGGAAAACGAGATCACGCTGTAGATGCCGAGCACTGCCAGCAGGACCGCCGCAAGAGCAAAGCTCCCGATGAGCACCGTATTAAAGCGGCGCGGAGCCTCGCTTACCGACACTGCCTGCTCCATGGTCTGCACCTGCGTAAGCGGCAACAGCGGATCGATGGCCCGCACCACCGAGCGCAGCGCGTTTTCCATCTTCTCCGGCGGCAGAGACGACCTGAGCGTGATGAAGCCGCCGTTGCCATTGAGGTCAGTAGCAGGATTACCCAGCGATCCGATGTCATCCTCGATCTGATCCTCGGGCGTGTAGTACTGCATGTTCGCGGGCTGATCCGGCGATGCCAGCTTCACGTCGGCCACTTCACCCACTACCGTCATCCACGGCGTCTGCATCTCCGGCGTACCCAGGCGCAGATGCTTGCCGATGGGGTCCTGCCCAGGCCAGAAATGCTGGGCCAGCCCCTGATTCACAATGAGCACCAGTTGCGAGCCGTGCCGGTCAGCGTCCGAGAAGAACCGCCCACGCAGCAACGGAATTCCCAGTGCCGGGAAAAAGTTCCCAATCGCCTGCGTCACAGTAGCCAGGTTCATGGTCGCGCCCTTGGGCGGCGTATACCCTTCCACAACAAAAGTCTGATTATTGTTGTTGCCTCCAGCCGGCAGTACGGTAGTGAGGCCCGTAGCGGTAACACCCGGCAGCTCGTTTAAACGCCTCAGCAACTCGCGGTTGAACTCATCCACCTGCGACTGCTTCTCGTACTGCTTCTGCGGAAGCGAATATGCAGCTGTGGTCACGTGGTCCGGCTTGTACCCAAGATCCACCGACCGCATCTTCTCAAAACTGCGCAACAGCAGGAACGACGATGCCAGCAGCACCAGCGCAGTGGCAATCTCCGCCACAACCAGCGTCGACCTCAGACGCGCGTGGCCTCCGCCCTCCGAGCCGGATCTGCCGCCTTCTTTCAGGTTCGCGTTCATATTGGTGCGCATCGCCGCAAATGCCGGAGCCAGCCCGCACACCAGGCCCGTGACCACGCCCAGCAGCAGAGCGAACCCCACCACATTCCAGTTCAGCCCAATCTCGTTTATACGCGGCAGGCTCTCGGGAAGCATGCTCTTACCCACGCGCAGCGCCACCGCGGCCAGGGCCAATCCCAGCACTCCGCCGCTCACGCTGATGACAAGGCTTTCCAGAATCGCCTGGCGCAGCAATGCAGACGCGCTCGCACCGAGCGCCATTCGCAGCGCCACTTCTCTCTGCTGTCGGATCGCCCGCACCAGCATCAGCCCCGCCAGGTTGACACACGCAATCAGCAGCACCACCGCCACAGCGAGAAACAGCGTCCGCAGCAGTGGCCCGGCCTGCTCTGTCGTGTTCAGTTGCAGCGGCCGCACCACGGAGTTGATGTGCAGGTTCGCCATCATCGGTGGATAGTTGCGCATGATCTCCTGCGCCACAGTTTCCGCATCGCCCTCGGCCTGATGGGCACTCACGCCCGGCTTCAAGCGCCCCACCATCTGGTAGCTCCAGTTTGCCCCCGCTGCAGGCACCAGTTCATCGGCTCGAAAGCTCATCGGCACCCACAGCTCCGAGCGGTTCAACTGGCCTGGGTTCAATGGAAACTCGAAGTTCCGCGGCATCACGCCAATCACGACATAAGGCTTGCGATCGAGCAGGATCTTCGTCCCCAGAATCTGCGCGTCGCTATGAAACCTGCTCATCCATGTTGCGTAGCTCAGCACCACAACCTGCTGGCTATGCTCGTCTTCGTCTGCCGTGAAAACTCTCCCCATGACCGGGTTTACACCAAGCGCGGAAAAGACCCCTGCCGTCAGCCGCGCCGCACTCACCTGTGCAGGCTCGCCGGTTCCTGAGAGCTCATACCCCGCACCCTGATACCCGCCCAACGCGGAAAAACCATGCGTCTCCCGCGTGTAGGCGCGGATATCCGGCACTGTAACACCTACCCCCGCGTCCCCGCCGACCCCCACCCCGGCCAGCCGGTCCGCCAGCACCATCAACCGCCCGGAATCGGGAAACGGGAGCGGTCGCAGCATCACCGCCTCCACAACGGAGAAGATCGCCGTTGTGGCGCCAATGGCGAATGCCAGCATGAGCACCGCTGTAATCGCAAAGCCCGGCGACTTGGCCAGTTGACGTACCACGAAGCGAAGATCGAGAAGCAATTTCTGCATGGGGCCTTCCTATCGCTGTTGAATGAAGGAGATTCGAGCAATTATTACCGAGCAATTCCCGCGCCAAATCATTGCTTGTTAAGCCTTATGAAATGAACGATGTAAAGTTGTATTCCAAGCGGACTTCAACTCGCGGGTGTTCAATCTCGAAAGAACTTGTTCGCAAATGAACAGGATCGACAGAAATCTGTTCTCCCCATGCGCATACGGTTTCATTGCCGATTACGTTCCATTTCGATGGAAATACCGCGATGCGGCTTCAGCCCTGGCGCGACTTTATTTGCACAAAATCGCCAACGGGCGGGTGCCCCAGAGCCTGCCCTGAGCTTGTCGAAGGGTCTCGGTTTTGAGACCGGGGATAGCGCGAACCTTTCCCCGCAGAATCCTCCGCAAAGACTCTCAGGTTGCGCGGAATCGCCAATGCACTCAACGATTAACGCTCAATGGGTGCTAA
>NZ_JBEKYX010000098.1:0-22570 GCF_049510455.1 Occallatibacter sp. | reverse complement strand
GCCCCCCGCATGAGCCTCTAGCAACTTCCTGCGAAGATCATCACTGTACGCACGCGCCATCCCTACACTCTGCCCACAAACGCTACGTCAGCAAAGTATTAAACTATATACCTATGAGGAATTGGCTCTAGAAGCAGGAATAGGCGAGTATAAGGGCTGGGATCGGAAAAAGAAGAACGGGTTTCTCTATTCACTTGTAGGGCTACTCAATGTGCGCTGCTCCCGACATTTCTGTACGGGGATATTTATGGATTCCTACCGAGGGATGAACAACGACTACACAATTGAAGAGAGTATCGGTATGCCATACGCCCTTGCAGCTCGTGTGCTCATCGCAAAGTTACATGAGTGGCAGGACGTAAAAGGAGATGAACGATCAGAACTGCACGTCGTTTTTGAAGACGGAACATATGGGAAAGGAGACCTATTGGAGGTATTTGCCAAAGATCGAATTCCCACTCCATCGTTTGTCAAAAAAACAGATTGCATCGCCGTACTAGCAGCAGACCTGATCGCATGGGAGTGTTTTCACGCAATTCTGCAAGACAAAAAGAGGGAGCCTTCGCCGCGTCCGTCGATGGCGCGAATTATGGAGCATGACTTTGTCGAGGGAGTCATGCGGCGGCCGGAACTGATGAATTTAGTCAATCACCCCGACAAGCCTATCGAGGTGCGGAGTATGCTTGCTTCCAATGTCGAGCTTGTGTTCTCAACGGCACCGAAGAGACCTCGAAGGAGACGAATATATGACAAAAAGCAATGAGTGTTGAGATTGTCGGGTGCCCTATCCTTGACGCGTCTTTGTTTTTGCGCCGAGGGTGGGGCACCACCGCTAACGGCTCGCAGCCGCACTCTCCGCCAATTTCCCAAGCGCCGGCAAAAACACAAACCGCACATACGCCGCAGGCTGCTCCGCATTCTTAAGCAAAGCCTTCTGCTTGTCGAGCCATCCGGCAGGCGGAGCCGTATGCGCGTCAAGATACGCCAGCGACTCCAGCCCGACAGTAGCAAGCGCAGCAAGCTGCTCCACTCGTGGACCGGCATCAGCGAACCGCCCCGACCTCTGCGCCAGCGCAAGAAGCTGCGGCGTAGCCTGCTGCCACGCAAGGAATCTCTCGCGCAAAGCAGCCTCCGCGCCCTTTGAATGCTCATTCACGAGCGCATCCACCTCCGCGGCAATCTCCTGCCGCGCCGGCGGATCGGCAACAACCGCATCCACCAGCCCATTCAGCGGAGTAAGCGCATCCGTATGCTGAACGTCTTCGCGGTCGCCAAAGCTCACCGGCTCCGTAACAGAAGCGAGCACATCGAGAGCGCCCGTATGCGTAGAACCAACAATACTGCGGCGCAATGTTGCGGGGCCGGAGATATGCGTCAAGCCAGCATCTTCAAGCTCCAGTGAAACAACCTGCAGACGGCGATACATATCCGCCACATCGCGATCGTTCTGCGGTGACCAGAAGCGCTCCGCCACAGCTATGGTGCGCGGCCAGATGCGCGAATCAACGGTTTCGGGATGAAGTTGCTCAGCCCACATGCAGACTTCGCCGCCGATGATCTTGCTCTGCTGCTCCGGAGTCAGCTTGGTCTCCGCCGGTATCGGATCGGCAAGAAACATCTCCTCGCTCGTCTTCTGCCCGTCGAGATAGTAAGGCGCCGAAAGAAGTCCCGTATAACCCTGCGCCGCGCCCGCGGAAAGCGACTCCTCGCCGCGCCAGCTCTGCACAATAATGTCCTTCGGCAGAGCGGGATTCAGAATCTCATCCCAGCCCACCATCTTCTTGCCGTGCTTCTGCACAATCGGCAGCAGGCGCTGGTTGAAATACGCCTGCAGATCGTCTTTGGTCTTGAATCGCTTCTTCTGCATGAACTCCTGGATGGACGCGCTGGTCTTCCATCCCGAACCATCCACCTCATCGCCGCCAATGTGGAAGTATGTATCCGGGAAGATCTCCGCCATCTCTCCGATAAACGCATCGAGAAACTTGTAAGTGGATTCCTTCGTCGGATCGAGCTCGCCCTGATTCTTTTCGTAATCCTGAAACTCCTGGGGAATCCTCGTCACTGTCCGCCCATCGCCCAACTCCGGATAAGCGTGGACCCAGCTCGCAGTATGTCCCGGTACGTCAAATTCGGGCATGACGCGAATGCCGCGCGCACGAGCATACGCCACAATATGCCGCATTTCATCCTGCGTGTAGAACTGCCCCAGGGATGAGACCTCGGTGAGCCGAGGAAATTTTTTGCTCTCCGCGCGGAACCCCTGGTCGTCGCTCAAATGCCAGTGAAAGACATTCAGCTTCGCGACCGCCATGCCGTCCAGCGTTCGTTCGATCACGCCGATCGGCTCAAAGTGGCGAACTACATCGAGATGAAATCCACGCCAGGCAAAGCGCGGCGCATCGTCAATCGTGACTGCGGACAGGCTGCAGGCGCCGTCACGCATCGTTGCGAGCTGCAGAAAGGTTTCAAGGCCGTGCATCGCGCCCACATCGGTTGCGGCGGTCAGAGTTGCGCCGGCGGGTGAAACGGCCAGCTTGTAACTTTCGTCCTCATCCAGCCCCTGCACCACGCCGCCCGGCCCCGCCACAGCCAGCGTCAGAGTGAGCGGATCGCCATCCTTCGCATCGTATTGCCTGCGCCGGACGCCTCCGCATTGCTGATTGAGCCGGACGAGGAAGCGGTCGAGCGCGCCATCCAGACGCGCGTCATGCGCGCCCGAAAATCCTGCATGGAAATGCTCATCCAGCTTGAACTCACCCTGGCCTGTTTCGGCTGATTTAGGCAGAGGCATTACGGACAGCTTCGGCGACTGCAGAGCATTGCCTGTCTGCCCAGCCATGATCGTTAGCACGGCAATTGTCAGCGCTCCCTGCAAAACCCTCGACCTGCGCGCACACGTGTAGTTGTCTCGAATCATGCTTTTAACTCCGAAAGTTTTACCGCGCGCTCGTCTATATAGACAAGCTCTCAAAATACATGGCAAAAACTGTTCAATGATCATATCCTGCGTAATCAATCATGCCAACAAGCAAATTTTGAGCAAAACGCGTAAATTTGATTGAACAAAGGGATCGGTTTCCCGTAAACTGCGCCCGGACCCCTGTGGAGAACAATGTCTGACGCCTTAAGCCCGCGTGCCGAGCAACTGCTGAAATATCTTTTGCGCACCGGCACAGCCACCATCGAGGAACTGCTTGCCGTCGCCGGTTCCTCTGCGCCATCGATTCGTCGCGACCTGGCGCGCCTGGAAAATCGCGGCCTGATACGCCGCACACACGGTGGCGCCACCCTTGTCGAGCCACTGCTCTACGAGCCTTTTCGCTTCGATTCCTCCTTTTTGGCGCGTGAGCAACGCTACGCTGCCGAAAAGCGCCGCATCGGTCTTGCCGGCGCGGAACTGGTGCAGGCCAACGAGACCATCGGCCTCACGGCAGGAACCACTACCACTTTCGTCGGCCGCAGCCTTCGTCATCGCGACAACCTCAAGGTCATTACCAACGCGATCAACATTGGGATGGAACTCTGCAATCAGCCCGGAATCCGCACATTTCTCACCGGCGGCGTGATCCCGTGGACATGGTCCTTCTCGCTTACGGGCAATGCGGCGCTCACTTATCTGAATGATGTTTATATGGACCGGCTATTTGTCTCCATCACCGGTATCGATGCTGAGCGTGGAGTCACCCAACTGGAGCCGGAAGAGGCGCTGGTCTACCGCAAGATGCTCAAGCAATCCAAGCAGGTGGTCGTGGTTACGGATTCGAGCAAGCTGGGTCGCGTGGGTCCCGCATTTCTATGCCCGCTCAGCGACATTCACATCCTGATTACCGATACGGGCGCTTCCCCCGAGGCGCTGGCGCCTTTCCAGAAGCAGGGAATCAAGGTCATTCTTGCCTGAGCGTTCCTGAAATCCTCAACTCACCCGAATTTGCGCGCGCTGATCCCCTGGATTTCGGTGGCTTATGGTATGCCATCCGGAGATGCCCAATCTTATACTTTGAGCAATATCAATCATTTACACCACCCATCAGTACATTATTTTAACTAACGTTGATCGTTTAAGGCCAAATTGTTCAAAATTCCTCTTGTGTTTTCACAAAATTCATCCTATTGTCGTATCCACACGCTGCCGGGGACTCTAGCTGCAGCTCGAAGTGGAGTGAAAAACAGGAAACGCAAGCCACTCGATCCAGCTTTATTTCAACCTCCAACCCGGGCCGGACTCTTCATTCAGGAGACTTTCCGGTCAGACCTATCTCTCCTGAAGTTTGAACCAGGCACCTGGTCCGAGTCGCGCGTAGCCGTTGCCGGATCGCACGAAAAAAAGAAAAAGGAGACGTGCTTATGTCACGAATCAATGTGAGGCAGATGACACACGCCCGGCTGTCGGCAATCTGTACCATGCTGCCGACGAGGCATCTCAGGAAACCAGCGGGCCTGCTGTTTGGGTTGCTGCTTGCGGCTCTGCTCGTTGTGCCGCAGTTTGCTCGCGCGCAGGAACTCACCGCCACGCTCGCCGGTACTGTGACCGATACAAGCGGCGCGGTCATTCCCAACGCTGCCGTTACCGTTACGGAGAATGCCACCAAGGCCGTTCACACCGTGCAGTCGGACGCTTCCGGCAGTTACGTTATCACCACCCTCCCCGCCGGAGCCTACACGGTCTCGGTCGTTTCCAGTGGCTTCGAGAACTATCTGGCCAAGGATGTCGTCCTCCTTGTCGCTGAGAAGCGCGGCCTCAACGTCCAGCTCAAGGCCGGTGCGGCATCCACAACAGTCACCGTGGAAGCCGCCGCCGTCGCCGTCGATACCGAATCCAGCGCGCAGGCCGGCACACTTACCGGCGAACAGATCACCGAGCTTGAACTCGCGGACCGCAACTTTCAGGAGCTTGTCACACTTCAGCCCGGTGTCGTGAACCAGATGGGCGATGAAACCCTGCCCACCAATATCGGCATGTCCGTCAACGGAGCCCGCACTAGCGCCAACAACTGGACCATTGACGGCGCAGACATCAACGACTCCGGCTCCAACGCCACCATCGTCAATGCGCCCAACGTCGATGCCATCCAGGAGTTCACCCTCCAGCGCGGCAGCTATGACGCCGGCTACGGACGTTCCGGCGGCGGCCAGGTTCTGGTGGCCACCAAGGCTGGCAGCAGCACCTTCCATGGCGAGGCCTACGAGTTTGTCCGCAATACTGTCCTCGACGCCAACGAGTGGTTCAACAAGCGCTCCCAGATCGAAAATGGCGAACCGAATGAAGCCGCTGTCAACCACCGCAACGTTTATGGATTTACCATCGGTGGTCCAGCCTACATACCGCACCTCTATAACACTTCCAGGAAGAAAACCTTCTTCTTCTGGGCTGAGGAATGGCGCGACAACGACAATCCTGGCGGCGGTTCATTTCCCGCTGCCACACAGAACGATCTGAACGGTGTTGTTGCGGGCAACTATACAGGCGCTCCCGCGGGCTGCGCCACCTACAGCGCGGAGTCCAACAGCACCACCATCTCACCCTCCTGCTACAGCGCCAACTCGCAGGTCTATATCAAGAACATCTTCGACAAGTACCCGGCAAACGGCGCAAACGGCTTTTACACCTTCGCCTTCTCCGCGCTCAACAACTACCGTGACGACATTGTTCGCGTTGATCACTACTTCAACGACAAGGTTCACTTCTTCGCGCGGTATCTCAATGACACCATGCCCTCGGATGATCCGGAAGGTCTCTGGGCCGGTTCCAACTATCCCAACCTGACCGACACTTCGTACAACTCGCCCGGCAGGAATGTGGTCGGCAACCTCACCTGGACCATCAACCCGAAGGTCGTGAATGAATTCGAGTTTGTCTGGGCGCAGGGCTCCATCGCCGCCAACATCAAGCCCGGTCAGTTTGCAACTTCGACTTCGGTCAACCAGGCCCTCACAGATCAGTGGCAGCCTGACCCCTACGGCAAGGTTCCCGCCATCACCATTACCGGTGTGACCGGCTTCAACGCTGGATCGTCGCCATACAAAGAGCGCAACCTCGATCGCACCATCTTCGACAACCTCGCTCTCACCTTCGGCAAGCACACCCTCCGCCTCGGCTTCCAGACGCAGTGGATGGTCAAAACGGAGAACGCCGTCAACGGCAATCCCAACTTCAGCTTCAACTCCTGGGCTGACTTCCTGGTGGGCAACGTGGCCACCTTCTCCCAGGTCCTCCCGGACATCATCCCGGATCTACACTTCACCAACAGTGAGGCCTACATTCAGGACGACTGGAAGATCACGCGCCGCCTCATGCTGAACCTGGGTGTCCGCTGGAGCCGTTTCCCGTCTCCCACAGACCTCAACAACACTCTCAGCAACTTCGATCCGAACTTCTATGCCTCGCAATTCAGGCCGCAAATCGACGGAGGCAATGCCACCACCGATACCAGCGCGGGCAATTTCCTTCCCGGCCAATTTATCAACGGCAACCAGCTCATTCCGGCTACATACACCAACGGCATGATCTTCCCCACTGGAAAGGCATGCACCAGCGCTCAGGCGATCGCGCCCATGTCCTCATGCTCGCCCTGGGGCAGTTATGTCAACCAGAACGACAATGCCAACTTCGGTCCTCGTATTGGTTTCGCCTATGACCTCTTCGGCACCGGCAAAACCGTGATCCGCGGCGGCTTCGGCATCTTCTATGACCGCCTCCTCGATGGCATCTGGGAGCAGAACGCCTTCACCGATCCGCCTTTCGCGCAGAGGACCACCATCGTCAACGCTCCCTTTGATAACATCACGGGCGGCTCGACTTCGGTGCCGCTGGGCCCGAACGGCATTGACGTAACCGGCAATCCCACCTTCAAGGTGCCCAGCTACGGCAACTTCAACCTCTCGGTACAGCACCAGGTTCTGCCCAGCACCGTGGTGGAATTGGCCTACGTCGGCAACACCGCGCGTCACCTGCTCGGCGAGTACGACATGAACCAGCCGACGGTTGCCTCGCGCCTCACCGCTCCCACGGAATCGAGCGTCAACTACATCCGTCCTTTTGCAGGCTACGCGGATATCCTTACGCGTTTGCCGGCCTTCTCCAACAACTACAACGCCCTGCAGTTCAGCATCAATCACCACTCGCACGGTCTGCAGCTTGGCCTTGCTTACACCTTCTCGAAGGATCTGACCAACAACTCATCGGACCGTGCCAATGTGGCCACCAACACCTACAACTTCCACCTCGATTACGGTCCGTCCACCTACAACCAGCCGCAAACCTTCACGGCCAACTACGTCTATGACCTCCCGTGGTTCAGGCAGCAGCACGGCTTTACGGGTAAGGTTCTCGGCGGATGGGAAGCCTCCGGCATCACGCAGTTCTGGTCCGGTACCTCGTTCTCACTTGCGCAGCCCTTCGATCCCTACGATCCCACGGGCATCAACGTAGGCATCGGTATGTCCGCGGCCGGCATTGCTCCGCGTCCCGATCAGATCGCCTCGGTAAGCAAGCCCAAGAGCGTCAACGGGTGGTTCAGCACCTCTTCCTTTGCTCCGGCCATCGGTCACTTTGGCTCAGAGGGTAACGGAAGCCTGCTCGGTCCCGGTTACAACGACTGGGATCTGGCGGCGATCAAGAACATCAAGTTCCTTGAGCGTATGAACTTCCAGTTCCGTGCCGAGTTCTTCAACGCCTTCAACCACGAAAGCTTCTCCACCGTCGACAGCAGCCTGGCTGATTCCACCTTCTATGGCGGCAGCGGCTTTGGCGATGTGACGGCAGGCCATTCGCCCCGTCGCATTCAGTTCGGCGGCAAGATCAGCTTCTAACCTCGCTGCAAGGCGGACAACAAGCAGGCCGGAGCGTAAGCTCCGGCCTGCTTGTTTTGCGCCGTTCCATACGAGGAACGATTAGCCATTTTCCAGGCAAAGGGAAGAACCTGCTTTTGCTTTTTCCCTAACCTGCTAACTTGCCATGCGCGCAGCGCGCCAACTTGCTGCTTTTGTTTTGTACTTTTTGCCCGCCGTCACCTGTAACCTGCCGTTACTTTTGTTTCGAGCAAGCCAAGTGGTTTGAGCGCACTTCAAATTGACCGCTGGTTCATCCGCAATAGAAACTGGTGTGGCCTTTTGCAATGACTGCATGTTGGCCCTGGAGATTCCGTTGAGAGTTGCTGCATCTATCCTGCGTCTTGCCTCCTTTGTAGTATGTTCTGTCTCCATTCTGGCTGCTCAGCAAGCTACGCCGCACGCCTACACACGCGGTCTGGGGGTATATCCCGGCGATCCAAAGCAATATGACGGACCCGCTCTTGTAGCCGCTCCGGCTGGACTGTATCGGAATCTTGCGTTGCACCGGCCCGCGTATCAGTCGAGCGCCTACGATTACAACCTCACCGCGCAGCTTCTGACCGACGGCATCAAGGAAACCGCGCTGCCCGCATGGATTACGGCTTCCACCAGCAGTGCAGGAGAGCTTCCCAGGAACGAGCGCGAGCTTTTTCTGGATGGCAATCCGGTTTCTTTCGTCCCATTGTCAGGCTCTTCTCCGTGGGTGCAGTTTGATCTCGAAGGCAGCAGCGCAGCCCCAACCATCGACCGCGCCGACATATCCCTGCGCAAGATCAACGCGCCCGTTCCAGCCGCAGGCTGGGACATCACCATCGCCGGCTCAAACGACAAGACCACCTGGCAGCCGGTAGCTTCGTTTCATGGCACAGACTTCGGTGAGCACGATGCCTTTGCCAGCTTCAAAAAAACAGTTCCCTTCCAGGCAGCAGCAAACTTCCGCTCCTACCGCGTAACAGTTTCCATTCCCGGCATACCGTCTTTCGGCCTCGCAGAGGTCACGCTCTTTCATGGCAACAGTGAAGTCCGTGTCGCAGGCCCGGACATTTTCTCAAGCGCCTGGATGAGCGCAGGCAGCGGTGAAGAGTGGGTCAGCGTAGACCTCGGCGCCGTTTGCGCCTTTGATCGCATCAAGTTGGACTGGATTCGCCGCGCCGCCGAAGGCGAAATCCAGATCTCCGACGACGGCAAAGACTGGAAGACGCTGCAATCGCTATCGAGCGACGACATACATCTCTCAAGCCCAACTCATGCGCAATGGGTCCGCGTGCATATGACAAAGCCATCCGAGCCGAACAGCCGTTACATCCTCAGTGAACTGGAAGTATGGGGACGCGGCGGCGTTGTGCCCGCAGCCAAGCCGTCTGCCATGCAGCAGGACGGCACACTACGCCTCGCAGCAGGCAAATGGCATCTGCAGCGCGCCTCGCAGGTGAGCCAGAGCGGCGAGCAGCTTTCGAACTCCGGCTTTTCGGATAAGGACTGGATGATCGCCACAGTCCCAGGAACAGTGCTCACAAGCTACCTGAACGATGGCGCCATTCCGAACCCCGACTTCGCCGACAATCAATACGAAATCTCCGACTCCTACTTTTGCGCGGACTTCTGGTATCGGGATGAGTTTGTAGCTCCAGGCGCAAAGCAGCCCGGCAAGCATTACTGGCTCAACTTCGACGGCATCAACTGGAAGGCCGAGGTGTATCTGAACGGCCAGCATGTGGGCCGCATTGATGGCGGCTACATGCGCGGACGCTTCGATGTCACAGCGCTCATTCATCCCGGCGCGGCAAATGCGCTCGCCGTGCGCATTCTGCATGTAGACAACCCCGGCAGCACAAAAGACAAGGAAGCACGCACTCTCAACGGAGGCGCGCTAGGCCGCGACAATCCCACCTATCATGCCTCAGCAGGATGGGACTGGATCTCAACCATTCGCGGACGCGACACCGGCATCTGGAGCGATGTCACGCTCACCACCTCCGGCGAAGTGACAATCGAGAATCCGCTGGTGACAAGCAAGCTGCCGCTGCCCGATACCTCGCAGGCTGACGTGACCATCCAGGCAAGCATCCGCAACCAGGAGACGCATCCGGTGAGCGGAACGCTGCACGCGCAGTTCGGAGCCATCACAGTGGAAACGCCCGTGACACTCGATGCGTCTTCCACCAGAATCGTTGAATTCAACCCAACCACGCACGCCGCGCTGCACATCGCGAATCCGAAGCTATGGTGGCCAGTCGGCTACGGTGATCCAAATCTCTATCCCGTCAAGCTCACCTTCATTGAGAGCGGAAAAATCTCCGACACGAAATCCTTCAACGCCGGAATCCGCCAATTCGCCTACTCGGAAGATGGCGAGATACTACGCATCTGGATCAACGGTCGCCGCTTCATCGCCCGCGGCGGAAACTGGGGCTTTCCTGAATCGATGCTGCGCTATCGTGCACGCGAGTACGACACGGCCATGCGTTATCACCGCGATCAGCACTTCAACATGGTTCGCAACTGGGTCGGACAAACCGGCGATGAGGCCTTTTACGATGCGGCTGACCGCTTCGGCATCGTAGTCTGGCAGGATTTCTGGCTCGCCAATCCCTGGGACGGCCCGAACCCGGACCACAACGATTTCTTTCTGACCGTTGCTCGCGATTACCTGCTGCGCATTCGCAATCATGCCTCGCTAGGCTTGTTTTGCGGACGCAATGAGGGCTTTCCGCCGCAGCAGATTGATGACGGCCTACGCAGCATGACAGCGGAGCTATCACCGGGATCGCACTACATCTCAAGCTCTGCCGATGGCCCTGTTAGCGGACACGGCCCATATCGCGTGGAGCCGCTGAAGGTGTATTTTGCCAACGCGCCAAAGAAGTTCCACAGCGAAATCGGCTCGCCCAATGTGCCCGAGCTGGAGATACTGCGCCACACAATCTCCGAACAAGGTTTATGGCCGCAGAGCAAAGAATGGCCGCTGCATGACTTCCATGACAACAATCCCTTTGCCACGCAGATTGAGAAGAATTACGGCGGAGCAAAGACGCTTGAAGAATGGACAAGCCTCACGCAGTTCGTGGATTACAACTCGTACCGTGGCATGTTCGAGAGCCAGAGCAATCATCGCTACGGGCTGCTGATATGGATGAGTCATCCAGCGTGGCCGTCGATTTTGTGGCAGACGTACGACTACTTCTTTGACACCGATGCTGCTTATTACGCCGCGAAGAAGGCCGCTGAGCCGCTGCACATTCAGTGGAATGCGAACGACGACACCGTGGAAGTGGTTAATTACAACGCAGGTGCGCAAACAGGCCTCACAGCTCACGCGGAACTACTCGGACCGGACGGCGCAGTGCTATGGCAGAACTCAGCAACGCTCGACAGCACCGAGGATTCGACCACCGCGCCAATCAAAATGCAGTATCCCGCAGCTTTAACCGGAACACTGCGGTTCATCCGCCTGACGCTGCAACGCGGCGGAAAGACCGTAAGCAGTAACTTCTATCTCTACGGCGGAGCCGACGAGGACTTTACCGGCATTCGCAATCTAGCACCAGCACAGGTAAGCGAGAGATCCCGCATAACACAAACAGGAACAAAGTGGATCATCGACACGGAGCTGCACAATGCTTCACAGACCCCAGCACTGATGGTGCGCGCAAAAGCAGTCCGTACAAAGAGCGGCGATGTAATTGCGCCAGCTCTCTACGACGACAACTACATCGCGCTGATGCCCGACGAAAGCCGGACCATTCACATTGAACTGGAAGACGTGGACACGCGCGGCGAGCGGCCACGCGTGCTGGTGAGCGGATTCAACGTGAGCGCAGCAAAGTAGCCGCGCTCATTCCTCGCGCAGCAGAATCATCGGATCGACAGCCAGCGCGCGCCGCGCAGGAAGCCATGCGGCAAGCAGTCCGAGAACAAGCATAGTCAGTACCACGCCGCCAAGAATAAACGGATCACGCGGCGTGGCCTGATACACGATGTAGGCGAGGAGACGCGTGGCGAGCATGCCGAGGATAATCCCGGCAACTGAACCGATGGTCAGCAGACGAAAAGCGCGCCCAAGCGCTGCTCCGAGCACCTTGCGCTGGCTTGCTCCAAGCGCGATGCGGATGCCGAACTCGCGAAGGCGCTTGGAGACAGTATAAGAGGCCATGCCGAAGATGCCGGTGATGGCGAGCATAGCGCCGAGCAGGCCCAGGACACCTAAAGCCACAGTCGCGACGCGGGCGGCAAAGAGAGCGGAGTCAAGCTCATTGGACCACGTGCTGATTTCAAGCGGCATCGTTGGATCGAGGCCGTGCAGCGAGCGCTGAAGCGCAGAGGCGATCTCATCGGGAGCGCGCTGAGAGCGAACGACAAGCCATGCCTGCGAGCCGCGCTGCTGCTGGAAGGAAAAGAACATTGCAAGCTTGGGATCTTCTGTGAGCGTCTCGTATTTTCCGTCTTCAACGACGCCGACTACGAGAACGCGCTCGCCTGCCCAGACTTTGAAGTGGCTGCCGACGGCTTTATCTACGGAGCCGAAGAGTTTGGTGGCGAATCGCCTGTTGATGACGGCGACGAGAGGGCTGGGATCGGCATCATTCATGTTCAATGTGCGACCGGCGAGTAAGGTGGTTCCAGCAGCGCTCAGGTAGCCGGGCGAGACGTTGAACTGCTGCGCGTCCCCGATAGAGTTGGTGGACCGATAGTCCGTGGTGGAGTCGGCGTAGATGTCGGAGTCGTTGCCGCCGATGCTGAGCGGCAGCCTGTCGGCAAATCCAACGGAGGTGACACCGGGAATGGATGCGGCCGCATCGAGCATCTTTTTCTGCATGGGAACCCATTGGTCGTGCTCATAGCCGGCCATTTTCAGATCCGTCTTGGCAAGTACGACGCCAGCGGGCTGGATTCCGTAGTTGCTCTCAAGAGAGCGGGCGAGGCCGCGCACCGCGACCAGTGAAGCAGTGACAAGAACAGCGCAGATGGCAATCTGCAGAACCAAAAGTACATCGCGTATGGAGATGCGCCGAGCTGCCCCAGTCGTAGCTCCGCCTGCGCGAATGATTTGCCACGGATCGCTGCGAAGGATCTGGCGAATGGGAACAATGCCGAAGAGCAGTCCGCTGAAGATAGCAAGAAACACAGTAAGCGCGTAAGTCGTCACATCCGGATTGACAGGAACATTGATTGGAATATTCGGAATAGGCCGCCATGTGCTCAGAAGCCGAAGAATAGCCACAGCCCCCGCCATGCCAAGCGCGCCTCCGGCAAACGAAACAAGCAAAGCCTCCGTGAGCAACTGCCGAAAGATGAGCTTGCGGCGCGATCCAAGAGCCATTCGGACGGCGATTTCACGCGAGCGGTCAGCGGCGCGCGCAGTAAAGAGGCTGCCGAGATTGGCGCATGCGGCAAGCAGGATGAGGCCGGCGAGAAGCATGAGCCCCGCCATGAAAGCGCGCGTCGGCTTGCCCAGCGTATTTCCGGCGAGACCCGGATGCGTGAGGACAAAATTCAGGCCATCGTCTGCTTTGGGATATGCCTTGGCCAGCGAAGCGGCGATGGTGTTGAGATCGGATGTGGCGGCCGCAGGTGTAACGCCGGCCTTGAGATGGCCGAGAACCCAGTCGGAGTGGCTCCCGCGATTGTCGAATGACTCCCACTCGGTGATCTGGGGCTGGTTTACTAACGGTGCCCAGAGATCAGGCGCAAAGAAGAGTTCAGTGCCGCGGAAACTCTGAGGCGCGACGCCAATAACAATGTAGGGGTGTTTGTTGAGTTGTACGGTGCGGCCAACGACAGCGGGATCGCCATTGAAGTGGCTGTGCCAGAAGGCATAGCTGAGGACGACTTCGCTGATGCTGTTCTTGCCGTGCTCCTCTGAGGCGTGGATAAAGCGGCCGAGATACGGCTGAATGCCAAGCGCATCAAAGTAATTGCTGCTGATCATGTACGGCCATACTGAGACAGGGTGTCCCTTGCCGTCGTCAAGGCCGACGCCGCCGATGATGTTGTATGCGATGAGCTGATCGAAGCTGTGGTTCTGGTCGCGGAGATCGCGGTAATCAGGATTGGACTGCGAGGGCGAGCTGTCGGAGCCGTTGGCGCGCTCGATCATGAAAAGGTTCTCTGCATGGGGAACATTGAGCGGGCGCAGGATGAGCGCATTCAGTACGCTGAAGACAATCGCGTTTGCGCCAATAGCCAGCGCGAGCGTGAGCACGGCGGTCAGGGCAAAGCCAGGCGATTTTCGCAGTTGACGCAGGGCGAGCCGCAGATCGGCAGTCATGTTTTCCTCTTTTTTGGAGCGCAATTTTCCGCTGTCGGGGATGGATACGGATAAGTGTGGGCGGTGGTTCCGTAAAAAATTGAGAGAAGTGGAAAATCAGGCGATGGAAGCCTCGGCGCTTATGCGGCGTCTCTGAAAAATCCGGCAGGCGACGCTGAGCAGAGCAAGCGCTGCGCTTGTCCATCTCTCAGTGTGTCCCCCCTTGACGTTCGACAAGAGAGAAGTGTATCCTTTGTCGAATGTCAAGGGGAGATGATGCCGCAAACTGCCGATCTGCTACAGGGAACGCTGGACATGCTGATTTTGAAGGCTATTGTGAATGAGCCACAACATGGATGGGCAATTGCACAGCGCATTCAGCAGGTTTCGAACAACGATCAAAGCGCAGTGGGGCGCGAGCGAAAACAATCGCAAGGCGCGGTTTTACTCGCTGACGGTTGCGGGCAAGAAGCAATTGACTGCGGAGCTCGCAAACTGGCAGCGGCTGGCCGGCGCGGTCCACCTGGTGCTGGCGGAGATATAAGGAGCAAGTATGTTGAACGAGCTTTGGTCCCGAGTGCAATTTGTCTTTGGTGGAAAGCAGCGCGAAGAAGTGGACGAGGAGATCGGCTTCCATATAGAGCGGGAGGTGGAAGCGAACGTTGCCGCGGGCATGAGCCTGGATGAGGCGCGGCGGCAGGCGGCGATTGCGTTTGGCGGGCGCGAACGCGCGCGGGAGCAGTGCCGCGAGGAGCGTCCCTCAGCGATTGCGATCTGCGCAAATACGACGATCTTCAGCCTGCTGAACCAGGCGCTGCTGCGCGCGCTGCCGGTGAGCAGGCCCGATGAGTTGGTGGTGTTGAGTTTTGCGGGATCGCTTTATGGCCATCATCATTCTGAAGGTGGCAGCGATGATGCGCACATCCATGAATTTTCGTATCCAATGTACCGCGACCTGAGCGACAAAAACATGGCGCTGAGCGGATTGATTGCTTCTGCGCCCGCAGGTGTGGGTGTTACGTGGAACAACCGCTCCGAGGCTGTTTCCGCGGAGATGGTGAGCGGGAATTATTTTGAGACGCTTGGTGTGCGGCCCGCGGTGGGACGGCTGTTCGTGGCCAGCGATGAGAGCGCGCCGGAAGCGAACCCCGTGGCAGTGCTGAATTTCGATTACTGGAAGTCGCACCTGGCTGAAGCACCGGTGCAGGGCCAGACTCTGTTAGTGAATGGAACGCCGTTCACGATTGTTGGCGTGGCTGCGCCGGGCTTTCACAGCGCGGTGTGGGGACGCATGCCCGATGTGTATGTGCCGATCACGATGCAGCATACGGTTGAGCCGGAGTGGGATTATCTGAACGATCGCAAATCGTACTGGATTACGCTTGCGGGACGGCTGCGGCCCGGAATCACGTTGCAGCAGGCGGCGGCCTCATTGAATGCGCTTTTTCTATCGGAGCGCAGGCTCGAGTTTCCGGCGCTTGCGGATACATCGGAGAAGACGAGAAAGGGATTTATCGACGCTGCGCGCCTGAATGTGGAGGCGGGAGCA
This sequence comes from Occallatibacter sp., assembly GCF_049510455.1. GTDB lineage: Bacteria > Acidobacteriota > Terriglobia > Terriglobales > Acidobacteriaceae > Telmatobacter. Next base: position 6,941 of record NZ_JBEKYX010000098.1, on the reverse strand, counting down.
CAGGGATTTTCGCCGACGCGCGACGATCTGAAGACGCCGCTCGCGATCATCATGGGCATGGTGCTGCTGGTGATTGCGATGGCGGTGGTGAATGTGGCGGGCCTGCTGCTGGTGCGCGCCGCCAACCGTGTGCGCGAGTTCAGCGTTCGCTATGCGCTAGGGGCTACAAACGGACAGATCCTTCGCCAGCTTTTGTGCGAAGGGATACTGCTGGGTACCTTTGGCGCGGCGCTGGGATTGGCATTTGCACCGGCTACGCTGTCATTGCTGATTCGCTGGATGGCGCATGGCAGCGAAGGCGAGCAGGTATTTACCGCAACGCTCGACTGGCGCGTCTTTGCCTTTACGGCAGCGGCCACACTGGTTGGCAGCCTTGTCTTCAGCCTTGCGCCGGCAATCCAGTTCTGGAATCCGCGGTTGATGGACTCCCTGAAGCAACAAGCCGGAACGGGCAAGGGACAATCGCTGCGGTTCGGCAAGACCTGCGTGGCGCTGCAGATTGGATTCAGCCTCTTGCTGCTGGTAGGCGCGGGAATGTTTGTGCGAACAATTCAGAACCTGCGCAGTGTGAATCCGGGATTCGAGACCGAGCATCTGCTCGCATTCAACCTGGATCCGGCGACAGCCGGCTATACTGCGGCAGGTGTCGCTCCGGTTGAGCAGCGCGCGCTGGAGGCGATTGCCGCATTGCCCGGCATCCGCGCGGTGGGCGCGACAAACGATGAGGATCTGGTTGGCGACAATATCGAAGGCGACGTGGATGTGAACGGTTACAAGCCCAAGCCGAATGAAGAGTTCGACGTGGAGCTGCCGTGGGTCAGCAGCGGATACCTGGAGTCGCTTGGGATTCCGTTGATTGCGGGGCGCATGTTGAACGCCGGAGACACGGCCACCTCGCAAAAGGTCTCAGTGGTGAACGAGAGTTTTGTGAAGCACTACTTCGCCAATGCGCAAGCCGCGCTGGGCCAGCATGTAAGCCGCCCCGGCAACAAAAACCGCGCGCCTGTGGATACGGTGGTTGTGGGCGTGGTGGGCGATGTGAAGCACGCCAGCGTGCGCGACCCCGCGGTGCCGACCTGCTACATGCACTACCTGCAACAGAGCCGAGCCACGGGGCTTACCTATTACGTGCGCACCTGGCAGGCGCCGCAGACGGCGGCGAACGGGATTCGCGCGGCCGTGGCGAATATCGATTCGAAGCTCATTGTGAACGGCATCAAGCCCATGAGCCAGGCGATTGACGAGAGCATCCAGGACCAGCGCGCCATGGCGATGCTTGCTGCGATCTTCGGTGGAATCGCCGCGCTCCTCGCTGGCATCGGCCTTTACGGAATCCTCGCTTACTCAACGGCGCAGCGCACTCGGGAAATCGGAATTCGCATGGCCCTCGGCGCGCAGCGTGGAACGGTTGTGCAGCTCATTCTGCGCGAGACGCTGATCCTGGCCGGATGCGCAGTCGGCGTTACAATTCCGATCGCGCTGCTTGCAGTGCGCGCAGTCAAGAGCCAGCTCTTTGGCGTCTCCATTGTCGATCCCGTGGTGTACATCTCAGGCGTGCTTGCGATCTCCATCGTGGCAGCGTTGGCAGCCTTCGTCCCAGCGCGCCGCGCGGCCAGCATCGATCCAACCAAGGCGCTCCGGACGGAGTAATCACGCCCGGATCAGACACAACCTCAGACAGACCCGAGGTAGCGCACGTCGAGCAGTGTACAGTCATCCTGCGCAGGCGACGATCCCTGAAACTCTGAGACAAGGTGGAGAATGGCATCGATGCGTTCGAGGTGGGCGGCGCTGAAAAAGCGCGCATCTCCAAACTGCTCTTCAATACCATTTTCAGCTTCGACAATGCCGTCTGTAGAGAGCAGTATGCGCTCACCGGGCGCCAGGCGAATCTGACCGGACGAATAACTCGCCTCGGAGATCAAACCAACCACAAGATTGCTTTCCGGAAGCGCCTGCACGCCCGTGGCTGTGATGTGCAGCGGCGGAATGTGGCCACAGTTGATGTATTCCAGCAGGCCGTCGGGATAAAGCTTCATGAGGACCAGCGTGGCGTATTTTTCGAGGCTGCGCGCGGTGAGGAAGCGGTTGACGAGGGCTGCAATCTCAGCGAGGGCCTGGCCGGTAAGCATCTGCGCATGGATAATGCCCTGCAGAGTGGCGGCTACGATCGATGCCGGAACGCCTTTGCCGGAAACATCCGCGATGACCAGGCCAAGTGAATCCGGCAGCGGAATAGCGTCGTAGAAATCGCCTCCAATATCGCGGCAGGGAATGGTGCGAGCCTGCAGCGATGCATACTGAATGCTAGGCAGATTGGCAGGCATAAGGCCGGCATGAATGCGCGCGGCAATCGCCAGCTCTTCCGCGGCCTTGCGTGCTTTGATCTCATTTTCCACGAGGAGAGCATTGTTGAGCAGGTTGGCGGCCTCAGTGGAAATGGCGTCGAGCAGCTCGTGATCAAGCGTATCCAGGCGTCCCGCGGAGGCGCGGCTGTCGAGATAAAGCACTCCCAGCAGTTGCGGAGTTTCGGCGTGCGGGGCTTCCGCGGCGGTACCGCGCCGTCGGAGCGGAATGCAATAGATGCAGCGAATCGAGTTGGCGAGAATGCTGTCGGAGGGCTGGTCCTGCATGCTGGCCCAGGTATCGCTGATGGTGAATTTGGAGGAGTTTTCGACGGCCTGCTGGATCGCGGAGCGGGAGATCGTGGAGTCTTCGTGCAGAAACTCGCCGGTGGAGCTGAGGCCCAGCGCGAGATTGAGCGATGCATGGTGAGCCGCGCCGGAATCGGGATCGAGAAGAAACGCAAAGCCGCGCTCTACACTGGTGAGCTGGATGGAGAGCTGAAGCAGCGCGTGGAGAATGTCCTGCGTGGCGGAGCCGGCATTGAGCTTGCGCGCCGCGTTGAGCAGAAAGTTGAGCTGTCCCATCTCCTGCGCGGGAGTGCGCTCGCGGGTGGAGATCTGTCCGAGAGTTGTGAGCAGATCGCTTGCGATGGCGAGATGGAAGGACTCAGCGCTGGTGGCAAAGGCGTGGAAGCGGACCTTCGTAGCTCCGGGCGAGCCGAATTGCAAGACATCGCCCGACCGCAGCAATGCGGATTGCATGCGCGTGCCGTTGAGGTACGTGCCGTGAGAGCTGTCGAGATCCTCGACCTCGTAGCCCGCGGAGGTTTCCCGCAGAACAGCATGACGGCGTGACACAAAGGTGTCGGAAAGAACGAGATCCTGGTCGGCATGACGGCCAACGGTGACGGTATGCCGGCTGAGCGGAAACGAATGCGCGCCCTCGGCGTTCGAGTAAGTAAGCACGGGCCTGTGTGCGGGAGCCACCATGGAAAGATCGTATCCCTATTATGAGGCGGGAGTTGCGGGTGCGGCTGTGGCAATATCGGACGGCTTCAGCTCGGCGACCGGAATTTTGCGGCCGTGAATTTCAACGATCGCGTTGCGCAGCCCTTCAGAGGATTGGACGACCTGCTTGAGAGCGTCGATGATGGCGGCGGCTTTGGTGAGAACAATGGGCGCGACGGTGAGGAAGCCCATGATGGCCATTTCGGTAGCGCCAAGATCGCGAGAGGCAATAGGCTGCGCACCGGCACGTTCAACATCGGGCAGCGCGGCCAGGCCGGATTGCAGCTTGGCTGCCAGCGCGGCGGCGTCTGTTCCGGGCGCTGTTTCAAAGTGCAGGGTCAGGGTGTTAGGCATTGGGCGCCTCCCGTAAGGATGAATGCGAGTCGGGTGTATTCTACATTCCATCCTGCTGTTTCTCTAATTCTTCTTTTTCTAGCAATATACAGCGGCAGTTTGTGACCGGGACAGCCGTAGAAAGGCTCTGATGGCCGAGGTTCCTTCGCCGGAAGTGACGCAGTCGCAGGGTGTGTCGCGCGACGCTGAGGCGACGCGTGCGCCGGACCCGGATGCGACACGCGCTCCTGATCCGGCGCTGGTCGGGAGCCCGCAGGGCGCGACGACGGTGCCGCTGAACGGACCAGAATCAGGACAAGTTTCAGAACAACTGAAGGCATGGGGAAATTTTCAGCTTCTGCAGGTCCTGGGTCGAGGCGGGTTCGGAGAGGTATATCGTGCCTGGGACCCGGTTCTGGAACGGGAGGTCGCGCTGAAGCTCCTTCTGCCGCGCGGTATGGACCCGGAGCTGGAGTTTACAACGATGGTGGCCGAGGCGCGCGCCATGGCAAAGGTGCATCATCCGAATATCGTGCCGGTGTATGGCGTGGACCGGCGCGAGGGACGCGTGGGCTTCTGGAGCGAATTTGTTCGCGGGCAAACGCTGAATGCGTTAATTGCTGCACAGGGCGTGATGGATGAGCGCGATGCTGCGGCCACGGTTGGAGCGTTGTGCGATGCGCTGGGCGCGGTTCATGCAGCGGGCTTGCTGCATAGAGACATCAAGCCGGGCAACGCAATGCGGGATGCAAGCGGGCGCGTGCTGCTGATGGACTTTGGACTGAGCCAGAATCTGCTCTCGGGAACAGGATGGAGCGGAACTCCGGCATATATGGCTCCGGAGGTAGCAGCGGGCAATGCAGCCACAGCGCAGAGCGACTTGTATTCAATGGGCATGCTGCTTCGGTTTCTAACAACAGGTTCAGTAGCTCCTGTGGCCGTGGTTCCCGCGCGACTGGCAGGAATTATAAAGCGGGCTACAGAGCCAGAGGCACGGCTGCGATACGCAAGCGCGGCACAGATGGGCGCGGAGCTGGCAGCGGTGCTTCAGGTAAAGCCGGAGCCGGAGAAGCAAGAGCAGAAGGAGCGCAAGGAAAAGAAGGAAAAGCAGCCGACTACCTTCTGGGGCTATGTGCGCAAATACGGCATAGCGGCGATTGTGCTGGCGTTTGTCTTCGGTCCGCCGTGGTGGAAAAAGATCCACAATGCGAGCGTTGCGGCGGTGCATCCGGGCTACCAGGATTACCTGGATGCGAATGAGGCGCTGGAGCGGGACGACATTCCTCGAAATACGGAGAAGGCTATCGACCTGTATCTGGCTGCACTGAAGCAGGAGCCGAAGGACGCGCTGGCGCAGGCGGGACTGGCTCGGGCGTACTGGGAACAGTATGAGGACACGAGCGAAGGTAAATGGGCCGATGAGGCGAATCAGGCAAGCGCAAAAGCAATGACAATGAATCCGAACCTTGCGCTGGTTCAGAAAACCGCGGGGGCAATTCATGTAGCTCAGGGAAAGTTTGACGTCGGAATGCAGGAACTCGAAAAGGCAAAAGGGCTTGACCCACGCAGTGCGGATGTTCATGCGGCTCTTGCGGAAGCCTATCGCCAGCAGGGGCGAATTGAGGATGCAAAGAAAGAATTCCAGCAGGCGATGGATCTGGATGACGAGAACTGGCGCTGGCCCTATTTGCTGGGAGCGATGCAGATCGATACGGGAGATTTCAAAGACGCGGAGCAGAGCCTGAAGACTGCGCTCGAAAAGACGCCAGAGAACGCGCGAGTCCTGTACGACCTTGGGCTGGTGTATCTAAAGCGGGACCAACTGGACGAGGCACGAAATGCACTGCAAAAGTCCGCAACGCTGGATGCGCGAGCCGACACTATGATGGCACTCGGATATGTGTCCTTCCGGCAGAAGGATTATGAGGCTGCAATTGCTGCGTATAAACAGCTCGTAGATACTACATCGGCGCGATTTGACGTATGGGGCGATCTGGCTGAGGCTTATGCGGCTGACGGAAAACATAATGCGGAAGCGGCTGAGACCTACAAGAAAGCTGCAGAACTGGCCGGGGAACAGATAAAGCGTACGCCGGATAGAGCCTATGTGGTTTCATCCTTGGGCAAATATTACGCCAGCCTGCAAGATAGAGAGCGAGCCGTGCCGCTACTACGGAAATCGATTGCGCTCGCGCCAAATGACCCCGATGTGGTCGAGCGAGTGGCGGAGGCGTATGAAGTGCTTGGAGTGCGGAAAAATGCGCTGGAATTCCTTGAAAAAGCATTGCAGCTTGGCTACTCCGTCGACTACGCTAAGTCGAGTCCAACGTTCCAGTCACTTCGTAATGATCCGAATGCTCCCCCGGCGATTCGGAATACAAATTCTGAGCAGAAAGACGGAGGAGACAGATGAGCAAGACAGTCGTGCAGATTGTGCAGTCTGGAGATTACCGTGCGGCTCAGCCGCCACAGGTTGGAGTTTTTGCAGGAAACGAGATTGAGTTCGTAAATGTCGGCAGCGCCGGCACGCTGTTGGTGCTGACGCCGGAAACCGAGAGCATTCTTTCGCCAAAGCCGAGTTCGCCCGTGACCCTTGCCGGCGGAGCGACAGTCACGTACACATTTCTAAATCCAACTGGCAGCGGCTATCTGGCACAGGTGCTGCCGGAAGGATCGCCAATTTACCCAATCGACGAACAAGGTGCGGACGGACCCATACTGACGATTGAGCCATCGATAAATCGTGATCCGGGATTGCCCACCGGGCGTAAAGGCTGAGGCCACGAACTGTCCGAAATACCTGAAGAATGACAATGACTGCCGAGCTTTAAGCCTCTTGCTTGACAAATAAAGCCGGGTGCCCCATTCATGCGCGTTTTTCGCGCATGGGTGGGATAGCACAAAACCCAATCGTGTAGTCCTGAATCGAAGGGCATGCTTTTCAGTTCCTTAGAGCATTTCTCCTCTTGCTGTAGAGCGACCCCTGGCCGCAAAAACAAATACGCGGCGAGGGTGGACGCCCGAACTTTATACCTTCGGGAGAGATGCTCGAATGTTGCGGCCTGGGACGGCAGCTTCGGAGGATTTGCTGGAACAACTTTCGCTTTTTGTTTTCCCTGCAAGGCTGTTTTTAGAAGAGTGGGGAATTATGCCGCTATGTGATTGTTTTTGTGTAATTTATCGGTGATTTACAGTGTTTACTAATTGATTATCATGAGTGGTTACTTTTGAGGGGACACCCTCGAAAAAAAATTT
>NZ_JBEKYX010000097.1:0-21472 GCF_049510455.1 Occallatibacter sp. | reverse complement strand
GAAGGTCTGATTAAGTCCGTGAAGCATACCTCAGCGGCTAAAGCCGCATTGATTTTGCTGCATTTATGTCACGGCTGAAGCCGTGACCTACCGTTCGTGCCACTTAATCAGAGTTTCCCTAGCGAGTAAGCTTACGGGCGCTTTAACGGCTTGTGCATGGGGACCACCTGCACGGTGACGTCACGCACCTCCGAGAGGAACCGGTTGAGCACGGAGCCACGCAGCAGAATATCAAGCCGCGACCGCGCCGACTGGCCGAAGACTACGTGTGTAATGCTCTCCTGCTGCGCGAAGCGGATGAGCGCATTTGAGACGTTTTTGTCGACGAGGCTTACTACTTTTGCGCCGAGGTCGCGCGCCAGGCGCTCGTATTCTTCCAGACGCTGATGCGCCTCCGGATCACCGTGGCCTTTGTCGTCGGTAGGCCGGGAAACGTAGACCGCGTACCAGTTTGTCGATAGCCTGCCTGCGATGCGCGCGCCGACGCGCAGAAGGCGCTCGCCGCCGGGGCGCGGCGTGAGACAGACCATGACCTTCTCTGGGACCGAAGCCTGTTCCCATCCTCGCGAACGTCGAAACTCGGATTCGCGGTTGGATACCTGCTCAGCAGTGGTTCGTAGCGCGAGTTCTCGCAGGAGGTTCAAGTTGCCGATGCGGAAGAAGTTGGCGAGCGACTGTTCTATCTTTTCCGGCGCGTAAATCTTTCCTTGGCGGAGGCGATTGCGCAGTTCGTTTACCGTGACATCGACATTGACGACTTCATCGGCGCGCTTTAAAAAATTGTCCGGCACCGTTTCGCGGATGACTGTATTGGCCGAGCTGTTGACGGCGTCATTCAGCGTTTCAAGATGCTGAATGTTTACGGCGGTCATGACGTTTATGCCCGCGTTCAGCAGATCGAGTACATCTTCATAGCGCTTGCGGTTCCTGCTGCCGGGCACATTGGTGTGCGCCAGTTCATCCACCACCACGGTGTTGGGATGCCGCGCCAGAATGGCATCCACATCCATCTCTTTGAGTTCCACGCCGCGGTAGGGAATGACGTGCTGCGGAATGATTTCGAGATCGCGAATGCGCTCTTCGGTCTCCTTGCGCTTGTGAGTTTCTACGAGGCCAATGACGACATCGATGTCCTGATCCTTGAGTAAATGAGCGTCGTTGAGCATGGTGTAGGTTTTGCCCACGCCGGGTGCGGCGCCAATGTAGATGCGAAGGTTACCCTGTTCAGGCTTGGAGTCGAGCTGGAGTTCGGCCATGAGGACTCAACCCACCTCGACTGGATGACGGACGGCTTCCACCGTGGCCACGGGTAGCGTGAAGCGAAATGTGGTGCCCTGGCCGAGCCGGCTCTCGACGGCAATCTGGCCGCCGAGCGATTCCACGAGCCGGCGCACAAGCGCAAGGCCCATGCCGGTGCCGCTTTCGGAAGAGGCATTGAAGCGGTCGAAGATGGTGGCGAGGCGGTCGGCTTCAATGCCGCGGCCCGCGTCGCGCACGGTGAACTGGACAAAGTTTTTGAGCTCTTCGGCGGCCAGCAGGATTTCGCCCTCCGGGGGCGTAAAGCGAATCGCATTTGCGAGGAGATTGTCGAAGATCGACCGCACGGCGCGACGGTCGGCGCGGATGAAGGAGAGATCGGCGTAGGCCTGAATCTCAATATGAACCTTCTTCTGCGCGGCTTGATCGGCATAGCGGTCGTCGACTTCCTGCAGCAAGGCGATGGGCCGCAGGTTTTCGAGCTTCATTTCGCGTTTGCCGGTGTCGATTTCCGCGACTTCAATCAGGTCGGCCATGAGGTCGTCGAGGATCTGCGCTTCGCGGCTGGCTTCTGTTACCAGGTCGGTCTGCAGAGGAGAGAGATCGCCTGCGAAGCCCTGGCCGATGGCGTAAAGCCCGCGGCGAAGCTGGAGCAGGGGATCACGCAGCTTGCGACTGGCTACGGCGATGAACTGCGTCTTGAAGCGATCGGTGTTTTGCACCGCGGTTACGTCTTCGAGCGTCGTAACAGCACCGAGCAGCCGGCCTTCCGTATCGCGCATAGGCGTGGCGCGCAGCCGGTAGCTGCGGTCATGTTGGCCGATCCGCATGGGCAGCACGGCGGAATCGCCTTCAGCGGCGATGGGCTTCTGCATGGCGACGGCATCGCGAATGGCGGAGAGAATCTTGTCTCCGCCGGGAGTGTTTGTGAGCGCCATGCGGTCTGTGGAGGATGGGCCGAGGAGCTCGGCGGCAGATTGATTGACCTTGAGGAGATGACCCTTGGCGTCTGTGACGATGATGGGCTCGAAGATGGATTGCAGCACGGCATCTGAGAGCTGAAACTCCATTTGACGGCGGCCTGCGTCGGATTCGCGCAGTTCGCGAAGACGTACTGCCAGGCGGTTGATCTCGGCGGCGAGAACTCCGGCGCTGTCGCGCCCGGCCCATGCGGAGCGATGATCGAGATTTCCCTGCGCGATCTTGTGGGCGTCGCTGGCCAGCGTGCGAAGGGGCGCGAGGACCGCAACGATGGTGAGAATGGCCAGCACAATGGCTGCTGCGGGCAGGGCAATGGCGAGCGTGCGATGCCCGGCTGCCGCTATGGCTCCACGCGTTGCCAACGCCAGCCATAGCGTAAGCCCGGCCAGCGCCGCGCAGCCCAGAATCAATCGTTGTGTCAGGCTCAGCATCATCCGCGAATCTCAATCTCTATAGTATGCGGAGCGCCAGCTTGCGGGAGGGGCTTATGGAATGCGGCAGACGCTGAGGCGGTCGTTATGCCAGGGACATGCCATGCCGGGAGCCTGTTGATTGGCCACCAGAACCCAATCGACGCCGAATTTTGTTTTTAACTGTTCGAAGTCTGCGCGGCTGAATTGGTCCCAACCCTGCTCGGCGCGTGTCTGGTCGTACCACCTCTGGCCGAGTTCGGGGACTTTGGTGATAACTGAGGTGTCCTTGATGGCGTCTGCCAGGGCGCTGCGTTCTGCAAGGGCGCGGAAGCTGTGATAATCCTCATCCGGTGCGGCCATGTAATGCGGATCGAGCGCGAAATAGGCGTCTTTGGGAGTGTTCTGGCGAATCCATGCGAAGGCTTGCAGCCAGGGATTTTGCGAGCCTGCCGCGGGCAGTTCGATGTGCTCCGTGCTGGCAAAGAGCTGGCGTTGAGAGAAGTACATTCCTCCGTAGAACAGCGCCACGAATACGGCCCAGCGCCATATCTTGCCGCGAAGTGCATACATGCCAAGGTATGCGCCGCCTACGATTGCCATGAAGACATAGATCAGGTGGAGGAAGCGCATCGGCTCCAGCGCGCGGAAGCTTTCGAAGACTTCTGGGCCCTGTAACACCATGGCGACGGATTGCTGAAATATGCCGTAGATGCAGACCGCAAGCGCAAACAGCGAGAGGTTGTGGCGGCCTTGCCGCTTTGCGACGTAGTAGAGCACTCCGAAGAGGACGATCGGCGCGAGATCGCCAATCCACTCGTACCAGGTCCAGTCGTAAACGCGCAGCCAATGCCGTGTGCTCATGGCCTGGAGCAGGAACTTGCTCGGCGGTGCAAAGGCCCATCCAAAGGGGATGAGGACAAGCGCGGAGGCCGGCGCAGGAGCTTCCATTGGCCTTGATTCGTAGCGGGTGAGCCATGCGCGCATACGCGCCCGGAAGGGCCGATGCAGCACCAGGCCAAGAATGCAGTTGAAGGAGATTCCCAGCGCACCCATTAACGGATGCATAACAAACGCAACCGCCAACAGCGGAAGGGCCTGCCAGCGTTTTCCACGGAGAATCCGTTCCACGGCAAGGAGAACCAGCGCCGTTGCCGGATTTCGCGGGTGCAGGTACTGATCGGCGATAAACAGAGCTGTGCCGGCAACAGGCAGCGTGAGCATGGCGCCCAGCATGGCAATTCCACCCCAGCGCGCCGAGGTCTCTTCAAACAGCAGGCAGAGGATTCTCCACGCCGCAAGCACGATTAGAAAGATTGCAAGTGCATGAACAAGCAGCTCCGCCCACGCCACGGGAAGCCCTGTGACCCGTACCAGGTCCGCCATCCAGACATCGAAGAAGCTGGTCCGCATCTGCAGTTGGAAGAAGGCCGCATCATGCGGATAGAGTGCGGGATTGAGGTGCGCTTTTACGGCAGGCAGGTAGACGGCATCATCCTCTGCGCCGGGGTGATACCCCATGGCTAGAAATCCAAGAAAGGAAAACAGGAGGACCGGCAGGATGGAGGCGTGGTTGAGAAACCGGCGCAATCAGAGGCTCCGTTCGGAAGAGTTTAAGGCGGTACGTTTTATAGCCGCCGCAGTGTAAAAGTTAAGGTCACCCACATTAGACGAATTATGCGTCGCAAAGCCTGCATAATTAAAGAAAATTCTACTGATTCATCATGGATTTACCGTCTGAAACCTCAAAAACGTACATCGTATGGTCCAGAACTGCTTTGAGCGGGTAATTCAGTAGCCACCGGTATGCCTCATGATTGGCCAGTAATTGTCCGGAAAGCTGCGTCGCGCTCACAATGACCGTGCCTGTTGGACGGTCCTGCTCGCCTAACCGCTCATACCTGATTCCCATCCACGCAGGATCCACTTCTCCTACATACGCCAGGTGAATGGTTTCCTGAGGATGGGCCGCCTGGTACTCCCGCAGCGCGTAGAGTCCCTGGCCCCAGTCTGTATTGCTATCGCTCAGCAGCGTCCATGTGCGGTTCGGGCTGACAAATGGGGTAAAGTACGCCAGATCGTTCGGCGCGTAACGCATTGTGTCCGCTGATTGCGCAAGAAACAGCAGGGGCAGCAAGACGTATCCCCATCGCCGCTTAGCCAGCCACGCGCCGGCTGCTGCGGCATACAACAAGAGAAATGGGTACAAAGGTAGCACATGCCGCACTCCTATGTTGATATGCGAGATGAGTGCAAAGGCCACGTAGACAGCAGGGAAGACCGTTAGCAGCAGCAGTTCTCGATCAGAGGCTTCTTCGTTCAAGGCGCTGGGTTGCCGCGCAAGTTGGCGCAATGCTATGGTCACAACTCCCAGGATTCCGGCAAGCAGCACAATCGGCGGCCATTTGAGCAGCACGGCCACAGGAAAGTACGTACGGAAGCCGTCCGCGCTGTATTGGCCGAGCAGAAAGCTCCTGTGTCCTTCCGCGTTGTGTACTACCACCTGCCCCAGTCCGGTAAACCACTCGCAGGCCGGCCAGAAGATGGTGATTGGCGTCTGTAGTGTCGGCATGTCGTATTGCAGCAGCTTTGTGTAGCCGGCAAAGTGAATGGTCACCATCTGGTTGGCAAAGGTGACTTGGGAGACGTGAAAGAAGTATCCGGCCCACACAACGAGGAAAGCTGTCAGGAACACGGCTCCGGCGCGCTTCCACTGCCAACCGTGCAGCCAGCCTTTGCTGCCTGGCGACTTGCGAAACAGCACGAGGGCCAGTACGAGCGCAATCATGGGCGGGCAGTTGAACTTGGAGAGCATCATGACGCCCATGGCACAGCCCAACAGCGCTGCCTGGCCCCATGTGGGATTGCGGCGGTAGCGAACAAACTGCAGCGCTGTGAGGAAGATGGATAGCGTTGCAGGCCCATCCATCGTATCCAAAGAGAAATGCGCGATAAGCTCCGGCGAAACTGCTGCCAGACCCAGAGCAAAAAGCCCTGCTGTGTCTTCAAAGAGCCTTCGTGCGGTTGTCCAAATAAGCAACAGCAGAATCACGCCCAGCAGCGTGTTCACCCATCGCGAGCGGTTGAGCCATACCTCCGCAGCGGGCTTGTCCAGGCGTACCTGATCGTCGGCGATGTGGTACTGCCAGTTCGTTCCCACGAGCGGCAGTGCAAACAGCATCCGGGGAAGCGGCGGCTGGTCGTGCCAGTGTTTGAACTCGCCGAACTTCCAGGCTTCGAGACCGGCTACGAGGTGCTCCGGCTCATCGTTTGTGAAAGATTGCGTGCGGATGAAGAATGCGCACTGTGCTACATAGACCAGCAGCAGCGCAGCCACCGGCAGCCACTTAAGCACAAAGCTGTTTGAGGCAGTGCGATGGTTTGAAAGCTGGGATTTGGCCGTCGTGCTGTAAGTAGACATTCTTAAATACCCGGCAACTGCGAGCAATCGCCGTTCGGCCAGAGGATACTCCAATTATACGGAGCGAAGGTGATGAGGACCCTTATGCGCGTTTAGAGGGCCGGCAGCAGCATTCGCAGCAACAGGAAGCCCGCCACGCCGAGAAAGAAGACCAGCGCCATGCGTATTCCTGGCTCGCGGTTTACTTCAGGAACCAGGTCGCTTGCGCCCACATACAGCGCAACGCCTGCGGAGATGGGCAGGCCGTATGGCAGCCAGCTTGGCACAAGCTGTATGACCAGCACTCCGATAAGCGTGGCCACGGCCAGCCCGACAGCGGAATAAAAGGCAGCGGCACGGCTACGGCCGCTGGCCATCATGATGGAGGCCATGGTGAAGCCCTCCGGCATTTTATGCAGCAGAATGGCCAGAAAGATGAGCCAGCCGAGCGCGCTGCTGACCACAAAGCCTGAGCCGATGGCTACGCCATCGAAAAGTGCATGTACGCTGAGGCCGCCCAGCACGGAGTAGCTGGTGTGGCGGGAGACGAACTCATGATGGTGCGTCTCTTCGCCATAATGAAAGTGCGCGTTAATGGTGTGTTCCAGCAGATGCATGAGGCAGTAGCCCGCCATGATGAGCACCGGACCAAGCTGCGGGCGTAGCTTGATGCTCTCCGGCGCCATTTCAAGAACTGCGGTAGCCATGAGGAAACCTGCACCGAGCGCGACAAAGTAGCGCAGATAGCGCTCTATGCCGCGCGCGCGGACGAGCACCAGCCCGCCGGCCACATCAGCCAGCGCGGCGAGCACCCCGAGCAGAATGGATAAGCGAATCATTTTGTCAGCCGCTGTGCCGGATGTGCATCACGTCGCCATCCTGCACAATGTATTCCTTGCCTTCCAGGCGCAGAGTGCCGCGCGAGCGGGCATTGGCTTCGGAGCCTGCATCGAGCAGCGCGTCCCAGCGGATGGTTTCCGCGCGGATGAAGTGGTGTTCGAGATCGGAGTGGATGGCGCCTGCTCCCTGCGGGGCCTTGGAGCCTGCGGGAATGGTCCATGCGCGGCATTCATCCTCACCGGCGGTGAAGAAGCTGATGAGGCCGAGCAGCTCGTAGCTCTTGCGAATGAGGCGCGTGAGGCCGCTGTCCTTCAAACCGTAGCTGGAAAGAAAATCCGCGGCTTCGGCGTCATCCATCTCGGCCAGTTCGGCTTCTACCTTGCCGCAGATCGCGGTTGCTCCAGCGTTCGGGCGGCTGGATACTTCTTCCAGCTTGTATTTGGCTACGGCTGCTTCAAGATCATCTCCGAGCGAGGTGCTCTCGCCGATGTTAAGCGCGTAGAGGATTGGTTTCTGCGAAAGAAACATGAAGCCCTTGATGAGCTTCTTCTCGTCGGCGGACATCTCAAGCTCGCGCAGAGGCTGCTCCTGCTCGAGTGCTTCCTTTGAGCGGATGAGAAGAGCCTGTTCGCGTTCGAGCTCGCCGGTACGGCCTTTCTTGAGATCTTTTTCGACGCGCTCAAGACGCTTTTCGATCTGGGTGAGATCGCTGACCATGAGGTCGAATTCGACATTCTTGATGTCGCGCAGCGGGTCGATGGCGCCAACGTGCGGGATGGAGTCGTCCTCAAAGGCGCGCAGCACGTGGATGAGAGCGTCGTTGTTGCGGAGACTGGTAAGGAAATTGGTCTCCTTGAGCGCTTCCTGGCCGATGGCTGCGACGTCCACGTAATCAACCGTAGCGTAGGTGGTCTTCTTGGGCGAGTAGAGCGCGGAGAGCTTGTCGAGCCGCTCGTCCGGCACGCGGGCCACGCCAATGTGGGCCTCGCGCGAGTAGCCGCGGTCTTCCACCTTGGCCTTGGTAAGGATTTTGAACAACGATGTCTTGCCCACCTGCGGCAGGCCGATAATGCCAGTCTTCATGCACTTCCCGTAGTGGCCCTGCGAGGATGATGGAGCTATAAGGGCCTCTACGATTTTAGCCGATGAGAAAGCCGCGCAACTCTCAGGCGCGCACGCTTTCAGCCCGTGCTACGAAGACGACCGTGGCGATGCCGAAGAGCAGGACGATTTCTTCGACGTACGTGCTGCGGCGATGCAGCTTGTTGAAGTGGATTGTCTGTGGGCTGTTTGTGTCCGTGGTGTCGATGGCGCCGCCTGCTGCGATGCGGTCGCGCTCCATGGAGGGGATGATGCCGAATTGCGAGTACGCTGTGGCTCCGATCATCAGCAATAGCAGCACCATGGGGACCAGAACCGAGCGCGGCTTGTAGATTCTCCATGTGGGCGCAATGGCAAGTAGTAGCAGAGCTACCAGGCCGGCGATGAGGCCCATCCAGTGCAGCGTGCGCAGCAACTGGCCGACGATGGAGCCCGCTACATGGGTGTCAGGCGCGAGGGTGGTGAATGTGACCGCGGCAATGACCGGAAAGAAAACCTCTGCGCCGAGCCAGACGATGAGCGCGAGGAAAAGCAGCGTACGAAGCAATGTTTTCATCAGGGAAAATATACTTTATCGGGCGTCATCGCACACGCAAAACGATGATTGTTTCGTCATCGAAGCGGTCATGGCCGCCCTGAAAGTGCGTTACATCGGACATAATTGCTTCGGCAATTGCGGCTGCGGAACGCTTACGATTGGCGCACAGCATGGACGAGAGGCGCTCATCGCCGTACATTTCGCCCTGTGAATTTTCGGCGTCCGTGATGCCGTCCGAGGCAAAGAGAAGCGCGTCGCCGGGCTGCGTGGCGAGCGTGAATTCCTCGTACGAGACGTCAGGGAACATGCCGAGGGGAAAGCCCTCTGCGCGTACAACCGTTGATTTGCCGCCGCGGCAGAAGATGGGCTGCACTGCGCCGGAGTTAGCTACCTGGAGGGTGCGGTTTTCGTCGTTCCATAACGCGAAGAGCATGACGACGTACTGCGAATCGAGCTTGCGGACCTGCAGGGCATCGTTGAGGATGGCGAGCATGCGCGCGGGGTCTGGATGCAGCGTGGACTCCGAGCGCATGATGCCGCTCACGAGTGCGGAAAACAGCGCTGCCGGCGCGGCCTTGCCGCTGACATCGCCGAGCACGATGGCGCTCTGGTTAGGGCCGTAGTCGAGGAAGTCGTAGAGGTCGCCGCCGATGGATCGTGCCGGTAAAAAGCGTACTGCCAACTCCGCGTTCGTGTGCGTGGGAGGCGCGGAGGGCAGCAGGCGAAGCTGTACCTCACGGGCCATGGCGATGTCTCGTTCGAGTTGCTGCTCCTGTCGGCGGACTGCCTGATAGAGCCGCGCGTTTTCAATGGCGATGGCGATTTGGGCTGCGAGGGTGGTCAGCACGCGCTCGTGCTCTTCGTTGAAAAAGCCGGTGCGCGTGTGCTCCAGATCGAGGACGCCAATGATGCGTCCCTTGTGGAAGAGCGGGACGATCATCTCCGAGCGCGTCTCGGAATTCATTTCGACGTAGCGCGGATCCTTGCGAACATCCGGCACATTCACCACTCGCCATTCGCGCACGGATGCACCGACGAGGCCGCTGGTGATGGGGATGCGCCGCTTCGGGGCGTGCGAATAACCGAAGCGCCATGCATAGCGCGTGATGAGCGTTTCGCCCGTGTCATCGAGCAGCATGATGGTGAACATCTGATAGTCGATGAGGCGCCGCAGCAACTGGCCGATGCGCTCAAAGAGTGGGTCAATATCCAAGATCGAGGTTAGCTCCGCAGCAATTTCGTTCAGCACGGTAAGCTGCTGCGCCTGCCGCGAGGCCCGCGTGTAGAGGCGGGCGTTTTCGATGGCCTGAGCGATGCGCGAGGCGGTCAGCGTGAGCAGGTGAAGGTGTTCATCGCGGAAGTAATTCAGCTGCTCGCTTTCGATGTCCATCACGCCGATCAGCTGGTTCTTCGCAATCAGCGGAACGGCAAGCTCTGAGCGCACCTCAGGATTTGCGCTGACGTAGAAGGGCGCCTTGGTTATATCGTTCAGCAGGATCGGCTTGCGCGTGAGCGCCACCTGGCCGGCAACGCCTTTGCCGAGCGGCAGCTTCATCCGCTCCACTTCCGGTGTGTGGCCGATCTGGAAGCGCATGCGCAGGTCCTGCGTGCGGTCATTGAGCAGCAGGATGGCGAATATCTTGTAGGGAATGATCGCCCGCACCATCTCGGCTGTGCGATTCATGAGCGTCTGCAGATCGAGCGTCGTGTTGAGCGTATCCGCCATCTGCACCAGATAGGCGAGATCCGCCGTTTCGACGCGGATATTGGCCGAGTCAAGGCGTGAGGGCTCGGCGGGACGGTAGTCACCTTCAAACTCGTGAATTGGCGGCAATAGCTCGGGAGGTTCGGGCATCAGTATCGAAGCGAATAATACCTGATTACTCGCCAGTTAGCTCACCTAACTCCCGAATGATGGCTACGCTGGCCGAAGCGCCGATGCGGTTGGCGCCGGCTTCGAGCATTGCCCGCGCGTCGGCCAGCGTGCGGATTCCGCCCGATGCCTTTACGCCGCAGCGCGCACCGGCAACGCCGCGCAGCAGCGCTACGTCCGCGGCTGTCGCGCCGCCGGTGGAGAAGCCGGTGGAGGTCTTCAGAAAATCCGCTCCAGCCTGGATGGCGATCTCAGCCGCGCGCAGCTTTTCTTCCACCGTGAGCAGGCAGGTCTCCAGAATCACCTTGAGAATTGCGCCATGATGGTGGGTGACGGATGCGACGGAACGGATGGTGTGCTCAACGGCCTGGTGGTTGCCGCTTTTGAGTTGGCCGATGGGTAGGACCATGTCGATTTCTTTTGCGCCAAGCCGGGCGAGCGTTGCCACTTCATGGCGGAGCGTGGAAACAAGCGAGGCTCCGAGTGGAAAGCCGACCACCACGCCTACGGGAACTCCCGTTCCGGCGAGAACGGAGACAGCTGTGCATGCCCACACAGGGCTCATCATGGCGCAGGCAAACTTATATTCGGCGGCCTCATTGCAGAGCTCTTCCACTTGTTCGCGAGTGGCCTCTGGTTTCAACAGGGTATGGTCGATTACAGCAGCGAGTGAATAGGCATTGGCCAGCGCCTGCGCGGTAAATCCGGCGGCGTCAAAGTCACCATTATCAAACTCAAGATCGGTTGAGATGGAGGCACCTGCTGCCATAAGAATGCTCCTTTCGTCCGCTGCGCGGCCCGGATTGCTCACTCCGGAGTTTGAGTATAAAACCCTGATGACTCTTGCAACAAATCCCGAAAAAGTTGCACCGGAATTGCACTTTCACACAGCGTTAGATGAAGTTTGCCGGTCAGGAGGTTACTTCTTCAATGTCCATCCGCTCGATCAATCCAGCGCGCAACCGGTAGATGTGCCGCACTTGCATGTCTGCGAGAAGTTTGCCTTCGCGATCATGCACTATCTGATGCACCTCTACGGCAAACCGGCCATCCTCCAGCCTGTGAATCTCTAACGGTTTTACCTTTGGATCGAGGACTGCCCATTGTCGAGTCCAGTAATCGCGCACGCCTTCATGTCCATGGACGTAGCCGCCTTCCCAGCCGTTCGGCCACTCTATATCCCCTGTCATGAGAGCCAGCACGGAATCGAGATTCCGCGCATTGAAGTTGCGGTATGCGGCTTGCAGGATTTCGATTTCCTTGTCCATTGCGCGCTCTCTCGGTTCGCTGGCTATTCAGGATGTTCCGCCGTCATCAGGCATATATCAGGCAGGTTGCGGTAGCGCTCGGCATAGTCCATGCCGTAGCCGATGACGAAGAGGTTCGGAATTGAAAAGCCAACGTAATCGGCATCGATCTTTTCCATGCGGCGCGCCGGCTTATCGAGCAGCGCGGCGATGCGCAGCGACTTAGGATGATGCTCCTGAAGAATTTTGCGGAGATAGGTGAGCGTGATTCCGGTGTCGAGAATGTCCTCGACGATGAGCACGTTTTTGCCTTCGATCGGATGATCGAGATCCTTGATCAGCTTGACCGCTCCGGAGGAGCGTTGCCCTTTACCGTAGCTGGAGACGGCGATGAAGTCGAAGGTGGTATCGGCCTGCACGGCGCGCGCGAGGTCGGCCAGGAAGACTGCCGCGCCTTTAAGCACGCCGATCATGATGAGCGGCTCGCCATTCAGGTCGCGGGTGATCTCCGCACCGAGCTCTGCTACGCGGTCTGCAATCTGCTGTCGTGAGTAGAGGACTTGCAGTCCCTGCTGCGGGTCTACTGGTTCGGTTGCGGTGGTCATGTTCCCAGTATGAATCGAGAGACGGGGAGCGGCGCAAGTGACGCGTAAAAATCAGGTGTATTGGCGACGACACAGCGTAACTTTGGCAAAGGCCAGGGGTCTATACTGTTGCAGACGATGCTTCCCGAGATTCCTCTTCCGTTCTGGCCCCACGCCATTCCTACTTTTGGCCTGATGCTCTGGCTGGCTGCCGTGATTGGCGGCCTGGTGCTGGAGCGCAGTTTCCGCCGCGCAAAAATCTCCGCGGACGCCATTGGCATGGTGATGATTACCGTGGTGGCCGGCATTATTGGCGCCAAGCTGTGGCATGTGTTGGATACACCTGAGGAGTTTCGCGAGCAGGGCTGGCGCGTGCTGTGGGATACGGCGGGTTTTGCCTGGTTCGGCGGGCTGGTTTTCGGCCTCAGCGCGCTGGTAGGGCAGGGAGTCATCGCCAAAATTGGCGCTCTCAGGACGCTTGACCTGGCGTCGCCTGCCGCGGCGATCGGCTACGGTATCGGACGCATCGGATGTTTCCTCTCCGGCGACGGCTGCTACGGTAAGCCTACGGCGCTGCCGTGGGGCATGAGCTTTCCGCATGGAATTGTACCCACGTACGAGCGCGTGCATCCGACGCCGCTGTATGAGCTGGGCAGTTCATTGCTGATTGGCGCGTGGCTGTGGATGCGCGGAGGAAAGCGGCGGCATACGGGAGCCATCCTGGCCGAATACCTCATCCTTACCGGCTCGGCGCGGTTCCTGGTGGAGTTCCTGCGCAGGAATCCGCATGTGCTGTGGGGTTTGACCAATGCGCAGCTTGCCAGCGCGGGCAGCGTGGTTGCGGGCGTGCTTCTGCTGCTGTTTGTTTCGCGGTGGCGGGCTGAGAAATTTGCGCCGGTGCAGGAGACTGCGGCGGAGCCGACGGCGTAGAGCCTTAGTCCCAGGGATTGATGAGTGGGACGCCGCAATGCTCAAAGTCCCTGACATTGCGTGTCACAAGCTGTGCGCTATGCGCGAGTGCTATCGCCGCAATTTGTGCATCCGTTTCTGAGATTGGCCTTCCCATTCGCTGCCTGTGAGCGCGGATTTTTCCGTAATTCCGTGCCGCCTCCAAATTGAATGGAAGGATCTGCTGGCGAAAATCCTCTTGAATCATGCCTTCAAGCGCCTGTGACAACATTCGCTGTTTCCGCCCTGCGGGCATGAGGTCAACGCCAAAAAACAATTCCGCGACCACAATTGAACAGGTCCAAATTTCTGTTGTGGGATTCTCGGCGAAAAACATCTGCACACGATCGTGTGGGCGTTCGCGCAACAGTTCCGAAATTACGTTTGTATCGAGCAGAAACATCAGTCGAAGGAAGGAATCGGTCGTGAAGAGCTTTTGCGCGGAGGAATTTGAAGCTCCACGTCGCCAAACCTGGCGAATCGCCGGCGAATTGCGATCGCAAGATTTTCCTGACGCGGCGAAGGCTGATCATTTACCAGCGTCGTGAGCACATCCCGTGCTTCAGCCTCCATGGAACGGCCGTGCAGCGCAGCGCGAACCTGCAGCTTACGCTTGACCGTTTCATCGAGATTGCGAATCGTGATCGTTGCCATGAGTTTATGATACCAGTAAAATGACAGCGATGCTAGCAATGCTGTCGCCGGAAACAATCCGGCGCGTGGTCATTGACCATGCCGACGGCCTGCATCCAGGCGTAGGTGATTGTCGGTCCAACGAATTTAAAGCCACGCTTCTTGAGTGCCTTTGAAATCTGCTCCGATAGCGGCGTCTGAGCAGGTATGGGGCCGGTGTTCTGGATCGGCTTGCCGTCTACAAAGTTCCATGCAAACTTTGAGAAATCGTCGCCAGCGGCCTGCATTTCGAGATAGATTCGCGCGCCGGCGATGGTGGCCTCAATCTTGGCGCGGGAGCGGACGATGCCGGGATCGGCGAGAAGACGTGTAATGTCTTCCTCGGTGAAGCGGGCGACCTTTTCAGGATCGAAATTCTTGAATGCTATGCGGAAGGTTTCGCGCTTGCGGAGAATGATGATCCACGCGAGGCCGGCCTGAAAGCCTTCCAGCATGAGCATTTCCCAGAGAGCGCGGCTGTCGTAGTTCGGCACGCCCCATTCCTCGTCGTGATATTGGCAGTAGAGCGGGTCGGAGCCAGCCCAGGAACAGCGGATTTTTTCTTTCTGAGACATTTCGGGGTCTCCTCTGCGTTGTCGTTTAAAGCCGTTTCAGAAACGCCAGCGCTTCCTTGAGCTGCGGAAACTTACCTTCGTCCGCTTTAAAGGCGGCGGAATGGACGCAGCGGCGCGTTCCCTTCATTTTGACTGGGTGTACCAGGTGCAGCATCTCGTGGTAGAGCAGGTATTCGATGGCGTAGCGCGGGCTTGAGGGGCGGTCAAAGACGCGGCTGACGACGATGGTTCGTAGTGGCCGAGTAAGCGTTTGGCCAGGGCTTCACTCCAGGTGAGCTGCGGACGACCCATCAGTCCGTTAAAGAATCGCCCGTTGAGCGACTCGAAGACCTCTTCGAGGTTGTAATAGCGGCCCTGTGGGCCAAGATAGCGTTTGTTTCCTCGGCGGCTGCGCGTGAGCTCTGTTTGCCGCATGACTGCGGCGGAAGTGGCGAAGCGCTTGTAGCGATGGTTCTGCGCCGGGTCAATGGGCTTTTTGTAGAGCTTGGCCAGCAGGATGTGCGCGATGGCGCGCAGGACAGGCTCCGGCGCGCCTTCGAGCAGGTCGGAGAGGCTGACGTGAATCTGATCTGCGCGGAGGCGGATGGTGGTGTTGAGTGAGACGAACTTGCGAAAGCGGATGGTAAAAGGAGGCATAGGCGCACGCGGACGCAGAGCTCTGTATTCCTCCTGAAAAATGGGTATGAGTTCGGAAGCCACCAAGGTGAGCCTAGCAGAAACGGCGATTTTTAGTGCGGCGTGAGGCTTGCCCGCGGATGGACGCAGGCCGGGCGCCATGAGCGGAGGTTGCAGCTACTCAGGGTTTTGTTTCGGTTCGGCGCGCTGCTGGTTTTTCTCATCCTTGTGGGTAAGGAAGTAGGTGTTTTGCTCGCTCTGCAGGCGGCTGGACTGGTCGGCAAGGTCTTCTCCGCTTTCGATGGCTTCTTTGCGGGCGACGTCAAAGGCCGGTTCGCCGGGCAGCGACTTGAGGATGGTGACCCATTTAGGGCAATCCTCATTCAGCACCTTGAGGGCTTCTCGCAGATCGGCTTTGCGGTCGCCGTACTGATCGAGATTGGAACCGAGCTCGTCCATGAGAGCGGTGAAGTCCTGCAACTCGTCGTCGATGCGTTTGAGGCGATCACGGGATTTGCCGCGATTGATGAGGCCCTTAATGGTGTCGGCGTGTTCGTTGGCGTATTTGGTGTAGAGCGCGATGCGGAGGTTGGGGTCGATGCCAGCCTCGCGAATGGCCTCAATCTGGGTTTCGGTAAGGGGCTCGCGTTTTTCTTTCTGGGCGAGCGTGGGGATTGAGACAAGGGCGAGTAGAACGATAGCGAGAGAGCGCATGGACGTTTGCTCCGATGCGGACATTATGACAAAGACAAGGACCAAGGGGCCAGGGACATAGGGATTAGAAATGCAAAGGCCGCGTTTTAGCACGGCCTTTGCATCGCTGATCTTCGACCATTCATCTTTATTTTTTAAAGACGGCGAGCATGGTTTCGGTCTGGGCTGCATTGAGCTGGACGAGGGTTTCGGCCATGAGGGGCCGGTCATCGGTGCCGGCGGAGTGGATGAGCTCATTGAGGCGGAAGGCGGTATGGCGGAGGAGAATCTGCGCGTCCTTGAGCTTCTTGTCGTCGTTGGTGAGGGCGGTATGAAGCTTATGGGTGATCTCCTGCGCGCGCTTGAGGAGGCTTGATGACTGCTCAAACTCTCCAATGGCGTATTGGTGGGCGCTGAACTCGACCATTTCATGCACGAGCTGAGCGTAGAGGAAGCATTGTTCGCGCGGGGAGGCTTGCGCGGCGCGGGTCTCAAGCGCTGCAATGCTTTGCAGATCGATGGGCTTGTCGTCCAGTGAAGAGGCGAGAGCCGGGAGCGAGCAGCAAGTCAGAGTTAAAGCGAGAACAACCGGAAAGGCACGCATAACAACCTCCGCGCTGACGACCGTAGCATGAATCAGTTGCATCTTCCGAGCGCCGGGAAGGCGAATGTTCGGAAAGGCATCCTTGGGCCGGAACTATAGGCCTTTTTTAAGGTGTGCGCAATAGGCTGCGAAAAGAATGACAATTCAGTGATAACCGGCAATGCCGCCACGGTTTCCATCATCGTGCGCCTGTTATTTCTTGTCGAGCGCAATCAGCCGTTGGCGGGCTTGCCATTCCTGATCCGGGAATTTTCCTTGCGCCATATCCAGAAAGTGGTGGTAATAGGCGGCTGCGTTAGCCCGGCTGTGCAATGCATCGTAGGATATGGCCCAGAGGAAATAGGTTGACGCGGATTCCGGAAGAAATTGCGAGCGTATGGTAAGCGCGTGGATGGCCTCAGAGGGACGATTGGTTTTGGAGGCTGCAAAGGCGAGGCCGCTCCACGCGTCAGGGTTTGCGGGCGCCACGTCTGCGGCCTGTTTAAAGACTTGGTACGCCTCAGCGAAATGCATGAGGCGGATAAGGTTCTGGCCGTGGCTGATGAGCAGCTCAGGGTCGCGCGGGTTGGCGACCAGGAGTGCGGTGTAGATCTGGTCAGAGCCTGCGGTGTCACCGGCTTCGGCGCGAACCTCGGCGAGCATACGGGTAATGGCGGTGTCAGCGGGATGGTCTGTGTGAAGCTTTTCAAGAACCGGGAGAGCTTCCCCTTTATCCTGCGCAGCGAGGACGAGAGCGAGTTGCGCGGTAAGCGCGGGATCGTTGGGAGTGGACTCGAGCGCGGAGCGGATCAGGGTCTCCGCTTCCGGATAGTTCTTCTTGGCGATGAGGACGTGTGCGAGGCCGGCTGCGACGGCGCTGGATTTGGGATCTTTTGCGAGAAGGCTACGGTAGGCTTTCTCCGCTGCGTCCCACTCACCGGCTGAGCTGGCGAGTTCGGCGGCGAGGAGTGTGTCTTCCGGTGTTTCAGAAGTCAGTTTCAATGCTTCGATGAGGTCGTTCGATGCGGCGGAGGGATCGGCTTCGCGATCGACCTGCGCGAGGGCGCGCCAGGCGCGGGCGCGAAATGCATTGCCGTTTGCTCCGGCATCGAGCTGCGTGGAGACCTGGAGTTCTGTGCGCGCTTCGTCGAGCTTGTTCTGGCGCGCCAGTAAGAGACCTAGTGAGAGATGCGCTTCAAGCAGCGAGTTATCTGCGGCGATGGCGCGGCGATAGAAGGTGGCGGCATCGTCTGCGTGGTTTAGCGCGTCTGCGGCGTAACCGGCATCGAAGAGTGCGCGTGCATCTGAAGGATTGGCGGAGAGATAGGTGTTGAGCTTGTCGCTTGCGGCCTTCCAGTTGGATTGCGCGAGAAGAGCTTCAACTTCCTGAAGCTGTGGCGATAGAGCATCCGATTGAGCTGGGGCGGGCGCGATCTGTTGCTGAGCCAGGACAGAGATTGGGAGCGCAGTGAATGCAAAAAAACAAGCAAACAGGGAGACAGAACGAAACACGAAATACCTCAGCTACCAGTTTAAAGGTTTGAAGCTGTACGAAAGTTGGACGTGGCGGAAGAACGTGCGGCTGTTTTGACGATATGACCCACTACAAAAAGATAATCAATAGATGGTTACCGGCATGAAACGAATGAGGCGCAAACCGCACTATCAATAGTAGTTGCGCGAAATGTCGCGGAAGTGTACACGATGAGGCCCCGAAGAATCAAGCAACTAGGGCTATGCGTGGAGCATCCAAATGCTATTAGGCAGCCATTCTGGGGTGTACGATTTGCGGCTGCTTTCCATCCTTTGTTTAACCAGCCAAGCCTTAGGTGAGCCGATGCTTTCACTCATTCTGAACAAAAGACAAGACGAACACGACGCGATTCCCTGTACGGAGCCCGCACATTTCCTTCTGACTTCTGCCTATCTCTGCCCGGACTGCAATAGCGTGGGGAACAGCGCTATGCAATGTCCTGCGTGCGCTTCGACGGTGCTGCTGAACTTGTCAACCGTACTCGACCGCAAGGTGGAGACGGTTGTGGAAGAGATCGAGCGCGAGTACGAGTACGAATTTGTTCCGGCTTCGACCAGAATGCGCCAACTGCAAGAAGTGGCCGCGTAAAGTCAACGCGTTGCGCTCGCCAGAGGCCGCGCAAGCATGCGCCAGCATTCCGTTGGCGCATTGCTATTTTCGGCGTTCGTATAATAAGAATGGGCAGCTACATGCTTAACCGCGTAAGTGTGACAGTGTGAGCGCGCCGACTTTCTGATCTGCCGGTGCTTTTTCGTTGACCAATCCAAATGAAGCGATCGTGATCCGCGGCGCGCGGACGCATAATCTAAAGAACATTTCCTGCGATATACCGCATGGCAAGCTGACGGTGGTGAGCGGCGTGTCGGGCTCGGGAAAGTCGTCGCTGGCCTTCGACACGATCTATGCCGAGGGGCAGCGGCGGTACGTCGAATCCTTGTCGGCGTATGCGCGTCAGTTTCTGGAGCGCATTGAAAAGCCCGACGTGGATGAGATTGACGGACTTGCACCGGCGATTGCGATCAAACAGAAAAATACGACACGTAATCCACGGTCTACTGTTGCGACGGCGACGGAGATTTATGACTATCTGCGGCTGCTGTATGCGCGCTGCGGGACTGTCCATTGCGTACATTGCGATGGGCTGGTGCGGCGCGACAACGTGGATGAGATTGCCGATGCAGTGATGGCGCTGGGTGAGGGAACTCGGCTGCACGCGCTGTTTCCCGTGAAGACAATTTCAATTGAGAATGCAGTTGAAAAGCCGGTGAAGAAGACTCGCGCAAGCGCGAAGACAGCAGCGAAGACTTCGGATACAGAGGGGCTTTTGACGGAAGCGCTGAAGGCGCGGCTGACGGAGCTGCGCGGAGGAGGCTTTGGCCGGCTGTATCAGCAGGGACGCATCTTTGAGTTTTCAACTCCGGAGAGTTTGCTGGAGATTGACTTTACGCTGCCGGTGTTTGTGCTGGTGGATCGCATCGTAGTGGACGACGAGAATCGTGCGCGGATTGTGGATGCCGCGGAGACCGCGTATCGCGAGGCGGAAGAGGTGATCTTCGAGGTGGTTCCGCGTGAAGAGAACGCGGAGCGGAAGCATTACCGCTACTCGTCGGCGTTTGAGTGCGCGGATTGCCACAGGCCGGGACGCGAGCCGGAGCCGAGGCTGTTCAGCTTTAACAATCCCTTTGGCGCATGCCCGCGTTGCCAGGGATTTGGAAATACGGTTGATTTCGATCTGAACCTGATTATTCCGGACAAAACGCTGAGCTTGAGTGATGGCGCGATTGATCCGTGGAACAGGCCGAAGTACAGGCCGCATTTTACCGACCTGAAAAAACAAGCGGCGGTGCTGGGCGTGCCGATGGATGTGCCGTGGCGCGAGATGAGCGATGCGGCGCGCGAGATTATTCTGCATGGCAAGGGAAGCTTTGAGGGCGTGTATGGCTTCTTTCGCCAGATGGAGAAGAAGAAGTACAAACTGCATGTGCGCGTGATGCTGAGCAAGTATCGCGGATATGCGGAGTGCCCGGAGTGCCGAGGACAGCGGCTGCGAGCCGAGGCGCGCGCGGTGCGGCTGAATGGGATGAACATTTGCCAGGCTGCGGCGCTGACGATTGCGAAGGCGAAGGATTTTTTTGCAGGGCTGAAGCTGACGCCGATGCAGGCGGAGATTGCAGGAAGCATTCTGGAAGAAGTGCGGCAGCGGCTGGTGTTTCTGGATGCTGTGGGCCTGGAATATCTGACGCTGGATCGGTTGGCATCCACGCTTTCCGGCGGCGAGGCGCAGAGGATTCAGCTTGCGACTTCGCTTGGCTCGCAACTGGTTGGAGCTTTGTATGTTCTCGACGAGCCTTCAATTGGGCTGCACGCGCGCGATACGGACAGACTGATTTCGATTTTGAAAAAGCTGCGCGACCTGGGCAACACGATTGTGGTGGTGGAGCACGATGCAGATGTGCTGCGATCCGCGGATCATCTGCTGGATCTGGGACCGGGCGCAGGCGAGTTTGGCGGCAAGCTGCTGGCAGAGGGAACGCTGGCGGAGATTGAGGCGAATCCGCAATCGCTCACGGGACGATATTTGTCGGGGCAGATTGCGATTCCAGTGCCGACGCGACGGAGGGAGCCGGGACGCGAGAAGCTGGTGCTGCGCGGTGCGATTGCTAATAATCTGCAGAACGTGGATGTGGAGATTCCGCTGGGGCTGTTGGTTGCAATTACGGGGGTTTCGGGGTCGGGAAAATCAACGCTGGTGCATCATGTGCTGTATCGCGCGATTGCGCGGGCGCTGGGGCAGACGGATTCAGTGGACCCGGCGGGAACCTTCAAGTCACTGACCGGCGTGGAGCGATTGAACGATGTGGTGCTGGTGGATCAGACGCCGATCGGGAGAACGCCGCGGTCGAATCCGGTGACGTACATCAAGGGATTCGATTTGATTCGCGAGCTGTTTGCGTCACAGCCGGAGGCGAAGCGCAAGGGACTGACGCCGGGGCATTTTTCCTTCAATGTGCCGGGCGGGCGATGCAATGTCTGCGAGGGCGATGGCACGGTGACGGTGGAGATGCAGTTTCTTGCCGATGTGGAGTTGCCATGCGAGGAATGTAGAGGAACGCGCTACCAGGCGAAGGTTCTTGAGGTGCAATACAAGGGCAAGAGCATTCATGAAGTGCTGCAGATGACGGTGAAGGAAGCGCTGCGGTTCTTTGTGGGGCAGACGCGGCTGCTCGAAAAGCTTGCGGTGTTGGATGAAGTAGGTTTGGGCTATCTGCGGCTGGGGCAGAGTGCGACGACGCTTTCAGGCGGTGAGGCGCAGAGGGTGAAGCTGGCTTCGCATCTGGCGCAGGCGCGGAACGCGAATGCCAACGCGAAGCCATCGCAGGCAAGCCGCGTGCTATACATTCTGGACGAGCCGACGACGGGGCTACATTTCGATGACGTGTCGAAGCTGCTGACGGCTTTCAAGAAGCTGATTGATGGCGGCGGTTCACTGGTGGTGATTGAACACAATCTGGATGTAATCAAGTCTGCCGATTGGGTGATTGATATGGGCCCGGAAGGCGGCGATGGCGGCGGTCAGGTGGTTGCTGTGGGCACGCCGGAGGAGATTGCGGCGAATCTGCA
>NZ_JBEKYX010000096.1:0-21744 GCF_049510455.1 Occallatibacter sp. | reverse complement strand
TTTAATTCCCCCCAGCGGTTGCGCAAGTTGTCTTCCTGTACATAATTGATCTTTGCCGCTCCTGTGCCCAAATCTGGAAAACAAGAGCCCCCAACGCAGATTTAAGACAGTAACCCAGGGATAAAGCACCCAGCCTCCAGCGATACACTGAAGATTCATTCCTTCGGCCCGAACCGAGGAGGGCAAAGCTCATCGCATCCATCGTTCTTCCGTCCGCACCATCCGAATCCCGGCCCGGCCGCTTCGGCATCTACGGCGGCCGCTACGTGCCGGAGACGCTCATGGCCGCGCTCCTCGAGCTTGAGCGCGAATACGAAGCCGCCAAAGCCGACGCCGCCTTCCAGACCGAGCTGGCCGATCTCCTCCGCGACTTCGCCGGCCGTCCCACACCGCTCTACTTCTGCAAGCGCCTAACCGAGCAACTCGGCGGCGCAAAAATCTACCTCAAGCGCGAAGACCTCCTCCACACCGGCGCGCACAAAATCAACAACTCGCTGGCCCAGGGCCTCCTCGCCAAGCGCATGGGCAAGCAGCGCATCATCGCGGAAACCGGCGCAGGCCAGCACGGCGTCGCCACAGCTTCCGTCTGCGCCCACCTCGGCCTCGAATGCATCATCTACATGGGCGAAGTCGACATGGCCCGCCAGCACCTCAACGTCCTCCGCATGAAGCTTCTCGGCGCAGAAGTTCGCGGTGTCTCCTCCGGCTCAAAAACCCTCAAGGACGCCATCAGTGAAGCCATGCGCGACTGGGTCACCAACGTCCGCACCACATACTACGTTCTCGGCTCGGCCCTCGGCGCGCACCCATACCCCACCATGGTCCGCGACTTCCAGCGCTGCATCAGCCGCGAAATGAAGCAGCAGATCCTCGAAAAAGAAGGCCGCCTTCCCACCGCCATCGTCGCCTGCGTCGGCGGCGGCTCCAACGCCATTGGAGCCTTCTACGAATTCATCAATGACCGCGAAGTCCGTCTCATCGGCGTCGAAGCCGGTGGCCGCGGCTCGGCCCTCGGCGAACACGCCGCCCGCTTCTCAGGCGGCAATCCCGGCGTGCTGCAGGGAACATTCTCCTACGTCCTTCAGGATGAAAACGGCCAGATCGCGCTGACGCATTCCGTCTCCGCCGGCCTCGACTACGCCTCCATAGGCCCGGAGCACGCCATGCTCCATGACACCAAGCGCGCCGAGTACACCTCACGCACCGACGCCGAGGCTCTCGACGCCCTCGTCAGGCTCTCCCGCACCGAAGGCATCCTGCCCGCGCTCGAATCCGCCCACGCCGTCGCGGAAGCTCTCGTGCTCGCACCCACGCTCACCCCGCGTGACATACTGGTGGTGAACCTCTCCGGACGCGGCGACAAGGACATGGGCATCATCGCTCAGGAACTGCATCTGGAGGGCTCCTAGCTAGCAACCGATGCCGATCAAGTTCCAATCCAAGCCGAGTTTAGTCATTTACCTAACCGCCGGCGATCCATCGCTCGAAGCCACCCGCGCCATCGCGCTCGAAGCCATTGACGCCGGAGCTGACGTCATCGAGCTAGGCGTCCCCTTCAGCGATCCTCTCGCCGACGGACCCGTCATCCAGCGCGCCTCGGAGCGCGCCCTCGCACGCGGCACCAGCCTCAAAGACGTCCTCGCTCTGGCCAAGGAAATCCGCTCCGCCCGCCCACAAGCCGGCCTCGTCATCTTCTCCTACCTCAATCCCATCCTGCGCTACGGCCTCGCGAAATTCGCTGACGACGCCAAAGCCGCCGGAGCCGACGGCGTCCTCGTCACCGACATCATCGTGGAAGAAGCAGCGGAGTTACTAGCCGAGCTCGACCGCGTCTCGCTCGCGCCCATCTTCCTCGCCGCGCCCACCAGCCCGGATGATCGTCTCGAAGCCATCGCCACACACAGCAAAGGTTTCATCTACGCCATCTCCCGCACCGGCATCACCGGCAAGCAGCAAAGCCTCACCAGCGATGCCCAGTCGCTCGTCGCCCGCATACGTCGATGGAGCACGCTGCCGGTGGCCGTGGGATTTGGCATCTCAAACGCCGCGCATGTGGCGCAGGTTGGAGAATTTGCCGATGCCGCGGTCATTGGCAGCGCCATTGTGGAGCTGATCGAGCGGTCCGCTCCGGAAGATAAGTCAGGCAATGCAGCCGCAGCCGCTGTATCCCGATTTATCAGGGGTCTGCGCCAGCCTGAAGCTGCGCTGACCCGGTAAAAGCAATCAACGCTCACGCTGAACTGTGTTTCAACTTCCGTTCCGCGCTCCTGTGCGAAGCAATCGTGCATTGGCGCTTATTGAGGACAAAGCATGACACTGGAAGAACTGCGGAAACGCATCGATGAACTGGATCAACAACTCGTAGCCGCGCTCAATGAGCGAGCCAAGGCGGCCATTCACGTCGGCCATCTCAAGGCAGCCACATCGCTGCCGGTCTATGAACCGGCCCGCGAGAAGCTCGTCTTGCAGAACGTGCGCTCGCATAACAGCGGGCCATTGCCGGACGTTGAGCTTACGCACATCTACGAGCGCATCATCGACGTCATGCGCGCCCTCCAGCGGAACGAGTTGGCTTCCGAAAGAAATGCTCAGGCAGCGGCACACGCGCCTGGCACCGACACCGGCGCACAGGCGCCTGAGACAGGGAACAAGCAATGATCGTAGCCATGCAGGAACACGCAACCGAAGAGCAGATCGATGATGTCATCGAAGTCATGACGGAAGCCGGCGTGGGCGTACACCGCACCACCGGCTCCTCGCAAACCATCCTCGCCGGCGTCGGCCCCACAGCTAAAGTCGATCTCGCGCAGTTTGAAAACATGCCGGGCGTCGAGCACGTCCATCGCATCAGCTCGCCTTACAAGCTCGCCGGCCGCGGCTTCCGTCCCGAAGGCACAATCGTCGAGTTCCGCAACGGCGTCAAAATCGGCGGCGAGCAGGTCGTCGTCATGGCAGGCCCGTGCTCGATTGAAAACAGGGAGCAGATGTTTGAAACCGCGCGCCGCGTCAAACTCGCCGGCGGCAGCTTCCTGCGCGGCGGAGCCTTCAAGCCTCGCTCGTCGCCTTATGCCTTCCAGGGTCTCGGAATCCCCGGCCTGGAGCTCATGCGCGAAGCAGCAGACGCACACGGCCTCTTAGTCGTCAGCGAAGTCATGGAGATCTCGCAGATCGAACCCATGTTTTCGCTCGTCGACCTCTTCCAGGTCGGTGCGCGCAACATGCAGAACTTCAATCTGCTCCGCGAGCTCGGCCAGTTCCGCAAGCCTGTCCTGCTCAAGCGCGGCCACGCCGCCACCATCGAGGAGCTTCTTCTCGCCAGCGAGTACATCCTCACCGGCGGCAACTACGACGTCATCCTCTGCGAGCGCGGCATCCGCACCTTCGAGACCGCCACGCGCAACACCATGGACATCTCAGCCATCCCGGTCGTCAAAAAACTCTCGCACCTGCCCATGGTCGGTGACCCCTCACACGGTACAGGCCGCCGCGATATGGTCGCCCCACTCGCACGCGCCGCCGTCGCCGCCGGAGCCGACGCAATCATCGTCGAGGTCCACCCCAACGCCGACAAGGCCGCATCCGACGCCGCACAAACGCTCTTCCCCGACCAGTTCGACAAGCTCATGAGCGAGCTGAAGACCATCGCAACTGCTGTCGGCCGCACAATGTAACATGCCGCTATAAAGAGAGCCCAATGAAATCTCGATGGACGCAGCTTACGTTGATCTGGGGTATTATTCTCGTTCCTCTCGGCTGCTTTCAATTCTTCTTCGCCTGGCAATTTTCGGATGCGGCAAAACGTGAAATTGCCAGTGTGGGAAAAATTGTCCATGCTTATCATGGAAGGGGCACAAGCTACCTCTATGTGTTCACTGTAGACGGCGTCAATTATCAGGACGATAGCGGCACGTGCGTGACACCGATTTCCCGGCTAGGCTGCAAAGAGGGCGCACCGGTACTGGTCTATTACGATCGGGAACATCTTTCGCTATCGCGGATGCAGGAATTTCAGGCGGCCAGCCGCGAGAAGCTTTTTGGGGGCGAGTGGGCAACCGGAATCGGGCTTCTGCTGCTCGGGCTGCACTTCTGGATCGGGAGAAATAGATCGGATTCAGAGGACTCGGAGGAATCCGATGATGCCGATGCGGACAAACCGGACAAGGAATCCGAGGTTCTTCATATCGCGCCAGGCCGGTAGTTTCGTACAGTAGTCTGAAGAAACCATGATCTCCCGCATAGCCATCCTGGGCACCGGCCTTCTGGGCGCATCCACAGGCGTGGCCCTGCGCGCCTCCGGCTTTTCCGGCTCCATCACCGGCTGGAATCGCAGCAAAGAAGGCGCACAAACAGCACTCGATTTAGGCGCCATCGACTCCATCGCGCCTGACGCCATCGCCGCAGCGCGCGAGGCACAGGTCATCGTCCTCGCCCCGCCCATCTTCGCCACACTCGATCTCATGGAGCAGCTCGCCCCCGCGCTCACGCCCGACCATCTCATCACCGACGTCGGCAGCACCAAAGCGCAGATCACCGCAGCCGCAGCCCGCCTCTACAACGCTCCCGGCAAGCCGGCATTCCTTCCCGGTCATCCCATGGCCGGCAAGGAGCGCGGCGGAGCCGAACTCGCCGACGGCAATCTCTTCCGCAATGCCGTCTGGATCTTCACCGACAATCCAGACGCCCAGCGCACCCCCCAAGCCGCTGCGCATGTCGAAGACTGGCGCACCCTCGTAGTCGCCATGGGCTCGCGCATTCTCGATCTCGACCCCATCCGCCACGACGATCTGGTCGCCTGGGTCAGCCACTTGCCGCAATTCACCGCCACAGCTCTCAGCGCATTGTTGGAAGAGGAAGTAGGCGACGCCCCCGAGCTCAAAGACGTCGGCGGACGTGGCCTGCGCGAGATGACACGCCTCGGCGCAAGCCCCTTTTCCATGTGGCGCGACATCGCCCACACCAACTCCGCCGCCATCGAGCGCGCACTCCTCAAACTCGAGCAACACCTTGCCCATATCCGCGAAAATCTACGCACCCCCGAGCTGCGCGACGAATTCACCCAGGCCAACGAATTCCGCAAGGAATAATTCCAATTGCATCTTTTTCGTTTTTAGACGAATATGTGACGGTGGCACGATTGGCAAAGGAGGAAAACAGAATGAGGAGTCAGAGTAATGACGATGCCATGGCGGAAATCTTTATAAAAGAGCCGGAATATGCTTTGTATCTCCTCAACGACATCCTCAAAGACGGCGATCAATCCGAGTTGCTGATCATGCTTCGCATCATGGCCAAGGCCTTCGGCGGCGTGCAAAAAGTCGCAGAAGAGGCCGGCCTCAACCCAACCCAGCTCTATCGCACGCTCTCCAGCCAGGGCAATCCGGAGTTTCGCAGCCTCGCAGCCATCCTCAAAGCCATGGGTCTGCGGCTTGCCGTGGAACGCGTAGAAGCCGTCTGACGCACAATCGCTTCTACCCCTTCTGCGCCTGCAGCTCCAGCAGAATCGCCGCGCCATGCGGGTCCAGGTTCACCGCGGAAGCCCGCCCGTTGTTCTCCTTCAGAATGGAAGCGCACAGGCTAAGGCCAAGACTCGCCGCGTCTCTCACCTCGCCCAGCACCGGACGCATATCCGCAAAGGGGTCAAAGGCCCGCGCAGGATCTTCAAAGCTCGCGCCGCTGTGCGCCACCAGAATCTGCACCTGGCTGCCTTCCGCCGTTGCCTCCAGCCGCACGCTGCGCCTGTTGTTCGTGCTTGCCTCCACCGCCGCAATCGCAAACTGAAGGCTGTGCAGCACAACCTGGCGCAGCGGCTGCGGCTGGCACATCACACGCGGCAAATCCGGTGCCACGTCAAACCGGAACTCGATCGACCGCCGCTGAAACTCCGGCCGGTATAGCCGCTCCATATCGGTCAGCAGCTCCGTCACGGAAACCGCCGCAAGCTGCGCGCCCGGCGGACGAACCACCCGCTGCAGGCTCTCAAGCGTAGAGCGCATCGTCCGCGCTCCGGAGAGAATCGCCTCCATGCCCTTGCGCTCCGATACATCCAGATGCTTTGAATCCGCAAGCAGCGAGGCATAGCCAAGAATCACCGTCAGCGGATTATGCAGCTGCTGCGAGACGCTTCCGGCAAGGTGGCCCACCACGGCAAACTTCTCCGCGTCGATCAATTGTTCCTGCATATGCGTCATTCCCCGCACCGCCTGCAGCCGCGCGGCCAGCAGCTCCACAGGCAGCAGGTCATCGGCTGCCAGAGGCTCGCCGCGCCGCATCCCGGCCAGCAGCAGCGCACCCTCCGCGCCGGAAGGCCCCCGCATCGGAACAGCCAGAACAGAGGTAAAGTGCAGACGGCGAAGATCGTCGCCTGGGCTGAGCAACGGCTCCAGATCCAACTGAACCGTCTGTGCGCCTTCCACCGCCAGCGGGTTCGCGCCCACAGCCAGAAAGCCATCTGCCGGAATCCGCCGCGCCAACGCGTCCAGTGCCGCTATCGTGGCCAGATCCAAACCCATCGAGCCATTGATACGGTAGGCTCCGCTCGGCTGCTGACACAGCATGGCCACCTGGGCAAATCGGCTGTTTTCCGCCACCTGCTGGCAGATGCGCATGGCATCGTGGTCCAGCTCCTTCACCCGCCTGCGGGAGAACGCCAGTGTGGAGTACGCTTCCATCTCCCGCCGTGCGCGCCGCTCCCGCTCGGCTGCGCTGCGGTTCATGGCAAGCTGATCCTCCAGCGCCAGCAGGATCAGGCCCAGTGCAGCCACCACCTTGCCCATCACTACGCAGCGGTTAATCACCAGCACCAGTTCCGGGTGCGGGGCAATGAACGGGTACTGAATGGTGAGACTCAGCGACCAGGCCGCAAAACCCAGCGCGCCCAGCACCACGCTGGGAGAAAAGCGCCGGCCCATCAGGATCAACAGCAGCGCGGTCATGAAGTGCGCCGAGCACTCGGAAAAAGTCAGCAGTGCGCCTGCGCCGAAATGCATATAAACAAAGGCGGCGCGCACGATCATAAGGCAGCAGACCACCGAAATCATCGCGCGCGAAAGTCGGCGTTTTTCGTCCAGCCTAAGTGCCCACACCAGCGCAATCGCAGCGGAGCACGCCGCAAGTACGGGAAGTACCACTGCGTATGAGCCGTATGGTTGCTGCTGGCCCAGAACCCCGTCATAGATCACCACATAAATCACGACCGGCAGCAGGAACAGAAACGCCAGCGGCAGCCGAAAGCGGCCTACGAATACATGCGCCGGAGCCAGGGACATGACAAAAAGCACCGCGCCCACCTGGATCGACACCATTCCCACTGCCGCCAGCCACGGATGCAGGTGCTCATTCGAGAAATTCCAGAAAACAAGCGCGTTGTAATGCTGCGCCATACGCACCAGCGCCAGCAAAAAACCGAAAAACCATAGCAGCGCGCGCCGGTCCTGAAAGCGCGCCGCAAGGTACGCAAGGCTCGGCAGGAGCAGAAGCGTCAGAGCAAATGCCGGAATCTGATAGTGTTCGTGCATGGGGGAGCCCAGAACAACTCCATTGTGCCATCTGAGGGGCTGAAATCGCGCAATGTTCCATGTACGCGGTTCTGTGCGTCTAACAGTATAGGGACAAACTGCAATTACTCCCGAAATGAGGAATCAGGCAGGAATGACTCGGATCAAACCATGGTCGGCGGCAATACTGGTTGGAGTGCTGACAATCGCCGTCTCCTCGGCGCATTGCGCCGCGCAGGAAAAAGACAGCTTTACACCCATGCCCCTCGACGCCGGCTTCGGCCGCATGGACATCACACCGCCCACCACACCCGCCGACGACATCATTAAGAAATTCGCCGCCAAGGAATCCGAGTTTCAGCAGGCCCTCAATCACTACACCTACCAGCGCCTCGCCCGCGTGCAGGAGGTCGATGACGACAACAAAGTCTCCGGCGAGTATTACCAGGTGGACGACGTCACCTTCGCGGACGACGGACGCCGCACCGAACGCACAACCTTCGCGCCCGAAAGCTCCCTCAAGCAGGTCATTATGACCCCCTCGGACATGCAGGACATTCAGAAGGGCTATCCCTTCGTCCTCACCACCGAAGAGATTGCCCAGTACGACATCAAGTATGTCGGACGTCAGAAAGTCGACGACATCGACTGTTACGTCTTCGATGTCAACCCCAAGCAGATCGTCAAAGGCCATCGTTATTTGTCGGGCCGCATCTGGGTCGATTCTGACGAGCTCCAGATCGTCGTCACCAACGGCCGCATGGTTCCCGACGACACGCGCAGAGGAAGCGAAGACCTCCATCCGCCGTTTATGACCTGGCGTCAGCAGGTAGACGGCCATTACTGGTTCCCCGTCTATACCCGCGCTGAAGGCATCCTGCACTTTGCCGGCGGCCGCGGCGCCATGGCAATGGACGTCCACATCCGCGACATCATCAAGTACACCGACTACAAGCGCTTCGGCTCAACCATCCGCATCATCGCAGGCGAAGAAGCCCCTGACCCCAATCAAAATCAGCAGCAACAGCAACCGAAAAAGCCGCAGTAGGCTCGCTGCCAGGCATTTTGTGAGCGCGTTGGCATCTGGGTGCGTCCTTTTTCCTGTTGGGAATCTGTTCAACACTGGAATCTGAAAGAAACCATGCGCAAGATTGTTCTTTCCGCCTGCCTCCTGCTGGCTTTCGCGGCTCCTGCTGCGATTGCGGCCCAAAGCCCCGCTCCTGCATCCCAGCTGCTCAACAAAATACCGCAAAACATTCTCGACGGCCTCGACGCCTTGCGCCATGACCAGCTCGATCAGGTGGAATCATCCTGGAAAAAGGGAGCGCTGACGAGCCTGGACGGAATCAGCTCCAGCCTGCGCAATAACAAGGATGAGCTCGGGGAATATCACGGCTTTGATCTGATTTCCCTGCAGAACATCTCTCCACGCATACGTGTAATTTACATCGCACTAAACTATGAGCGTGGACCGCAGTTCAGGAAATTCGTGACCTACAGAAATAGCACAGGCTGGGTTGTACTGGATCCCATAGAGATTTTGAACTCTTCCAACATGGCGGCTGTACTCGCAGCCAGACCGACGAACTGACGCGCTTTCGTCCCTGGTCCCTCAATAGAACAAATACTTCCTCCACCGATCATCCCCGCGCCCCAGCATCCGCATGATCTGCCTGCTGGTATGCAGTGAAAACGCCCTCGGCTCCCGCATCAGCTTCATATCGTCCATCTCATGCAGCATCCGGTTGCCCTTGCGGCGATTGCAGCCATGGCAGCACGCAACCAGGTTCTCCCAGGTCGAGTTGCCCCCGCGCGACCGTGGAATCACATGATCCAGCGTCAGCTCATTTGCCGGAAGCACCACGGCGCAGTACTGGCAAGCATTGCGGTCCCGCAGCAGAATATTTTTTCTCGAAAGCGCCCGCGTCTGGTGCGGAATCCGGCGATATTCGAGCAGGCGAATCACCGAAGGCATTGCCACGCGGCTTCTCTGTGCATGCAGCATCAGCCCGTGCTCCTCTTCTGTGCGCGCAATCCCCTTCAGCACCAGCACCAGCGCGCGCCGCGCACCGCAAATATTGATCGGCTCATACGATGCATTCAGCACCAGCACCGGCATCTGCAGCATGTGGTTGGAGTGCGCAGAGGTCGCAACCTCACCCGCATACGCAGCCGCCGCCACTACTCTGGCAATCGACTTCTGCTTCCGTGCATGAATCATGGCTTTTCCCAGCGACATCGGATGGCCCCTTCTCAGGTGGTGCCCCGTTTCAGGCGGTAAATGAGGTACTGGATAAGAACATGTTTTCGGTGCGCAGCGGCTCACTCTCATCTCGCAAAACGGGCTCGCCGGTTAAATGGTTTGCTTCCTGGGGATAATCACTCGAATCCTTCGCATCGCGCCGCGCGCGGGCCAGCGTGGCAATCCACACCGTCTCCGCTCCGGCTTCCTTCAGCGCCAGCGCCGCCGCGCGCGCCGTCGCGCCCGTGGTCAAAATATCGTCCACCACCAGCACATGCCTGCCGCGAACCATCTCCGGCTCGGACACACCAAACGCGCCATTCAAATTCACGCGCCGCTCATCCGCCGTAAGTCCTGCCTGGCTCTCGGTATTGCGCGTCCGCAGCAGGGATCTCTCAGCCAGCGCCAGCTTCCAATCCGGTCTCTTCCTGCCAAGCTCTCTTAGCGCCTCGCGCGCCAGCAGCCGCGTCTGGTTAAACCCGCGCGTGGCAGCCCTGCGCCTGTGCAGCGGAACCGGAACCACCAGCATCTCCTGCGGCGCCACGCCATAGAGTTCTTCAATGGCCGCAGCCAGCATCTTTCCCAGCCCACGCGCCGCCGGAGTCAGCCGTCCGTACTTCAGCTTGTGAATCGCCTCCCGCATCTGCTTGCGGTAAAGGCCAAAAAAAACGGCCTTCTCAAAGGCCGGTCTCTCGCGCAGGCATGCGCTGCAATGAGCTTGCTCCAAACTTTGGCTCTCAACTTCCGCATGGTCGCCGCACAGAACGCACAGATCCGTAGAGAAATCATGCGCATCGGCGGCAATCTCCACCCAGCAGACATCGCAAATTGGCGCGTAAGAATACTGCGGCATAGGATTGCCGCATAAAGAACAAGAGGTGGGATAAACCGTGGCGAGGACAATATCCAGAGGACTTCGCAGCACACGAGCCAGCGCGCGCCACCGGGTCGTCTCCGATGGGGGAACGTCGATCGTCAGGGAACCGGGGTTCCTGCTGAAGACGCACCTCACTCTCTGGGCAGCGTGTCGTACTGCCCCTTCCCCTTCATCCTACACCTGCCGCTGCCCTTCAGCACAACCCTCACCGCCCACTGCGGGAACTCTTTCCGCCACCTCTTTGCCTGAATTTGCACAATCACCCGCCAAACTCCCGCGCTTTCGTTCTCCGGCCAACTTGCTAACTCGCTATCGCGCGAAGCGCGGCTAACTCGCAAAAAAGAAAATCCGGCACTCCATTCATCTCCCCAGAAACCAGCTTTCGCGCTCCAATGTCATTAAGAAAGTTGCGCATGCGTTTCACCGGAATATACGCACTTTCGCTCCGAGCGATACACTTTACCCCGTGATCCGCAAGACCTTATCCATCGCATGCTGCCTCGTAGCGGCAGCTCTCACCTGCACGCTCATCACCGAATCGCAAACCCCGCAACCACCCACCTCGGCCCCGTCTCAATCCCAATCCTCCGGCGTCTCCGGCGGCCTCGGCGCCGCAGCCATCTACGACAGCGACCACCGCCCCATCACCGCCGGCGGATTTGTCGACTCCGGCCCCATCGTCTTTCAGGACGTCACAAAAGCCGCCGGCCTCGCCAACTGGACCCATAAAATGGGCACGTCCGAAAAGAACTTCATCCTCGAAACCAACGGCTCCGGCGTCGCCCTCCTCGATTACGACAACGACGGCTGGCTCGACATCTACCTCGTCAACGGAGCCACCTTCAACTCGCTCGACGGCAAGGAAACCCCACCCCGCGCCGCGCTCTTTCACAACAATCACGACGGCACATTTACTGACGTAGCCACCAAAGCCGGCGTCACCAACGACCGCTGGGGCTTCGGCGTCAGTATCGCCGACTTCGACAACGACGGCTGGCCCGACATCTACGTCGGCAACTACGGCAAAAACCGCCTCTACCGCAACAACCACGACGGCACATTCACCGACGTTGCGGAAAAAGCCGGCGTCGCCCTAGGCAACTGGTCTCCCGGCTCCACGTGGGGCGACTACGACGGCGACGGCCAACTCGACCTCTACGTCACCGGCTACGTCCACTTCGACCGCAACAACATGCCCACCAGCCGCTCCAAAGCCACCAACTACACGCAGTGCCTCTACCGCGGCGTCAACGTCAACTGCGGCCCGCGCGGCCTGCAGGGCGAGCCCGATCACCTCTTCCACAACAACGGCGACGGCACCTTCACAGACGTCACGCAAAAGGCCGGCGTCGAAGACAAAGACAAGGCCTACGGCTTCACCGCCATCTTCATCTCGCTCAACGCCAACGGACGCCCCGATCTCCTCGTCGGCAACGACTCCACGCCCAACTTCCTCTACGTCAACAAAGGCGACGGCGCCTTCGACGATCAGGGCTACTCATCCGGCTTCGCGCTCAATGACGCAGGCCGCGAAATCGCCTCCATGGGCATCGCCGCCGGCGACTACGAGAACAACGGTCAGGTCGATTTCTTCGTCTCCGACTTCGGCGACGATTACAAAGTCCTCTATCGCAACGACGGAACAGGATCAACAAACGTAAACTTCACCGACGTCAGCTACCGCACGGGCGTCGCCCAGCCCACCATCCCCTTCGTCGGCTGGGGCACCGGCTTCCTCGACTACGACAACGACGGCTGGCTCGACCTCTTCATGGTCAACGGCCACGTCTACCCGCAAGTCGATCAGCACGAGTGGGGCACAAGCTGGGCCGAGCGCCCGCTGCTCTTCCACAACATCCCCGGCAAAGAAGCTCCAAACTCAAAAGCACCCGCAGGCCGCCGCTTTGAGCTAGTTCCTCCCGTCAAAAACACCGGCCTTGCCATGGTCCTGCCCGCTCGCGGCGCAGCCTTCGGCGACCTCTTCAACGACGGCAAGATCGACGTAGTCATCAACCCTGTCGATGGCCCTCCCGTCCTGCTCAAAAACGTCAACCCCGACCATCATCACTGGGTCGAACTCAAGCTCATCGGCGGCACCGATCCCAAAACCGGCAAAAAAAGCCCACGCGACGCCACCTGCGCCACCGTCTTCCTCACCGCAAACGGAATGAAGCAGCGCCAGGACGTACTCTCCAGCGGCAGCTACATCAGCGCCAATGACCGCCGCCCGCACTTCGGCCTGGGCGACTCGACCGACCCCGGCTCAGCAGAGATCCACTGGCCCAACAGCCACATCGAAACCATCAAGCTCCCCACCCCCGACCGCATCTACACCATCGAAGAAAACAAAGGCATCACCAGCTCCCTCTGCACCGGCAAACCCTGCGCCGCCCAGTAGTGCCGCTCTCACTACAGTCCGTCATCCTGACCGTAGCCGTTTTTCAGGCGGAGGGAAGGACCTGCTTTTGTTTTTTGTTGTTCGCCAGCATCAGCACCATCAAGGGTGCCCCATCCATTTCACAGCAGTATCGTGAAATGGGTGGGACAGCAACCATCTATCCTTGAGCTTCGTAATAGGGTATGGCCTAATCGCCCGGCAAACCACACAATCGCTTTTTCCATCCTCTAAGCTCGTCTCGCATCTCTATAAACGGAGCCACCTTGCCGAACACCGAGAACCCATCCTCACCCGTCGCTGCAACCACGCAAAAACGCACCACGCATCCAAATCTGATCCTCGCCATCTGCTGCACCAGCCTGCTCATCGTCGGCATGGACGTGACAATCGTCAACGTCGCCCTGCCCGCAATCCAGTCTGATCTGCACGCGCGCCTCGCCGGCCTCCAATGGATCCTCGACGCCTACACGCTCGTAGTCGCCAGCTTCCTCATGCTCTCCGGATCAATCTCTGACCGCTTCGGCCGCCGCAGAGTCTTTCAGATCGGCCTCGCCGTCTTCATCCTCGGTTCGCTCCTCTGCAGCCGCGCAGCCACCATTGAGCAGCTCATCGCCTTCCGCGCACTCCAGGGCTTCGGCGCATCCATGCTCAACCCCGTCGCGCTCTCCATCATCGCGAATGCCTTCCCGGCGCCCAGGGACCGCGCCCGCGCCGTAGGCGTCTGGGGCGCAGTAGCAGGTCTCTCGCTCGGCATCGGCCCGCTCATCGGCGGAGCGCTCACAGAAACCATCGGCTGGCGCGCCATCTTCTGGATCAACATCCCCATCGGCATCACCGCCGCCATCCTCGCCGCATTGTTCGTCCCGGAATCGAAAGCCGCCCGCGCCCGCGCCTTCGATCCCGTCGGCCAATCCCTCGTCCTCATCGGCCTGGCAACCCTCACCTACGGCGTAATCGAAGGCCCTCATGCGGGCTGGACATCGCCAAAAATCCTCGGAATCTTCGCCGTCACAGCAGCGGCGTTTCTATCCTTCGTCCTCTATGAACCGCGCCGCCGCGACCCACTGCTCGACCTGCGCTTCTTCCGCAGCATCCCATTCTCCAGCGCCACAGTGATAGCCCTCTGCGCCTTCGGGTGCTTCGCTGGCTTCCTCTTCCTCAACGCACTCTACCTGCAGCAGGTGCGCGGCTTCACCGCATTCCATACGGGCCTCTTCACGCTCCCACTCGCCGCCACCATGATCGTGGCATCGCCCTTATCTGGCCGCCTCGTAGCAGCACACGGAACACGCGCATCTCTGCTCATAGCAGGCGCAGCATTCCTGGCCAGCACACTCATCCTCACGCAACTTGACCGGCAGACGCCCATCATCTGGCTTCTTGCCGTCTACGCCTTCTTCGGCATCGGTCTCGGCATGTCGAACCCCGCCATCACCAACAGCGCAGTCGCCGGAATGCCCTTGTCGCAGGCAGGCGTAGCCGCCGCCATCGCATCCACCAGCCGCCAGGTAGGCGCAGCAATGGGAGTCGCAGTAGCCGGAACCGTCGTCGCATCCAGCCGCGCCCTCGGCGGCGATTTCACCACCGCCACGCACCCCATCTGGTGGACCATGACCGCCTGCGCCGCAGCCATGCTCCTCATCGGCTTCGGCTCAAGCACAGCCTGGGCCCGCGCCAGCACGGAACAAGTAGCGCACCTGCTCGATGGACAACACTGAGCGGTGTCCGACGAATCGGGAATTGTCTTCCGGAGGGAGCAGGGGCCTTTAACTCTGATTAAGTGGCACGAACGGTAGGTCACGGCTTCAGCCGTGACATAAATGCAGCAAAATCAATGCGGCTTTAGCCGCTGAGGTATGCTTCACGGACTTAATCAGACCTTCCTTAGGCCCCTGAATTGTGGGCTCCATTTTGAAGGGCTTTAGCCCTGGGCTCTTTTCGGAATCGCTGCAAAGAAAGCGAAAACCAATTCCTCTGCCACTCCCTGACCTGCTGGTAAATTGAGATGCCTATCGCTCTCAACGAAAATGGAACACCGCCTGCCCACTGAATTAAATTGGTTTCGGCAATCTCGGAGGCCATCGCATGAACCGGAACAGCAGCATCGCCTCAAAGTCGATCCGAATTATCCTCGCAACCGCGGTTCTCTGCGCCATTGGCGCATTCTTCGCCTGCCGTCCCAGCCCTTCGGCAGCAGCCGCATCCGTCCCTGACGACTCCAACTGGGCCACCTACGGCAACTCGCGCTTCGCCTACTCCATCTGCTACCCCAAGAATCTTCTGGACCCGCAGGGCGAGTCACCCAATGGCGACGGCCAGAAATTTCTCGCAAAGGATGGAGCGCAGCTCCTCGTCTACGGCAGCAACAACGCGCTCAACGAATCCGTCAATGACATTTTCAATCGCACAGCATCCCGCCTCGCCGGAGCATCCGGAAAAGTCACCTACAAAGCCGTCAAGCCGGCATGGTTCGTACTCTCCGGCCAGCACGACAGCACCATCTTTTACGCAAAAACCCTCTACGCAAAAGACCTCATCGTATCTTTTGAATTCACCTACAACAGCGCGCAATCAAACGTCTACAACCCCGTCGCGGCAAAGCTCGCCTCATGCTTCGCAAAGGCGCCATAAGCTGATCGAGATCATCAGGGCTGCCGTATCGGCATCCCGTCCGATGCGCCATCGTACTGATAAAGATCGTGTGCCTTCATCGTTTTCCGCAGCTTTCCGCCATAATCCG
Organism: Occallatibacter sp.; assembly: GCF_049510455.1. GTDB lineage: Bacteria > Acidobacteriota > Terriglobia > Terriglobales > Acidobacteriaceae > Telmatobacter. The sequence continues at coordinate 5,994 of NZ_JBEKYX010000096.1, read as the reverse complement.
GGTCGGTCGCATACACCCCCGTCAACGCATCGGCAAAGGCATTCGGATCGTCCATGTGCTTGCGCGCACTCGTGTAATGTTTGTCTGTTGCCAGCAGTTGTCCATGCTCGTCGAACGCATCGTCAAGCGAATCGAACTTCCGGAACTTCGCCTGGATCGTAATCCACTTTCCGCCTTCAAATTCCTTGGTAGACGCCGTGACATACGGCTGGTTGCCAACCGCCTTGATCCCAAATGGATTATTGCTTCCCGTAGGCATCGACCTGCCCCAGCTGCTTTCAAGAGCCCACTGGGCAATCGTCACCGCTGCCGGAATCTTCCACGCTTTTTGCGCCGCCTGGGCAGCCGTAATCACACTCGCGGGAATCTGTATCGACGATCCATGCTTGCGCCCGGCGCGGGCACTCAGATAATTCCACGTCTCGCTGCCCGGATCAATCCGCCCCGTCGCATGAGCCAGATGCAGGTACCGCGTCTGCACCTGCGTAATCTCAACAATCGTCAACGGGCCGCACGAGCCGTCCACAGACAACGGCCGAAAGGGAATGGGAGGATACGCGTTAATCAGCCGTTGAATCAACCGCACATCGTTCCGGTGATTCGTTCCGCCCTGACCCACAGAAGATGTAAGAGAATTGCCGGCCATCGATCATGCCCCCGATTCCTTCAAGCGTTCCTGACCTTAAGTGTCCTGACCCAGGCGTTTTGAGATCAGATCAACACTATAACGCGCAGCAGAACCAGGCGGGAATCATTCGGCGAAACAGCAGCGTCTCAATTTGAATTGCTTCGTAACAGGGCACGGCTTTACAGCTTGCGGAAAAACTCAAATCGGACCAGCTTTGTAACAGGGCACGACTTGACAACTTCAGTCGTACCGTAACTCCCCCAAAATAAATCTGGCCTTTAGCCTCTGCGGATGTCTTTCAATCGAACTGAGCCACTACATCTGTCCAAACTCACGCCTGCATCAACCAGTGCCTTGCCTTCAGAGCGCTCGTTCCTGTTCACCGCTGCGGAGCAGTTCCGGCCTCACACCGGATTCCCTTTTCACCCGGTTTTCATCCACCACGAACCGCGAAGCAAAGTAACCATTGCACGGGGCCAGGCTCAAATCATCGTCCACACCTTGTGATTCCCATGCAAAAACCACCAGCACCAAAACGCACAACACCCAACCCAAAACAACCCCGACACTTACCAATTTGCGTTTCAAAAAAGCACAAAAATCCATTCCCGCAATTTGAGAATTTTGAGACTAATATTGGTGAACACAAGCCGACTCAACACTGATCGTATATCGGTGAAGTCTCAGGAACTGTCACAGCGAACCAAAGGCTGTATTGCGACACGGAACAGAGGATACCTCTAACGCGGAGTTACTGAGTAAATCATAGCTAGCAATGTAAATAAATCATTTTCAGTACCGATGTGCGAATGCGTACACAAACTTCACCCGTGTGGAACCACACTGGTGATTGTGTAGTGCCCTCTATATTTTTCTCTCGAACACCTTCCTATACTCGGATTGGTTCTACCGCTACATCCGCAAGAAAGATTGGTCGCTCGTCATTCTGCGACCTCCGGTTCTGACTCAGCGAGTCAAATCCACATTCTGTGCGAATCCGAAGGGAAGTTATTATGAGAGTTGCGCGACCGTCGCTATTGCTGATCTATGCCCTTTTCGTTTCTCTGTATGCCGCCTATGCCAATGCTGCAGCTAATCCAAGCTTTGGGACGCCAGTTCCGATGGTTTCGACAACCATAACCGCAGAAGCAGGCCCAGCCATCACCGGATCTAATAACGTAATCCTGATCAGGCAAGCGGCGCACAGCGGCTCTGAAAGTTCTTCAAGCGGAAAGATCACGCTAGCCCTGCCCGCAGGAACTAGGAGTGAAACGTTGAAGGTTGTTCTGAATGGCCGGGACGTTAGCTCGCGGTTCGTTTCAACCACGTGCTCGGAGGGTGTGTGTGAGGAAGCCACTTTGACTTCTATCGATGGCCTTCTTGAAAAGAATGTCCTGTACGCCATTGCGAAGAAAGCTGACGAGACCTTAGCTAGCGGACGGTTACGTTTTACCGGTCCTGCGGCGAATGGCGAAGAGGGCGCTGCATTGACTCGGCACTCTCTTTCGTCCGCGGCAACCGCTCCTTACCCCACAAACAGCAACTTTCTACCGCCCTCGGTCGGATTCAGTGTGGCACAGGGTGGTTGGCAGAGTGGGCAACCTTGGATCACTGTTGGCTCGCTGCAGAGCTATCCCGACAGCAGTTTCAGCTGCCCCAGTGCATACATCACAGTTGTGCTGAACAGGGCGACGTTAGCACCTATAGATACTCATTGCAGTTCTGTTGGATCCGAGCTGAAAAACTATCTCAGCACCCTGGCCTCCAATGAGTTAGTTATCGTTGGGACAACCGCGAATGCAGGCAAGAATGTGGCATATGACCAGATTGACACCACTCCCATTGGCGGAAGTGTATATAACTGCGCATTACATCCTTGTGGGGTCGAGCCTTCGCAATCTAACCTGCAACCCCTCAGCTACCTCGCAATTGGGGCTGGGGGTGCGCAGGCTGGAACCGCTTACGAAAACTTTGACATCTATCAGACAGGCGAGCAGTATGGCGCGTTTGCAACCGGCATGCTGGTGGAGGATGTAAGCGGCAACTATAACTTTCAGAGTGCTCAGGCTGTCGAGTATACCGTCAATCCAGATCCGGCACAGAGCACTGTGACCATCTACGGCACACGATCGTTTTCTCGTTATTCGGACTACACCAAGCCCGATACTTTGGTTTTTTACTCCCCGACAGGAGTGACCAACGGCTACTGGTTGCTGGTGCTGCGGCGCGATGACCTGGATTTTGTTGCGGGACCGCCAACAAACTACGAGAACTGCCAAGCCGTGACCGATCCTGCATTGCCGCAGACCAATGAAAAAGAATGCGGAACGTTTTACGCCACGGGGGCAGCGGACGACCCGACAGCTACGCAGGCATACCAAAAACTTGCTTCTGATCTGAATCAAATCGGGCCCGATGAACTGGTGTTTCTTGTAACCGTTGGGACCGGAGCCGCAGCTAACAAGGAAAACTCATTCGCCGTGGCTGACACGTCCTACAAGGATGCGAACAATACCACTCAGTATGCCTATTATCAGCAGTTCGGACCCGCGCTGGAGCGATTTGGCGGAACTCCGATTACCACTTTAAACCTGAACCGCGCCGGTTCGACTTACAGCCTGGTTTCCTGTACAAACTGCGGTAACGCCCTGACCGGACACTCTGTCATTTCTTCCACTATTTTCTCGCAGCAGGGGCAAACCGGATTTATTCACGGACTATTGAATCGTAATCTTAATGGGCTCTACTGGCCGACGGAAAGCTCCCAGGAAACTGCGGCACAGAATTCGGCCGGACAAGGGGCTAACTTTTTCATTAGCAAACTGAATGGTATGCAACCGGTGGAGTGGCCGGAGTTGACGAGCACGTTGTTGCCGGGAGCCAGCACGGCGACCGGTCAAGTTGCGGCATATCACTACATCAGCTATCAATTGATTACTCAGTACTACATTCCGACTGCAAGTGGAACGTATCTCGATGACCTTCACGCTTACTTTACCGGTTCGCTAAATACTCTCATTAACTACAACACGTTCAACCCCGCCAACCTTCCTTTTCCAGGCGCGTCCGGAAGCTGCTATCCCTGGAACGATCCGGTGACGGGCACCACGCTGGACTGCTTTACGCAACAGGATTTCACTGCAGTAGCTTTGCAGCTTAAAACCGAGGTTCTCTATCTCGATAATGCTCTTCTGTATTTGATCAACGGATCGACAAACATGAAAGATGTTGTTGCCACCGGCAACAGCAGCGCAGCCTTGGCCCTGATAGGAGCGGCTTCCAACATTCAAGGCAGTACTCTTGCGCCTCCACCGGCCACTCCTGTGAGTGTGAATGCAGCGAACATAGTAAGCCTGGTGGGATCTGTGGTGAACGTTGGCCTGACTATCGAAAGTGGCGGCCTTATTCCTTCGGGCGCAAGTGACTTGCTGAAAAACGCCGTCTCGGGCGGTGTAACGGTCGTAGGCGACTTGTTTACGGGAGCAAGCGCGATTGCTGGAGGATTGACGTCAGGGGCCGCAGGCGCCAGCGGCGGCGCACCGTTGCCCAGCCCGGATTACACGTTTGAGACCACAATCGGCGCCTTGGCAAACAGTGGTCTGCAGTCGGGTATTACCGCCGGATTTGATGTCACGGTCGATAACATTTTGTCTGATTGGAACAAGCTGTCGATTCTGGGACCGCAGATCACAGACACAAGCAACTTGCTTTATTCCTCCAACCAGGCTGCCCAGAACGTAGACATTGCTATCTTGGGCCAGGCGTCGCAACGAAGCATGTACATGTCATTGCTTCCAGTCTATTACTCCATTCAGTACTATCCGTCGTGGTATGGAAACTTACCGAGCACGTTTAATCCCGACATGGGGGGATGGAAGAACCAGGAAGGCTGCCACACCTGGTATAGCCCCAGCAAGATTCCGGCGTTTACCAGTAACTGGTATCCAACGTACGCCGGAACACCTGCATACTTTTCGAAGATGATTCCTAACAATCCCAACCCTGTCGATTACTACATCATTGGCGGTACTCCTCAGAACCCGGGATCGCTGAACGAGACAATCCAGACACTGGACGGTCCTCTGGCGAACAACTTATTTGCATCGACTGGCCTGAATATGCCTTTTGATCTATTTGTTGCCCGCACAGGCCCGATGCAGTCTATGTTCCTGGACTCGACCGCGAACGGCTTTGATGGCTGGCCCGCGAATCAGACCTGTTCAGGTCAAGTGACGAACGGCTATCTTGGCGGCGCTCCGTCCTCTCCATACGACACCACCCTGGTCCTGACCTCACCTTCGTCGTCTGTTGTGGGGCAAGCAGTTGCGCTCTCCGCCCAGGTCAGCGCACAAACTGGAATACCGACAGGCACCGTTATCTTCCAGGATGGGGCGACGGTGTTGGGCCACGCTACACTCAACACGAGTGGTGCAGCCACCCTGTCGGTGAGTGGACTGACCTTGGGCACGCACTCTTTCGTTGCCTATTACCTTGTGAATTCGCCATATTCTGCCGCTATGTCAGCTCCCGAAACACTGACCGTTTATGCCAACTCTCCAGACATGATTATGAGCCTAGGTGCGCAAGAAGTGACGGTAGATTACGGTGCGACGTCATCCGCGATTTCGGTTCAGGTTACATCGGAATCAGGATTGGCAGGATCGGTGCAGTTCAGTTGCACGGGGCTACCCAGTGGGCTGACATGTAACTTCAATCCGACGCAAGCGAGTATTTCCGCGGGAGGCGCGGCAAGCACGTCACTGACGATTGCAGGGAAATCAACGGAAGCTGCTTCCATGTGGACGGGAGTTTTGGGAATCCTCTTTGCACCGCTCACGCTCTTTTGCCTGCAAAGGATGCGCAAGGGGGGGGCTCTTATCTCTGCTGCGCTCAGCATTATGGTCCTGTCGATGATCACATTTGGATGCATGCTGGGATGCTCCGGCGGGGGCACAAACCACGGGCTAGAGGCGGGAGCAAAGACGATTCTCGTAAATGCGACATCGGGTTCCGTCACAAAAACAACTCCGCTGATCCTCAACATCAAATAACAGTCTTTATGGGCGGCGAAAAAACATCCGTCGCCCATTACTAAAGTCCAACTCCCTTTCGTAACGTCCCCACCCAAAGAAAGTTTGCATGCAATTAACCCCAAATATGCTTTACTCATAATGAGTAGAAAAAAGCCACGGCCCGAACCTTAACCGGTTCGGGCCGTTCCCTTTTTCGCACTATGGATTGCACAAATGCGCGGGAGGTAGGCCGGGGATTTATCCCCGGCAATAAGTCTATGGATTGCACAAATGCGCAGGAGGTAGGCCGGGGATTTATCCCCGGCAATAAGTCTATGGATTGCACAAATGCGC
>NZ_JBEKYX010000095.1:0-24238 GCF_049510455.1 Occallatibacter sp. | reverse complement strand
ATGCCGAGCCCGATGCGGCCCAGATAGAAGTGATGCGCGCCGAAGCCTCCGAGAAAGAGCGCCAGCAAAACGCCTACCACCTCATCTCGCCGCGTGGCCTGGTACTGCTGATAAAAGACCGTTTCGAGATTGGCATACGGGGCGGAATAGGAAATTGTGCTCATGGGATGCTCCTGGCTGCGATTCCTTGCACTGCGATTCATAGCTACGAAAGATATTACGCGCGGCAGGGGCAAATGGTTCACGGGCTACAAGCAGCGTAGGGGCGCGGTAGCATCGTAGATGCTATGGCAGAGATTTCAGCAGAGGCAGAGAGCGGCGAGTTTCTCAGCGAATTTTGGATTGGGGGCGATCTGCCGGTGCGCCGGCTGGGCTATGGCACCATGCGGCTGGTGGGTGAAGGCGCGTGGGGCGAGCCGGAGGATGCAGCGGCGGCGAAGCAGGTGCTGCGGCGCGCCGTGAAGTTGGGCGTAAACCTGATTGATACGGCAGACGCCTACGGGCCGGAGATTGCCGAGCGGTTGATTGCGGAGGCGCTGCACCCTTATCCGGCAGGGCTGGTGATTGCGACCAAGGGCGGCATTACGCGGCAGGGGCCGGCGAAGACCGAATATGTGGGCCGGGCTGGTTACCTGATTCAATGCGTGGAGATGAGCCTGCGGCGGTTGAAGCTGGAGCGGATTGAGCTTTATCAACTGCACAGGATTGACCCGCGGACGCCGCTGGAAGAGAGCTTGGGCGCGCTGAAGCGGATGCAGGAGCAGGGGAAGATTCGCCACATCGGCTTGAGCGAGGTGACACCGGAGCAGATTGAAGAAGCGCAGAAGATTGTGCCGATTGTGACGGTACAGAATCGCTACTCGATTGCCGACCGGCGGCATGAAGAGACGCTGAAGTGGTGCGAGGGACGCGGGATTGGATTTTTGCCGTGGTATCCGATGGCGGGCGGCAAGCTGCTGAAAGCTGACCATCCCGCTGCAAGCGTGACCGCGCAAATGGCCGAGCGGCATGGGCTGAGCGTGGCGCAGATTGCGCTGGCGTGGCTGTTGCATCGCTCGGCGGTGATGCTGCCGATTCCGGGGACGAGCAAGGTGGCTCATCTTGAAGAGAATGTGAAAGCTGGTGGGACGCGTATCACTGGCCGGGAATGGCTGGCGCTGGAAAATGCTATTACTGGAACTAGCAGGAGTATTTAGTCTTTACGCGCTAATCATCAACATCAGGGGCTAAAGCCCTCGATGTATTTGATTCCTGATCGGCATGACTGAAGTCATGCCCTGTTACAAACCTATTTCGACCGAGGCGCTGCAAAGATAATTAGGCCTTTACGCGCCAGGATGTCCGGGTTAGGATTCTGGTACTGAGCCGGATGCGATGCAGAGCGGCGGCACGCATCAAATTTGTTCATCTCTTGAACTTAAACGTTCCTTGAATCATGGATAGTGAACTCCGAGTGAAATCGAGTGTTTTCATCCGACGATTGAAGTTGGCCGCCACGGCGCTGGTTCTATGGCCGGTGACGGCTGCGGCTTCGCCTTCCACTTCCATTTTCTCCACGCTATCGACTCCGGCGCGCGAGGTGAATGGGCTCGCGTTTTTTGTCCTGGGAATTACCGCGGCAATCTTTGTGGCTGTGAGCGCGCTGCTGATCTATGCGCTGATCAAGTTTCGGGCGCGGCCCGAGGATACGGCGGAGCCTGCGCAGGTCTTTGGCTCGATGCAGATTGAGATCTCGTGGACGATTATTCCGATTCTGATTGTGACGGTGCTGTTTCTGGGCACGGCGCGGGTGCTTTTCAGCGTGCAGGATGCGCCGAAGCCTGCGAGTGCGCTGGATGTAACGGCGGTTGGGCACCAGTTCTGGTGGGAGTACCACTATCCGCAATACAACATCACGGCGGCCAATGAGCTGCATATCCCGGTGGGCCAGGGAGCGACGGGGCGCGTGACCTATCTCAAGCTGACGAGCGCGGACGTGATTCATAGCTTCTGGATTCCGCAACTGGGCGGCAAGACGGACATGCTGCCGAACCGCGTGAACGAGATGTGGATCGATCCGGCGAAACCGGGGCTGTACCTGGGGCAGTGCGGACAGTTCTGCGGAACGCAGCATGCCAAGATGCTGCTGCGGGTGAGCGTGGATACGCCTGAGCAGTTTGCGGCGTGGGTTGCGGGACAGCAGAAATCGGTGGCTCCGCTGGCGGTGAGTGCTGCGACGAGCACGAATGATGCTGTGGATGCGCCGACGGGGCAGAAGGTCTTTGAGCAGCAGGCGTGCATTAACTGCCACACCGTTTCAGGCACGGTGGCGAATGGACGCTTTGGGCCGGATTTGACGCACCTGATGAGCCGGGCGACGCTGGCGGCGGGCGCGATGAACAATACGCCGGAGAATCTGAAGGGATGGATTACGAATCCGGATGATTACAAGACCGGATCACTGATGCCGGCGATGCACCTGACCGGCAAGCAGTACGCGCAAATTACAGCATACCTGCAGACACTGAAGTGAAAGGCTGGCAACGATGGCTGAAACGACGATCCCGATACCGAGCGGAGCTGTAACGAGCGAGCGCGGCACGTATCTGGAGACGATCCATAGCTGGATTGTGACGGTGGATCACAAGAAGCTGGGGATCATGTACATCGTCTATGCGCTCTTGTTTCTGGTGGTGGCGGGCGTGGAGGCGCTGCTGATGCGCATCCAGCTTTCGGCGCCGAATCTGCATTTTCTTTCTCCGCAGACCTTCAACCGGATGTTCACCATGCATGGCACCACGATGGTGTTTCTCGTGGGCATGATGATTTTGTTCGGCTTTGGAAATTATCTGATACCGCTGATGATTGGCGCGCGCGATATGGCGTTTCCGCGGCTGAATGCTTTCAGCTTCTGGCTGAGCGCTTTTGCGGGACTGCTTTTGTATTTCAGCTTCATTGGCGGGTCGGGTTTGCCGGGAACGGGCACCGCGCCGGATGTGGGCTGGTTTGCGTACGCGCCGTTGACGGAGCGGGCATTCTCTCCGGGACATACCATCGACTACTGGACGGTCGCGATTCTGGCCAACGGCATCGGAAGCATTGGAACTTCGATCAACATCATTGCCACGGTCTTCTGCATGCGGTGCAAGGGCATGACGCTGATGCGGCTTCCGCTGCTGGCATGGATCTATGCAACCATGTCGTTCCTGACGCTGTTGGCCATCAGCCCGTTGACCGCGGCACAGGCGATGCTGATGATGGATCGCTACCTTGGCGCACACTTCTTTGATACGCAGGCAGGAGGCTCTGCGATACTGTGGGCTCATTTCTTCTGGATCTTCGGGCATCCCGAGGTATACGTGCTGGTGCTGCCGGCATTTGGTTTTGCAAATGAGATTATTCCGGTCTTTTCGCGCAAAGCGATTTTTGGCTATCCGGCAATGGTGTCGGCTTCGGTGGGCATAGCCTTCATCAGCCTGAGTGTGTGGGCGCACCACATGTTTACCATCGGCATGACGTCGTACGGCAATGCATTTTTCACGCTTTCCACCATGCTGGTGAGCGTGCCGACGGGCATCAAGATCTTCAACTGGCTGGCTACGCTGTGGGGCGGCAGAATTCGCTTCCAGACGCCGATGCTCTTTGCTATCGGATTTCTCTTTCAGTTTTTGATCGCCGGGCTGACGGGCATCATGCTGAGCGTCTCCGCATGGGACTGGCAACTGCACAACACCTACTTCGTCGTTGCGCACTTCCATTACGTGCTGGTGGGCGCCATTATCTTCATGATCTTCTCCGCGCTTTATTACTGGTATCCGAAGATGACGGGGCGGATGCTGGATGAGCGGATGGGCAAGTGGCACTTCTGGCTGATGGTGATCGGTTTCCACATGACCTTCGACCTGATGCACATTCCGGGGCTGCTGGGAATGCCGCGCTGGATTTACACATACGGAGCAGATCGCGGATGGGGCACTTTGAACATGCTGGTTTCGATTGGCGGATTTGTTCAGGGAATTGCGATTCTGATCTTTGTGTTCAACATGGTGTGGTCGTACTTCAAGGGGCCGCATGCGGGGCCGGATCCATGGGACGCGTGGACGCTGGAGTGGTCGACAGCCTCACCGCCGCCCTCTTACAACTTTTCCGCAGAGCCGGTGGTGGCAAGCCGCAGGCCGTTGTGGGATTTGAAGCATCCGGAAGATCCGGATTCGGCGTTTGATTAGCTAAGGGCGAGTGACGAAGGACGAGGGACGAAGAACTAGATGGGCAGCGCGGCGATACAACACGGGCAGGCGACGCAGGAGTGGCAGCCCTCGAAGGGCACGATCGGCATGACCTGCCTGATCCTTGCCGAGAGCGCGATCTTCACGATCTTTGTGGTGGCGTACCTCTTCTACATTGGCCGTGACACGAGTGGTCCGACGCCGAAACAGGTTCTTGAGATTCCGTGGTTCTACTCGGTCTGCCTGCTTTCAAGCAGCTTGTTCATTGTGCTGGCCGAGCATGCCATTGAGCACGGAAAGATGGTGGCCTTTCGCATCTGGTGGCTGGTAACGATGACGCTGGGCGCAATCTTTCTGTACGGCACCGCTGCCGAGTGGCGCAAGCTGATCGTGGAAGACCATCTTACGATCAGCACGAATTTATTTGGAACAACATATTACGCGCTGGTTGGCCTGCATGCCTCGCACGTTATTGCCGGATTGCTGATGATGACGGTGACCGCTGTCTTTTCGCTGACCGGAGCGCTCAAGCCGGCACATGCCCGTCGTGTAAAAACGCTGGCGCTGTACTGGCATTTTGTCGATGCTGTGTGGATCGTGGTTTTCACCGTGGTGTATTGGATAGGCCGATGACTCAGATTCCTCATTCCGATCCGGGCGCGGGCGCGACGCCGGGTGTTGTTCATCTGCCCGCGCCGACGGCGTTTCCGTTTCTGATGGCGCTGGGGCTGATATTGGTTTTTGCATCGCTGGTGATGAGTCCGTGGATTGGCGTGCTGGGCGGAGCGATTGCAATCGCGGCCATCGTGGGATGGTTTCGCAACGTGCTGCCGCGAGAGGCGCATGAGGATGTGCCTGTAGCAATTGAGATCATGCACTATGTGCCGATGCACGACAAGGTGTCGCGCATTGAAGTGAGTGAGCGGCATCGCGCGCAGCTACCGCTCGAAACATTTCCGATTTCAAGCGGAATTTATGGCGGCATTGCCGGCGGAATTGCAATGGTGATTCCGGCGGAGATTTACGGAATCCTGCGCTTCCATAGCGTCTGGTATATCGTGAACCTGCTGGGTGGCGCAGGCGTAGGCGACTGGGTTAATCCAACCGTAGCCGAGATGAGCCAGTTCCGGCTGAGCGCCTTTGTAACAGCGAACATTATTCAGGGTGCAACGACCCTGCTAGTGGGCGTTCTGTACGGCGCCTTGCTGCCTGTGTGGCCAAAGAGGCCGATTCTGCTGGGCGGAATTATTGCGCCTGTGCTGTGGACAGGGCTTCTGCATAGCGTTCTGGGGTTGGTAAATCCGTTTTTGCAGCACCGCATCGATTGGCCCTCATTCGCGGTATCGCAGGTGGTCTTTGGTCTGGTGGCGGGTTACGTGGTGACGCGACTGGGTAAGCTGAAGCGGCTGGCGCAGCTTCCGCTGGCGGTACGGCTGGGTGTGGAGACGCCGGGCCTGATGCATGAGCATGGCGAGCACCATTCTGGACATGAGTCTGGGCAAAAGGGAGACGGCAAGGAATGAAGACCTGCTCCGAATTTCGCTCCAGGCTGCCAATTATTCCCTCCGCCCGGCTTGCGTTCTGCGCGGCCTTGCTGCTCAGCGCGGTGTCGCCATTCGCAGGCTGCCGGTTGCCGGGAAAGCCCGGCGAAGGGCCGGAGGTTCCGCGGCCGGAGCAGATCACAAATTTTGACACGCTGTATGGATCGAACTGCGCCGGATGCCATGGGGTCAACGGGCAGAATGGCAGTGCGATGAACCTGGCCAATCCTGTGTATCAGGGGATTGTGGATGATGCGACGCTGCGCGATGTGATTGCGGGCGGTGAAGCAGGAACGCTAATGCCGGCCTTTGGCGCGAAACAAGGCGGCACGCTGACGGACGCACAGATTGACGCGATTGTGACAGGCATGCGCGCGCGGTGGAACAAAGGCAATGTGCTTGCGGGACAGAATGCGCCCGCGTACAAGGCGGCGTACGCGGGCGATGCGGCGAAGGGTGAACAGGCGTACCAGACGACCTGCGCGCAATGCCATGAGGCTGCGCCGCAGAAGCCCGCGCAGGGCGGGTCGATTCGCGATGGGTCATTCCTCGCGCTTGTGAACGAGCAGACGATTCGCACAACGATGATTGCAGGACGGCCTGACCTGGGCATGCCGGACTGGCGCAGGCTGGTGAAAGGCCGCGCACTGACTGATGACGAAATTACGGATGTGACGGCGTGGCTGATGGCGCAGAAGCCCGCAACACCCGGCCAGCCCTATCCGGGTAGCGGGCAAATGGGGCCGGCGCGGACGCCAATGCCGAACCCCGTGAAACAGTGAGGGAAACAGATGGATGAGCATCCTGTAGCGGGTGCTGCGGAAGATTTATCGCGGCGCACATTTTTGATGAAGGTTGGCATTGCGCTGAATGCCGTGGTGGCGCTGGCCATTGCCACGCCCGTGGTGGCCTACATTCTGGGGCCGGTGATTAAGCGCAAAGAGTACCTGCAATGGATTCCGCTGGGCGGCGTGGACGATTTTGCCGCGGGTCAGACAAGTCTCGTGTCATTCCAGAATCCGTTTTCTAACGCGTGGGATGGCGCGACGGCGCAGGTGCCCGCGTACGTGCGGCGCACAGGAACCAGATCCGGCGCAAGCGACTTCACGGTCTTTGCCATTAACTGCGCACACCTGGGCTGCCCGGTGCGGTGGTTCAAGGAGTCGCAGCTTTTTATGTGCCCGTGCCACGGCGGCGTGTATTACGCCGATGGAAGCCGCGCATCCGGGCCGCCGGAGCGGGGATTGTTCACCTACGAGGTGAAGCTGGACAACGGCAAGCTGATGATTGACGCGGGGCAGATTCCCACACTCAGCAATCGCGCATCCGCTGATGGACCGTGCTCGGGTGGAAACTGGCCGAAAGAGCCTGCCGAGAAGGCACTGGCAAATATCGTCAAGACGATTGAGCCCTATAAGCCCAATCCGTACGAGTCGCCGAGAGGGTAAAGCATGGCCTGGTACAAACAAGTCTACGATTGGCTCGACCATCGGCTGAAGCTCGAAGCGCCGATCAAGGCCGAAATCATGCATCCGGTTCCGCGCAAGACGGCGAGCTGGTGGTATGTCTTCGGCTCGGCCAGCTTTGTTCTGCTCATGCTGCAGATTGTGACTGGCATTCTGCTGGGCCTGGTGTATGCGCCCTCGGCTGCGCATGCGTGGGACTCACTGCAGGTGCTGAATCACGATCTGCCGCTGGGCTGGTTTCTGCGCGCCATGCACGGCTGGGGCTCGAACTTTATGGTCGCCGTGGTGCTGATCCACATGGCGCAGGTGTTTCTGTTCGGCGCGCACAAGTATCCGCGCGAGCTGACCTGGGTGCTGGGCGTTTTCATGCTGCTCATGACGCTGGGTATGGCGTTTACCGGGCAGGTTCTCCGCTTCGATCAGGATGCGTATTGGGGACTGGGAATTGGCGCGTCCATCATGGGACGCGTGCCATTCATTGGCGGGTCGCTGGTGCATCTGATGCTGGGCGGGCCGATGATTAACGGTTCCACTCTGACCCGCTTCTTTGCTCTGCATGTGTTTGTGATTCCCGGCACGCTGCTGGCATTCACGGCGCTGCATGTGTGGATGGTGCTGAAGCTGGGCATCAATGAGTGGCCGACGCCGGGGCGCATCGTGCGTCGCGAAACATATATCGCTGAATACACCGAGCTGACACATAAAGATGGATTGCCATTTGTTCCAGGCGCAGTCTGGAAAGACCTGGTATTTTCAGCAGCCATTCTCTTTGCGGTGGCAGTATGCGCGGCTGTCTTTGGGCCATACGGTCCGACGGGCGCACCCGATCCGACGATCATTGCCACCGTGCCAAAACCGGATTTCTTCTTCCTCTGGCTTTACACTGTGCTTTCGTTTTTGCCGCCGGAGCTTGAAACGCCGTTTCTGCTGATTGTGCCGCCGATTGGAGTGGCGATTCTCGTGGCTCTTCCATTTGTGGCGGGCGTAGGCGAGAAGAGCTGGTGGCGCAGGCCGGTGGCAGTCTTCAGCGTAATGTTCATCGCCATCTGCTTCGGAGTATTCACGCATCTGGGCACGTACACGCCGTGGAGCCCGATCATGAATGCGTGGAGCGGCGCGCCCATTCCGGTTGAGCTGTTGCACAACCGCACTCCGCTGGAGCGGCAGGGCGCAAACGTTCTTCAGCAGAAGCAGTGCCGCAACTGCCATCAGCTTGGCGGACTGGGCGGTGAGCGCGGACCGGCTCTGGATGCTGTGGCCACGCGGCTGACGCAGGATCAACTGATCCGGCAGGTGCTGCAGGGCGGCGGTAACATGCCAGCATACGGAGGAGCGCTCTCTCCCGCGGAGACAACGGCGCTGGTGGCTTACCTGAAGACGCTGCGGCCTCATTATCAGCCGCCGGCTGTGGATGCTTCGCGACAAATGGTGGCGGCGATGAACAAGCCATGACGATGGCTGTATGGCTGGACGCAGACGAGGCCATACACTCGATCGGCGATGCACTGGTACATGGCTGGTCGTTTCCTCTGCTTCCTTTCTCCGGGCTTGCACTTACGCTCATTGTGTATCTGCGGGGATGGTGGACGCTGCGGAAGCGCCGGGCGCAAGAGCTGCCTGTGTGGCGAGCGGCGGCGTTTACGTCCGGCATAGGCGCGCTGTGGATGGCGCTGGCCTCACCGATTGAGGCGCTGGACGATGCGCTGCTCTCAGCGCACATGCTGCAGCACTTCATTCTCATGTCCGTTGCGCCGCCGCTGATGATTCTTGGCGCGCCGGTGGTTCCCATGCTGCGAGGATTGCCGCGCGTGTTTGTTCGCGGGGTGGTGGGCCCGCTGCTGCGTGCGCGATGGCTGCATGCGGTGGCGCGAGGTGTTCTGCATCCGGCGGTGGTGTGGCTGGCGATGAATGCCGCGTATTTAGGCTGGCACATTCCCGCTGCTTTTGAGACGGCGGTACGCAATGAGCGAATTCATGAGATTGAGCACTTATGCTTTTTTGCTACGTCTCTGGCGTTCTGGTGGGTTGTATTGGCTCCGTGGCCGGCCAGGTCACGCTGGCCGCGGTGGGCGGCGATTCCGTATCTGTTAAGCGCGGATATTTTGAACACGGTGCTATCAGCGGCGCTGGTCTTTGCGGGACGGGTTCTGTATCCGAGCTACGCTGAGGCTGAGCGCATAACACGGATGACGCCTCTGCAGGATCAGGCCGCGGCAGGCGCGGGAATGTGGGTGGTCAATTCCGTGGTCTTTCTTGTGCCGGCCATGATCATGACGGCGCAGTTGCTGCAGCCGAAGCGGGCGATGCGTGTTGCTATCCCACCCATGGCGCGATAAAGCTGTCAAGTTCCATAACATGCTTTACGGGTTGCGTGGTGTTCGGTAAATTCCGCGCGTCAACTCAACAACGCTGACTGTCGAGATAGCCACGTCGATCTCGCCATGCGAGGAGCGAATACGACGGAGAATATCTTCGACGCCTTCCCTCCGTCGCTCGCTTTCAATCAGAATACTGGTATCGAGAATCAGGCCCGCGATGTCGCGGATTGCCTCAGCCTCGGAGATGCGGGTCATAGCCATACCGATGCTGATACCTCGATTCCGCTTTGGCCTTGTAGCTATAAAACCGTTCCCTGTTCGCTGAACCCTGTTCCCTCGCTTCTTGCAACGACCGCACTCGCCAAACAATTCCCCAAAACATTCAGCATCGTGCGCCCCATATCAATCACGGTATCCACGCCCAGAATCAGCAGAATCGGCCCACTCGGCAGCCCGATACTTGCCGCCGTCGCCAGCAGCACCACCAAGACAGCCCTCGGCACCCCAGCCACGCCCTTACTTGCCACCATCAACACCAGCAGCATTTCAATCTGCCGCCCCACGCTCAAATGAATCCCCGCCGCCTGCGCCACAAACACCGCCGCCATCGATAAATACAGCGATGAGCCCGTCAGATTAAAGCTGTACCCCGTGGGAATCACGAACGACACAATCCATCGCGGAACCCCGAACTCTTCCATCCGCTCCATCGCCAGCGGCAGCGCGGCCTCGCTCGTCGTCGTCGCAAACCCAATCGCCGCAGGCTCACCCGCCGCCTGCAAGAACCTCCGCACCGGAATCTTGAAAATCCAAAGCGTAGGCAGCATCACCAGCAGCAGAAACACCGCCAGCCCCGCATAAAACGTCCCTACCAGCTTGGCCAGCGGCAGCAGCATGCCCACGCCCATCTTGCCCACCGTGTACGCAATCGCCGCGCCAGCCGCCAGCGGAGCCAGGTACATAATCATCTTCGTCAGCCGGAACATCACCGCCGCAAGCCCTTCAAGCACACCCATCAGCGGCGCGCGCTTTTCCGGACTCACCAGCGCCAGCGCCACGCCAAAGAGCAGCGCAAAGACCGCCACTTGCAAAATCTGATCCTGCGCCACAGCCTGCGCAATGTTCTCCGGAAAGATATGCAGCACAAACTCCTGCCAGCCCTGCGGCGCAGCCTGAACAGCCACGCCCGCTTCCGCTGGCACAGCCAATCCCCAACCAGCCCCACTCAGATTCATCGCCACCGCGCCAATCAGCAGCCCCAGCGTGGTCACCACTTCGAAGTAGATCAGCGCCTTTACCGCCACGCGCCCTACGGACTTCAGATCGCTATGCCCCGCAATCCCCGTCGTCATCGTGGCCAAGAGCAGCGGCGCGACAATCATCTTCACCAGCCGCAGAAACAGATCCCCCGGCAGCCGCACCTGCGCCGCAACCGCAGGCGCGTCCACTCCCAGCTCCACACCTGCCACCATCGCCAGAAACGTCCACGCCATGAGCGAAGGCCGCCGCACTGTGAAGATGAGCAACGATGCCTCTCCGAACCACCGGAGAGCAACTCCGGTGCTGTGCATACCCCTCAGCTCGCAAACAATCCCCGCTGCAAGAAACGCCAAGCCGCCCACCAGCGCCACCCGGTCCCGGTAATCAATCGTCGCCATCCGTCCATCTTACTGAGCAAGGTTCGTCTCTTCGGGAACATTCTCTCCAGCCCAAACGTAACGATAAGTATGAAGACCCTCCGGATCGCCGCCGGCCTCGCTATCTTCGGCTGTAACTGGGCCGCCTTTTCTCAGTCGAATGTCCAGTGCGGCCAAATGCTGAATGGTCAACTCCAGTCAGGCGCGGTACTCACAATCGACTCAAGGCCTGCGGGCGTCGAGATAGTCGGTACAGATCAGGAGGGGATTCGCGTCTCGTGCAAGTCCGACAATACCGACAGCGCCGCTCACACCCGTCTTCACTTGTCTGGAACTTCCACTCAATCCAAACTCACAATCGACGGGGAACATCTCAACCACAACAACCTCCAGATCCACATCGAGGTGCCTCGCAAGATCAATCTGCGCGCCCGGATGCCGGCCGGGCAAGTAACGGTAAACGATATCGTGGGAGATAAAGACATCGAGATCTACGCCGGGCAGATCACCATTAATTCGGCTCACAAGTGGGACTACAAAGATGTAGATGTATCTGTCAGCATCGGCCAGGTAAACGCACAGGTCTACGGCGAGGATCACGGCGGATTTTTTGGCAGCGTCCGAAAGCGAAATGCAGACGGCGAGTACCGCCTGCACGCGCACGTAACCACAGGGCAAATCGATCTCCTCGGCAAGAGCCCACATGCACCGGGGCCACAATAGCACTTGTTCCAATAGCGATCAGTCCCTCAGTCCCTGCTCTTTCCCAATCACATCCGTATACTTCAACCCCGTCCCCGTATTCAACAACACCACCCGATCCGTCTTCGCCAGAAACCTTTCCCGCACGAGCCGGTCATAAGCATGCATCATGCTTGCACCCTCCGGGCACAGCATCATTCCTTCTTCACGCGCCCACTCACCCAGACTCGCAAAAATCTCCGCATCGCTCACCGCCACAGCCGTTCCGCCGCTCTCGCGAAGTATCTTCAGCATGACCGCATCGCCATACGGCTTCGGCACGCGCAGCCCCGCAGCCAGCGTCTCGGCACCCTGCCACATCTGGCTTACATTCGCGCCTTCTTCAAACGCCTTCACCATCGGCGCGCAACCGGCAGCCTGCACCGCAATCATCTTGGGCCGTTTGCTTCCTGGCGCAACCCAGCCCAGCCGCTCCATCTCTTCAAAAGCCTTCCAGATCCCAATCAGGCCCACGCCTCCGCCCGTGGGATAAAACACCGCATCGGGATACTCCCACCCAAGCTGCTCCACCAGCTCATATCCCATCGTCTTCTTGCCCTCCACGCGAAAAGGCTCCTTCATCGTCGAAACCTCAAACCATCCCTCAGCATCTTTCCGCTCCGCCACCATGCGCCCGCAGTCGGAGATCAACCCATCCACCAGCGTCACATGCGCGCCATACGCCACCGTCTCCACATAATTCGCAAACGGCACATCCTTCGGCATAAAGATGTGCGCCTCCATCCCCGCCCGCGCCGCATAAGCAGCCAGCGCGCTCCCCGCATTCCCGGCAGAAGGCGCAGCCAGCTTCTTGAGGCCATAGTGGCGAGCCATCGTCACCGCCATCGCCATTCCGCGAGCCTTGAATGTCCCCGTCGGATTCGCGCCTTCGTCCTTCACCAGCACATTGGGATAGCGCCTGCTCGCCACCATCGGCGTCCAGCCCTCGCCCAGCGTCACCGGCTCAGCATCCGGCAGAGCCACATTCGCATAGCGCCACATCCCCACCGCACGCGAATCAATCGCCTCACGCGGCGTCGGCTGCAGGTCATACCGCACAAACAGCGACCCCGCCGGTAAATTCCCCTGTTCCACACACACCGGGCAAACTGTCTGCGGCTTGTCCGCGCTCACATGCGCCCCACAGCGCACGCATTCCAAATAAGCAATCTTCGCCATGCCTCCATCTTATTTGCCCATGCCCTCAGTCTCCCCAACGGGTGTCATCCTGAGCGAAGCTTGTCACGCATCGCGTGACCGGCTAGTCGAAGGACCTGCGGTTGTTCTTGCTTTTGCTTTTCGTCAGTTCCACCACAACCCGCGGGTGCCCCATCCTAAACGCGTCTTTTGCGTTTAGGGTGGGATAGCACTCCCCTCAATCCACCACCCACGCTGTCATCCTGAACATAGCCGTACTTCAGGCGGACTGAAGGACCTGCGGTTGTTCTTGCCTTTGCTTTTCGTGAGCTCCACCACAACCAGTGATTGCCTTGAGTAGTATCGAACCTTCTTCGCTGATCAGAAATTCGATGAGTTTCTAGTTGTGCGCGGAAACGTTAGGGCTAAATTGGTAAACAAAAATGCGTTTACCGATACCAATCTGCCAACAGATCTCAACCCAACCTGTGACATCATTCCTCTTGTTGCCATGCCACTGCAACTTGCAGTGTGTCCTACCTTTGGTTTTGTGCTGATGGCCGAACTTTGCTGGAAGGTCTCTTCGCACTGTCGCGACGCTCCAGTTCAGTAAAGGCTTGCAGCAGGGTGCGTTGTCCGAGCATGGTGAGAATCGACTCCTGTGCGTCGTCAATCAACTCTTCGAAGTAGCCCTGCACATTGGAACTTACCAGGCAGCGATGCGGAATTCCCGTTCGAGGCGCCCAGATTTTGGTGTCGGCTACAACAGCGCGGTAGATGTCTCGCAAGGTAATTTCACCTGCTGGCCGCGCCAGACGAACGCCGCCGGCTTTGCCCATCTGGGAGCGCAATAGCTCGTTCTGCACGAGCGGCACAAGCAGCTTGCGCACGAAACTCGGATTGGCTCCGAGGCTCTCTGCGAGTTGAGAAGAGCTGAGATGGGAAACGGTCTGCTGCTCTGCCAGAGCGAGGCTGAGCATGATCTGAAGCGCTGTTGGAAAGCGAATATCGATCATGGTTGGGGACCCCTCTTTTCCGTCCAAACTATCTGTACCTATGATTATTGCATAATCCTGGTTTATATGCTTCAATCATAGATACATATTCGCGTGGGGCAGGTTCCCACTGTCGATGCCATGCCTACAAGGAAGAGCGAATCACCCAAGAGAAGAGGAGAAACAAAAATGAGTGAAGAACGAGCAGTACAGCAGGTGCTTGCGATGTATGTACGAGGAACGGATGCGAGAGACGGAGCCGCAGTGGCAGCCGTATTCACAGAGGACGCTCGCGTTGAGATCTCCTATAACAACTCGGGCAAATCAGAGCCTCTTGGCGAGTTGGCGGGGCGTGATGCGATTGCTGCTGCCGTGTCGCAGTTGATGAAACCGCACCCTGCCCGGGGCTGGAGCCACCATACAACGCATGATCACATCATTGACGTACACGGCGACAACGCGACGCTCGACGCTCAGTTTGTGGTCTTCGAGGTGCGCGGTAAGGAACGGCCAGCTACGGGATGGCCTGAGGGTGCGTCGGGAGCTCAGGGCACTGTTCAACCTATCGAGGCGGGCTACTACCGGCCGATCCTGCGGCGGGTCGACGGCGTCTGGAAGATCGCTACGCTGCGCATCGTTCATAATCTTCCATTTGCATTCCCCGGACAATAAGGAGCTATCCGTGAAGACAATTATTTGTCGGCGGTATGGAGAATCTGAAGTTCTTGAATTGGCGAAGGTTCCCGATCGCAAGAAGTCGTCTTATCTTCAGTAATGCCCCGAACCATCGAAGTATGGCACGCCATTTCGTAACAATATCGAACCTTCTTTTTGCCTTTTCCCTGGTCCCTTTTTTCCTCTTTCCCTTGGTCCCTGTTTTCTTGTCAAGAGGCAAATCTGAAAATAATTTATAACTCATTGATTCTAAAGAGCAAAAAACTTTGTCCAGTTTGCACATAATTAAATGCCAATTTTGTATCCTAGAAATAAGCCAAAAATTAATGACCCTGGGCGCCTCTTCGTGGGGAACGGAGACGCGCGTCCGGGGTTTTCTGTTTTTTGGCTCCGCCGCGGCCACCCGATGCCCGCAACCACGGTTCACCGGGCTTGCACGGCGGACAAATTCTAGTTCCGGCGCCTTAGGCCACCACTGGACTTCGCGCCGGAACGAAAAGAGGAATCCTCGCATGGCAAATATCTTCGTCAGCATTGAAAAAGGCATCGAAATCGGGGCGGAAGACGCTCTCAAGTGGCTCACCGGAGCCAGCAAAGCGCTCTCCATCACTCCCACCGTCGTTGCCGCTCTCGGCACTCTCTTCGGCCAGCTCGAAACGCCGATCGCCGGCCTGGCCGCTGTAGCCGTGAACCCGCTCAACATCTCGCTCGACGTCCAGACCGTCAACAATCTCAAAGCCGTCTGGCCCGACATCCAGCAGTTCCTGACCTCCATCGGCGTGAAGCTGTAAAAAGCAGGGACAAGGGATCAGGGAACACGGAACAGAAGGCAACTGCAAATGCAATTGCCGCAGTTTCGTTGTGTTCAAGCGAGTGCATCCTGATGGAACTGCCCCTGTTTTTTGATCCCCGATCCCTGTTCCCTATTTCCTGTCTTGAAGGAGCATTCCATGAATCCACTCATCGCCAACATCTGGAACCACCCGCGCACCTCCGCCGCCGGCCTGCTCATCGCCGTTATCAGCATTGGAGGCGTCCTCTCCCAGCAGGGCGTAACGCTCGGCCATGCCGGAACCGGCACTGTCGTCACCCTTGCCACGGCTATCGCCTCGGCGCTCCTCGGCCTGCTGGCACGCGACCCAGGCCAGTCGTCTGCGCATCCCATCGCAACAACTCAGCCGCAATGAAGATGGGGAGGGCTCCCTCCCCATCTTCATTGCACTCAAAAGAGGGATGTTCCTATGTACATAAAATTCTTCCTGGGGATTTATCTGAGCGCAATCTGGTTTTCGATGCAACCACTCAATACCTTTCAGGCCGAGATGAACCTGATCGATGGGATCACCGGCCGTGTCAGGGAATCGCAGCGCGGCAATTTGCGCGAAATCCCAAATTTTTATGAACGGTTCGTCTCTTCGCTTTGCGCCATGAGGATGGCATCGGCGATAAGCGCGGCTTCTACGGCGGGGCGGACGGCGTGAGTGCGGAGAATGGATGCGCCGTGAAGGATGGCGGCGGTGTGGGCTGCGATGGTTGCGGTTTCGCGTTGGGAGGGTGAGGCGGACTGGCCGTTGTGCAGCGGTGCAAGCGTGTGGCCGAGGAAAGATTTGCGCGAGAGGCCGGCGAGGATGGGTCGATTCAGTTCGAGCAGGCGGGATTGGCGGGCGAGGAGAGCGTAGTTCTCGTTGAAGCGCTTGCCGAAACCATAGCCGGGGTCGAGGACCACTGCGTGGGGCGGGATCTTGGAGTTGATTGCGAGTTCAAACGAGGCGGCAAGGCCGTTGCGGACGAGGGTGATGAGTTGGTCCGCGGGAAGTTGCGGCTGGGTGCGCCATTGGTCGGGCAGGCTGCGGGTGTGCATGAGGATTACGCCGCATTGGGCTTCAGCGCAGATTGCGGGCATTGCCGGATTCGCGTTTGGGTCCCAGGTGAAGCCGCTTACGTCGTTGATGATTTCGGCACCGGCCAGGAGCGCGGCGCGGGCGGTGGAGGCTTTGTAGGTGTCAATGCTCAGGATGGCGTCGGGGCGGGCTTTGAGGATGCCTTCGAGGACGGGAAGCAGACGGGATTGTTCTTCGTCAGGGCTTAGGGCGGTGTTTGTGCCCGCTTGCGATCCGGGGCGAGTGCTTTCGGCCCCCAGATCGAGAATGTCCGCGCCTTCTTCGATGAGTTGGAGCGCGTGGGCGATGGCGTTTTCAGGGTTGAGGAAGAGATTGCCGTCAGAGAAGGAGTCCGGGGTGATGTTGACCACGCCGCAGATAAGGGTGCGGGTGCCGAGTTCGATGCGGCGGGTGCGGAGATGCCATTCGGTGATGGGGCGAGATTGCATGATGATTACGATTTTACGAATGTGTGCACAAGGTGGACGAAGAATAAAAGCAGCAAGTTAGCGCGCTACACGCGTGGCAAGTTAGCAGGTTAGCGGAAAGGCAAAACCTGGGCTGTTACACTCCGGCCATGTATTGGATACGTCTTTCGCTTCCCTGCTTGTTCGCATTTGTTGTTTGCCTTCCTTCGGTTTCTGCGCAGAGTGGGAGTGATGCTGCGCTGGTGCAGCGGGTTGAGGCGATTCTGGCGGAGCCGGCGTTGGGTCATGCGACGTTTGGGATCAGTGTGACGACGCTGGATGGAAAGCTGCTGTATGGGCACAACGACGGGCGGTTGTTTGTGCCGGCTTCAAACACCAAGCTGACAACTACGGCTGCGGTATCGGCGCTGCTGCCGGTGAATACACTGACGTGGACGACGCAGGTGGTGGCGGCGGGGCCGGTGGATGCGGATGGCGTGCTGCATGGGGACCTGGTGATTCTGGGTGCGGGCGATCCGACGTTCAGTGCGCGGAAGTATCCGTATGAGCAGCCGCCGGCGACTCCACCACCGGCGAATGCTGTGCCTGTGGCGAAGCCTGATCCGCTGGGGCCGCTGAATGATTTGGCGGCACAGGTGGCTAAGGCAGGGGTGAAGTCGATTGCGGGAAGAGTGATTGGGGACGAGAGCTTCTTTCCGATGGACAGGTGGGGGACGGGATGGAGCTGGGAGGACCTGGCGTGGAGCGATGGCGCGGCTGCGAGTGCGTTGAGCTTTAACGAGAACTCGATTGAGCTGGCGCTGATGCCGGATGCTGGGAAGGTTACCGCGACTTGGAATCCGGCGGTGAACTACTACACGGTGGCGAATACGATGACGCTGGCTGCGGCGGGGATCGACGCGCATGTGGGTGTGGATCTGCAGCCGGGCAGCAATGTGGTTCGCACGTTTGGAACGCTAGGGACTGGGGGATGGCATGGAAGTGTGGCGGTTGATAATCCGGGGCTGATGACGGCGCAGGCGTTTGTTCTCGCGCTGCAAGCGACGGGGGTTTCGGTTGCGAATGGCGCAACGACAACGCAGAGAGAGTTGCTGGATACGGAGAGCTTTGGCAAGGAGCGGGCGGAGGTTTTGGCGCTGGCTCCGCGGACAGACCTGACGACGATTGCGATGCCGACGGAAGGGCGACAGGTGCTGGCGACGCGGGTGAGCGTGCCGATACAGCAGGACATTGTGATGACGAACAAGCTGAGCGAGAACCTGCATGCGGAGCTGATGCTGCGCATGCTGGGAAGGCTCTTTGGAACCGATGGGAGCATTGCGCAGGGGGCTCGGGTGGTGAGGCAGTTTTTGATAAGCGCGGGCGTGGAGGATGGGGATTTTTATCTGTATGACGGCAGCGGGATGAGCAAAGACGACAGGATTGCTCCGCGGGCGCTGACGACGCTGCTGGCGTATGCGGCGAAGCAGCCGTGGGGTGCGGGGTGGCGCGCTTCCCTGCCCGTGAGCGGTGTGGATGGGACGATTCATGGGCGGTTTCAGAAATCGCCGGTGAAGGGGCGTGTGCAGGCGAAGACGGGTACGCTGAATGGGACGAATGCGCTGTCAGGGTATCTGCAGGCGGATTCAGGGAAGACGCTGGTGTTTTCGATCCTGGTGAATGGGCACAGGCCGGGAAGCAATGATGAGATGCATGCGATGGACCGGATTGTGGAGGCGATTGCGGCGGCGGAATGAGCGCAGGGAATTGGGGCCAGGGATATAGTGCAACAGCAAAGGCAGGTCCTTCACTCCGCCTGAAACAGGGCTATGGTCAGCATGACACCGCTAAATTTTGTGGGACAGCGATGCGTGTTTGACTTGGAGTTGCCAGATTGCCGACCATAGTTTTTTGCGAAGGGGAAATTGAGAGATGAAAGTATTGATCCTTGGCGCGGGTGGGCGCGAGCATGCGCTGGCCTGGGCTGTACGGAAGTCGGAGCGCGTGACGGAGGTGGTCTGTGCGCCGGGCAATGGCGGCATGGCGCAGATTGCGCGCTGCTTGCCCGTGAATGGGAATGACCTGGGGGCGATGACGGCGCTTGTCGATGCTGAGCAGCCGGAGCTGACGATTGTTGGGCCGGAGGTGCCGCTTTCGCTGGGGATTGTGGATGTGTTGACAGCGAAGGGCTTCCGCACGTTTGGGCCGACGAAGGGTGCGGCGATGCTGGAGGCGAGCAAGGGCTTTGCGAAGCGCTTTTTGCAGCGGCACCAGATTCCCACGGCGTGCTATGCGCTATGCGCGAATGTGGAAGAGGCGCGCGCAGAGGTGGAGAATTTCCACGCGCCGATGGTGGTGAAGGCCGATGGGCTGGCCGCGGGCAAGGGAGTACTGATCTGCCAGTCGCGGGAAGAGGCGCTGCATGCCGTGGAGGGATTGTTTTCCGGCGAGTTGCTGGGCGAGCCCGCGGCGCAGGTGGTGATTGAAGAATTTTTGGAGGGCGAAGAGATCAGCTTCCTGTGCTTGAGCGATGGCAAGCATGTGATACCGCTGGCGCCGGCGCAGGATCACAAGCGGATTGGCGAGGGAGATACAGGTCCGAACACGGGCGGTATGGGGGTTTACTCGACGGACGCGCTGCTGGATGCGCCGATGACGGAGTGGATTCTGCGGCATATTGCGGAGCCTGCGGTGCGCGGCATGGCGGATGAGGATACGCCGTTCAAGGGCGTGCTCTATTGCGGGCTGATGATGACGGCGCGGGGTCCGCAGGTGCTGGAGTTCAATGTGCGCTTCGGCGACCCGGAGACGCAGGCGATTCTGCTGCGGCTGGAGTCGGACCTGGTGGAGGCGATGGAGGCGTGCATCGACGGGCGGCTGTGCGATGCGGCGCTGCGCTGGACGCCGGGCGCTTCAGCCTGCGTGATTGCGAGCTCCGCGGGCTATCCGGGCAAGTATGAGACGGGCTTTCCGATTACTGGCCTCGATACTGCGAGGCGTGTGCCGGGTGTGGAGGTCTTTCACTCAGGCACCGCCGTAAAAGACGGGCAGATTGTGACCAGCGGGGGGCGCGTGCTGGCTGTATCGGCCACGGGCGAGACGCTGGAACAGGCGCTGGAGCGGGCCTACGATGCGATGGGCGAGGTGCGCTTCCAGGGGATGTACTTCCGGCGCGATATTGGACATCGGGCGCTAAAGAAATAGCGATGCGTGGATAGTGCGTGGGTGCGCCATCCTTTCTCGCATGGCGCGAGAAAGGATGGCACCCATGCCGTTTGAAGCGAGCGACGCGTCACGCGCGCACGGTTTGAAAACACGATCGGCAAAGCACAGGCCGGCCCTGGGTGGGCCGGAAAGGCACCGTTGTCTCCGTGCCGCATTGCGAGCAACTGGTTCGCGTTTCTGACCGAACGCGACCGCTCCCATTGCTACGCTTGGATTTGCATGGCTTACAACACTTGGGGTCGTTCTGGAACTGTTTGTCGTGAAAGAAGATCTGTTCGCCTGCGGTAAAGACGAATTCTTCTTCGCAATCTACACACTTGAGCACTCGATCCGTATATTCCATGGCCGACTCTTCCGTATGCAGGGAAATCGCGATGAAATCGGCCATCTGCACGCGCAGGCCGGCTCCACTTCCGTCTCCCTGTCTTGTTTACGTCTGGACTGCAACGGGCATTCCGAGAGCAAGCGGGCACCTGAGACGCGGCGCAGTGCAGACGCTTCCGCAGGGCTCCGCATGAGCGAGTAGAAATCGCCTGCATGGAATGCCACGGATCGCGCCGACACGGCTTTCACCGCTTCAGGCGACAGCTTCTCCAGAGATGCAAAGGGGCCCGGCCGCAAAAGAGGAGAGCGGCACTAGAAGGTCTTCCATACAGAAGACCGGAAATCAGCGGATAAAAACTCGCCGTCGGAGGAGAGTAATACAGGTGTTGCGAAACTACATTTCTGCCGCGAATTTCAGACTTGTAGCAGCTGTACGGCAGTGAAAACTTAAAACACAAACAAGCAGGTTGCAATGTAACCGATACGGAAAGATGATGCGGTGTTTCTGTGCTGCCGGAATAGGCCTGGACGCGATTCCGAGTTATTCCGGCAGCGATGAATACGTTAGTCCTGCTCTTTACGCGCCTTTTTGCGATTACGCTTGCGGGCCAGTGCGGCCTTGACACGCTTCTTCTCGCCCGGCTTCAGGTAGTAGGAGTGACGCTTGACTTCCTTGATGATGTCTTCCTGCTGTACCTTACGCTTGAAACGGCGCAGCGCGTTTTCTAACGGCTCGCCTTCTTGCACACGAACTTCTGCCAATGGATTCACACCTCCAAACCTGCCATGGGGCAATCTTTATAATACTGGATTTTTTGCGATTATGGCGAAACCTTTCCGGAGCGCGGCGAGGGTGAATCCGCGCCCAGGCGAGGGTAACCTAAAGCTTTTGATGGGGTTGGAATAGGGGTTGCGCAGGGCCACGAAGTGGACAGGCGAAGAAAATGTACAATCGAGCCAGTTTTTCCTCCAGTTTTTTCTCCCCCGGAAAGAAGCCTGCGTGAATTCCGCAATAGAGAGGTCCGTCTGGATGCGTACAAGCGCCGCATTTGCCATTGTCTTTGTTGTTGTTTCTGGAGCCGTACTGCCGGTGCGCCGCGGAGCGCGGCTGATTGCGCAACAGGAACCTGTGCCCGCGGCGGCGGTGGCGGGCGAGTACAGGAACACGGAGGACCCGGACAGCTTTCTGACCTTTTATGTGCAGGATGGAAAGCTGCGAGTGGAGTCTGACAGGCGCGTACCGGCGATACTGAAAGCCGTTTCGCCGACGGAGTTCAATTATGTGCCGGAGAAGACGAAGTTTCGTTTTGCAGGCGATGCGAAAGGCGAGACGGTGACGGTGAGCAATGCGGAGCCGGGCTTTTCGCAGACCCTCAGCAGAATCGGCGAGCCGGTGCGGCATGTATTTCACGATTACCAGCGCACGGAGGCAATGATTCCCGCCCGCGACGGGGTGAAACTGCACGTGGTGATTCTGAAGCCGGCGGACATTACGACGCCGCTGCCGTTTCTGATTCAGCGCACGCCGTATGGTTGCGACGAGACGAGCCGGGCTTCGTTTTCCGGCGGAAGGCCGGAGCTGGCGCGCGAGGGCTACATCTATGTCTGCGGCGATATTCGCGGGCGGTACAAGAGCGAGGGCGAGTTTGTGATGAGCCGGCCCATGGTTGCCGACCACAAGGACTCGAAGAGTATCGACGAAAGCACAGATACGTATGACTCGGTGGAGTGGCTGCTGAAGAATGTGCCGGGCAACAACGGGCGCGCGGGATTTGTGGGCACGAGCTATCCCGGATTTCTGGCGATGGCGGCGGGGATTGATCCGCATCCGGCGGTGAAGGCGATTTCTCCGCAGGCTCCGATGATTGACGTGTGGAGGGGCGATGACTTCTTTCACAATGGCGCCTTTCGGCAAACGTATGGATACGACTATGCTTATGGGCTGGAAAACAGCAAGGAAGAGACCGACGTCAGCTATGGCAAGGACGCGAATGGAAAGCCAAAGGACGGCTTTGATTATTTTCTGGAGCGGGGCAGCTTTCAGGAGGATGTGAAGCGGTCCGGCGCGCCACTACTGCCGACGTGGAAGCTGTTTCTGGAGCATCCGGCGTATGACTCGGTGTGGTCTTCGCGCGGAGTGGAGTACTGGCTGACGAAGGTGACGGTGCCGACGCTGAGTGTGGGCGGGTACTACGACCAGGAAGATATGTGGGGTCCGCAGGAGGAGTACGCGAGTCTGGAACCGCACGATGACAAACATGAGAATTTTCTGGTGCTGGGGCCGTGGCGGCATGGATCGTGGAGTGCGACAACGCGGCATCTGGGCAATGTGGAGTACGGCGAGCCGATTGGGCAGGAGTTTAGGCGCGAGATCGAGGCGAAGTTCTTTGCGCATTACCTGAAGGATGCTTCAGGTTTCGATTTGGAGGATACGGCGAGCTTCCAGACTGGATCGAACAAATGGAAGCGGTATGCGCATTTTCCTCCCGAGGAGGCGCAGACAACAGCGCTGCATCTGCGGGGCGATGGCAAATTGAGCTGGGGCGATGTGAAAACAGAAACGAAGACGAGTTATGTGAGCGATCCGGCGAACCCTGTTCCATATCGTCACAGGCCAATCCAGCCGACATACGGCGAGGGATCGGAGTGGTACAACTGGATGACCGAAGACCAGCGCTTTGTGACCGACCGCAAGGATGTGGCCGTGTGGAAGCTGCCTGTGCTGAAGAAGGACATGGTGGTGACGGGCGAGGTATTGGCGGACATTTTTGCTTCGACAACGGGGACGGATGGGGATTTCGTGGTGAAACTGATTGACCAGTATCCCGATGACGACGCGGACGCGAAGATGCGCGGCTACCAACTGATGACCAATATGGAAATCTTCCGCGGGCGGTATCTCGATGGGTTCGACAAGCCGCGGGCGATCAAGGCGGGCGCGGTGCGGGAGTACAAATTTTCACTCCATGACGTGGACCACGTCTTCAAGGCGGGGCACACGGTGGTGGTGGTGGTTCAGAACACGTGGTTTCCGCTGTACGACCGCAATCCGCAGACCTTTGTGCCGAATATCATGACGGCAAAGCCGGGAGACTATAAACAGGCGACGATTACGGTGTATTCGGATACCGAGCACGACTCGAATCTGCAGATTCCGCTGATGAATCAGTGCGATGTGATTGAGTGCTTTTGAGTGGCAGTGGTTTCTACTGTATAAACGAGCATTGCCGATAGATGTGCTATGGCCAAGACGAGACTGACTGTCAGATTGGATGAAGAACTCATCAGGCGAACTCGCATTTATGCGGAGTCTCGCGGGATGACGTTGAATGATTTCCTTCGCGAATATCTGCGCAAAATTGCGGAAGGTGAAATAGAGCCGGAGAGCAAGGAAAGGCTGAAGAGCAAGGCGACAGTACACCTCAGGGGCTAAGGTCCGGAACCTTCTCTTGGACTGGTTGCGGCACGACTAAAGTCGCGCCCTGTTACGAAACTCACAGAGTTCGCTATGTGAGGCACTCAATACAGATGGATAACAGGTACATCGAGGAAGCTCTGAAAGAGCTAGGGAGACTCTGCACAAGTTCTGCGTCCACAGCCTGATTGCTTAATCACATAGTTATGAGGAGTGCGCGATGAGGCAGCGGAGTCTTGCGAGTCAGAGTATGTTCGAGAAGTACGGTCGGA
>NZ_JBEKYX010000094.1:0-15410 GCF_049510455.1 Occallatibacter sp. | reverse complement strand
AGCTCGGAGCGCGGGATGATTTCGTCGAGCGACTCCCATTCGTCGAGGTCGCGACCGCCGTTTTTGTTGAGGCCGCTCTCGCGGGTGAGAACGCGGGTGATCTGGCGGGCGCGGTCGGCGCGATAGTTGAAGTTGATGCAGACATCTTCATCGCGGATCTGCGCTACGGGCTTGGCGGTGGGATCGGTGACGACGAAGGGGATGAGGAACTCGTCTGTGACGCCGTTGTTGTAGCTCTGTTTGATTTTGGATATGGGATCACTTGTTGCGCCACCTTCAGCCTTGCCGGTGACCATGGCTTCAAAGGCCAAACGCTCGCGCTCCCAGCGCTTGTCGCGGTCCATGGCGTAGTAGCGGCCGCTCACCGAGGCCAGTTTGCCGATGCCGTATTCGCGCATCTTTTGCTCAAGTGCTGCGATGTAACCCGCGCCGGAGGTGGGCAGTGTATCGCGACCATCCATGAATGCGTGAACATAGACGCGGTCGAGTTTGTATTCGCGGGCGGCGCGAAGAAGAGCATACAGATGATTCTGGTGCGAGTGGACGCCGCCATCGGAGACCAGGCCGAAGAGGTGAAGCTGGCGATTATTTTCGCTGGCGCGCTGCATGGCCTGCGCGATGGCGGGATCTTTGGAGAATTCATTGGCCGCGATCAGCGCGTCAATGCGCGTGATGTCCATCCGCACGACGCGCCCTGCGCCGATGTTCAAGTGGCCGACTTCGCTGTTGCCCATCTGGCCATCCGGCAGGCCGACGAAGTGCTCGGAGGCGCGGATAAGGGTGTTGGGGAACTCGCGCAGGAGCTTATCGTAAGCGGGCTTGCGGGCCAGAGCGATGGCGTTGTTTGTGGTTTCGGCGCGGTAGCCCCATCCGTCAAGGATGGTGAGAACGAGAGGACGCTTGGACACGGTTTGATTGCTCCTGAATCGGCGGATGTTGAAGGTTCAGGATAAATGGTGGGTGTGAGCGGGAGGTGTGTTGAAGGGAACAGGCAAAGGATGTTATGCCACGGCAAGTTTGCGACGGCCCATCGGCTTTTTGGTTGGTTTCAGTTTGATTTCAATGTCGTAGCCGAGGCGGTTGAGGCATTCCATGAGCTTGGTTTCAGAGAGATTGGTGAAGTCGGCGCGCATGAGGCCTGAGACTTTGGCCTGCGAAATGCCCATCTGCTTTGCTGCCTGTTGCTGCGTGAGGCCGAGTCGGCGCATGGCGAGAGTGATTTCAATGGCCAGACCGGACTTAATCAGAAGCTCTTCGGCGTCAGGAAGACCAAGATCGGCGAAGACATTCCCGGAGCTTTGCTCCACTTCAATCCCTTGTATGATGCGACGCGTCATTAGCTAACTCCTTTGCAAACTCTTCCGCAACCTTAAGGCGGCGTTGGATTATGTCAATATCTCGCTTTGGCGTAGCGATTCCGCTCTTACTTTTCTTTTGGAAACAATGAAGCACGAACACAGCCTGCTCAAATCTGACTGTGTAAACGGCACGATAAGTGCCGCCTGCATCATCTTCCACGACTTCTAACACGCCTGCGCCACTAAATCCCTTGAGTGCCTTGGCCGCATCGTGCCGTTTGCCAACCTGCGCGAAATACAAGGCGTGGCCAAAGAACATACGCACAGAGGCCGGAAGCCCCAACAGGTCTTTTTTGCTACTGCCAATCCATTCAAGTGGCTTCTTTGCCGCTTCCGTGAGGAGTATACCTGAAAAGGAATAATGGGTTCATTATATAAAAGTAAAAGCCCCTCCCGGTTGGCGGGAGGGGCTTTTGTAGGGCGGTGCGCTCAAGCTACGTGCCGTGCCTAGTCCTGGTAGTTGAGGCTTTCGATGCCGAGGAACTGCGCGCCGGAGCCTAGCTCTTCTTCAATGCGGAGAAGCTGGTTGTACTTGGCGATGCGGTCGGTGCGGCTGACGGAGCCGGTCTTGATCTGGCCTACGCCTGTAGCTACGGCGAGGTCGGCGATGAAGGTGTCTTCCGATTCGCCCGAACGATGGCTCATGACGGCGGTGTAGCCGTAGCGGCGGCCCAGCTCGATGGCTTCAAGCGTTTCTGTCAGCGTGCCGATCTGGTTGACCTTGATGAGGATGGAGTTGGCTACGCCTTCTTCAATGCCGCGCTGCAGGCGATTGACATTGGTGACGAAGAGGTCATCGCCGACGAGCTGGATGTGGCCGCCGAGTCTTTCTGTCAGCAGGCGCCAGCCAGCCCAGTCGTCTTCAGCCAGACCGTCTTCGAGGGAGACGATGGGGTACTGCTTTGCCCAGTTTTCCCAGAAGGCGACCATTTCTTCGCTGGAGAGCTCGCGCTTATCGGATTTCTTGAAGACGTACTTCTGCTTGTCCTTGTCGTAGAACTCAGAGGATGCGGGGTCGAGTGCGATGGCGATCTGTTCGCCGGGCTTGTAGCCGGCGGCTTCGATGGCTTCGAGGATGAGCTCGATGGCTTCGTCGTTGGACTTGAGCGAGGGAGCGAAACCGCCTTCGTCGCCGACTGCGGTGTTGTAGCCCTTCTTCTTGAGCACGCCCTTGAGGGTGTGGAAGGTTTCCGCGGACCAGCGCAGCGCCTCAGAGAATTGCTCGGCGCCGACGGGCATGATCATGAATTCCTGGAAGTCAACGTTTGAGTCAGCGTGCGCGCCGCCGTTGAGGACATTGAGCATGGGAGTGGGCAGTAAGGAAGCGTTGACGCCGCCGAGGTAGCGGTAGAGGGGAATTTCAAGGGTTTGCGCTACGGCGCGGGCGGAGGCGAGCGAGACGGCGAGGATGGCGTTGGCTCCGAGCTTGCTCTTGTTCGGTGTGCCGTCGAGCGCGATCATGGTGTGATCGATGAGGCGCTGGTTGGCGGCGTCAATGCCTTCAAGTTCGGGGGCGATGATGGTTTCAACATTGGCGACGGCCTGGAGGACGCCTTTGCCGAGGTAGACGCTCTTGTCGCCGTCGCGGAGCTCGACGGCCTCGTGTTCTCCGGTGGATGCGCCGGAGGGCACGATGGCGCGGCCGAGCGCGCCGGATTCCAGAATTACGTCAGCTTCCACGGTGGGGTTTCCACGCGAATCGAGCACTTCCCGGGCGCGGATAGCAACAATCTCAGTCATATCAGTCCTCGCAATGCGGTGCAACAGCCGGTCATTCAGTTTGGGACGGCGATCGACAGCGACGGACTTACCGGAGATGCTCTGAATCGAGGTCAGGAGCTCAGGTCCGCGGGTCATATTGTCACCATCCCTGCATCAATTCAGGTAAATGTTTCCAACGAAAGTTTAGCAAACGGGGCTTGGCGCGCCGGTGTGCGTGGCTTACAGACTCTGAGCTTATGGAGAGAATGTTGCCGCTTGATGTACGCGCGGCGGGATAGGGCGCGACAGTGGGGCGTGGGCAGGGTTCCAATATAAAAGGAGCGGTGTGCCGCCTGAAGGAGTTTGACGTGATGAAGAGCCGTATGAATGCTGTGAATGCGATTGGCGGATTGGTATTGCTCGGGTTAGCGGGCGGCCTGGCTGCGGCGCAGCAGCCGGCTCCTCCAGCGCAGACTGACCCGCAGCAACAGAATGCTTATCAGGGGCAGTCAACTCCGCCTGCGGACGATACGATTCAGACGGCGCCTGCGCAAGAGCAGAGTCAGCCGCCGCAGAAGCCTTCGCCGAGTGTGCCGATGCAGCAGCCCGCGCCCGCGCCGATGCCGGATTCGAGCCAGGCGGCGCAGCCGATGCCGCCGGCGAATGTGCCGCAGCAGGATGGCGATAACGGAATTGTGCAGGTGGCTCCGCCGCAGGCAGATGCGCAGCAGCCGGGATTGACGCCGCGGCCCAGGGCTTACGATCCCGATGGCGATATTGTGCATCCTGAACCGCTGCCGCCGGGGACGCTGGAAGAGGGAACACGGATCCGCGTGCGATTGCAGACGGAGCTTTCTTCTGTGCGGAGCGAAAAGGGCGATACGTTCCGCGGGCGCGTGGATACGGACGTGATGCAGGATGGCCAGGTGCTGATTCCCGCAGGGGCGGAGATTGAAGGCAAGGTTGTGGAGGCTTCAGGCGGTCGCTTTGGCGGCCGGGGTTCGCTGCGGTTGCGCCCGGAGATGGTGATTCTGCCGAATGGGTCGCAGTACATGCTGGTGGCGCGGGTGACGGATACGCGGGAATCGCATACGCGCGTGAACAATGAAGGAACGATTGAGGCAGGGACGCGGTATAAACGCGATGGCATTGAGTATGCCGGCGGCGTGGGTACGGGCGTAGTGGCCGGAGCTGTGCTTGGCGGGCCTGCGGGCGCGCTGGCGGGTGGGTTGATTGGCGCGGGCGTCATTACTGTGCATCTGCTGATGGATCATCCGCAGGCGAATCTGCAGCCGGGTTCCGTGCTGCTGTTTACGCTTGATAACCGGCTGACGCTGGTGGCTTCTAGCGCAACAGGGAACTGAGCTATATACGAGAGAGCTGGGGCCGGCCCATTCATCGGGCTGTGACGCGGGTGGGTATCTGCGCTGTTAATCTTGCAGAGGCAGCCTTTGCTTGCGGGAGACTCCTTGAAAAAGAAGCAACTGATACTGAGCGGAATTGTGGCGATTGTGCTGATTGCGCTCATTTTCTGGGTGCGTCAGAAGATCTCATTCGATTTTGGTGTGTTCCGTACGCAGCTTTTGCAGGCGGATTGGAGCAGAATTGGCTGGGCTCTGGCGTGTATCTACGCCGGATACGTTCTCCGGTCTGTGCGCTGGGCTCTGCTGATGCGGCATAACCGCAAGGTGGGCTTGTTATCGCTGCTGGGAACGCAGGTGATTGGGTTTACTTCGGTTGCCCTGATTGGGCGTGTGGCAGACCTGGTGCGGCCTTATCTTGTGGCCAAGAAAACACAGACGGCCATTAGCGCGCAGATTGCGGTTTATGTTGTGGAGCGACTATCCGATGCCGGAGCCATGGCTTTGATTTTTTCCGCGATTATCCTGCTTTCGCCGCCGGCAGCGCTGGTGCATCCGGAGATTGTGCGCAAGGCAGGCTATTGGGGCCTGGCGGCAACGATGGCGGGCGCATTGTTTCTGGTGGCCATCCGGTTTGCCGGAGGAGTTTTGGCGTCGATTTTCGAGCGCGGTCTTGGTGTTGTCTCGCAGAAGCTGGCGCAGGGAATCGGCGATAAGATTCGGACCTTTCAGACGGGACTGGATACGATTCGCTCGTTTGCGGATTTTGCGATGCTGACATCGCTGTCGATTGTGATGTGGCTGCTGATTGCCGGCGCTTATCTGCTAACGACGCTTGCGTTTGTGAACAGCCCCCAACTGGCGGCGATGACGCCGGGCAAGAGCGTGCTGCTGATGGCGGTGAGCGGCGGCGCGAGCACTATGCAACTGCCGATTATTGGATGGTTCACGCAGATCGGCATTGTTGCTGCAACGATGCACACGGCGATTGGGGCGTCGGCGGAGGCTTCCACGGCCTGCGCGGCTACGCTGCTGCTGGTTACGTTTCTGGGCATTGTGCCGGTGGGGCTGATCTGGGCGCAATTGGAGAAGGTGAATCTGCGCAGCGTGACTGAGGAGAGCGAGCATGCCGGTGAGGAGCTTAAAGTGCAGGAAGCGCCGGATGCGACGCAGTAAGATCGAAGAGTCTCCTGATCCGACCAGTTGCGGTGAAGTGCCCAGGATGCAGCCTTTTCTTCGTTTTCTATCGCACCTTTCCATATCTGAAAGACTGGATCTGGAAGACTGGATCTGACAGACTGCCCCATGTGTATTGGAATGAGGGATAATTTCATACCGGGAGGGTCGGCATGGTGGTGCAGTCGGCGTGCGGTGCATTTCTGGCCGATCTATATCCATGCGGCTGAGTGTCATCCGGTGCCGGCATAAGCGAACGGCCGGGAGTCTGCGTCTATCCCCGTACGGAGTATATGCGCGAATCGATGGCCTGGACACTGGCTGCGATTGAGCTGCGAAGAAAAAGTACACACAATGAGATCGAAGATATTTTGCGGCAGAATACGGAGCATGTTTCTCATGGCGGCGCTGACGATGCCAATGCTGGCAGTTTCCGGCTGCGCCGGCTTCTGGGACCCACTTGCCGGCACCACCACCAACACGGTCACGCTTACCACATCGGCCAGTTCGGTGACGACAGGCACCAGCGTGACGCTGACGGCAACAATTTCCAGCACCACGGCCACGGGAACAGTGGAGTTTCTGAATGGAACCACATCCCTGGGCACTGGCACGGTCAACAACGGAGTAGCTACCCTCACCACCACGTTCAGCACGGCCGGCACCTATTCGCTCACTGCCGACTATGGGGGAGACACCAACTACGCCACAAGCACGTCGAGCGCCGTCTCGCTTACCGTCGCCGCAAGCCTTTCTGCCACTACTACCACGCTCACCACGTCAAACGCCGCGCCCACCAGTACGACCAGCGTAACGCTCACAGCCACCGTTTCATTCACCGCGGCAACCGGGACAGTCACGTTTTATGACGGCACCACCTCGCTGGGAACCGGAACGCTGGCTTCGGGCACAGCCACGCTCTCCCAGATGTTCGCCGCGGGGACGCACTCGGTGACAGCCAGCTACGGCGGCAACAGCTCCTACGCCTCAAGCACTTCGAGCGCGATCACCATTACTTCTACCGCAGCTTCATCGAGTGTGGAGAACACGACCATTACCGTCAGCGCCTCCAGCACTACGCTCGCTGCCGGCGAAAGCGTGAATCTCACGGCCACGCTTTACGACGCGGACGCTACAGGAAAGGTCCAGTTTTACGATGCCTCGACTTCCCCTGTCAGCCTGCTTGGAACGGCGACGATCGACTCCGGTACGGCAACCCTTCCGGTTACGTTCACAACCTCGGGTACGCATCAGATCATGGCTAACTACAGCGGCTCCGGCAAATACGCTGTCAGCACAACAGTGGAGGCGTTGCCAATCATCATCGACAAGTGAGAA
This sequence comes from Occallatibacter sp., assembly GCF_049510455.1. Lineage (GTDB taxonomy): Bacteria > Acidobacteriota > Terriglobia > Terriglobales > Acidobacteriaceae > Telmatobacter. The sequence goes on along the minus strand of NZ_JBEKYX010000094.1, from coordinate 8,476 downwards.
TACGGATAATCGGAACTCACTCGAACGGCGGAACAGCGCCCTTCAGGAAGATCCAACAGATTGTTGAATACAAGGGCATCGGTCTCGCGAGGTTCCATATTCTTCTTTGGCAAATATCCCCCTGCGGCAAGTATGAGGGTTCGCATGCTATGTAAAAGCCCGGGGCTAAAGCCCTCCTGAATACATTGGCCTTATTCGCGAGGCTGAAGCCTCACGCTCCCTCCGAAAAAGCGTTTTCATCAGGCTACGGGGCTGAAGCCCCTTAATTTCTCTTCCCGACTATTTTCAGTGACCTGAAGGCCACTGCTCCCTCCGGCTCGATGCTTACCTGCTTAGACTTACTTTCCGCGTAAATTTTCCAGGGCAGAGCGTGAAGCGCTTGCGAGATGCAGAATGTCTGTTCCTACTGCAACCAGCCGCGCGCCTGCCTCAATTTCTTTCTTTGCTAATTCCGTGGTACTGCAATAAATACCGTATGCCAAATTGCTCCGCGCACACGCGGATCGCGCTACACTGATGGCTCCAGACACTTCCTCATGCGTAACCTGCCCCAAGAGCCCGAGGCTTCCAGAGAGATCGTATGGACCGATAAATACGGCATCCAGCCCGGTCACGCCCAATATCGTGTCGATATTTGAAACTGCGTCGCGATGTTCGATCTGAACAATGATTGTGGTCTGCTCATTTGCCGATTTGATGTACTCGGCAAAGTTCAATCCATATCCTTGCGCTCTTCCCAGCCCTATGCTTCGTTCTCCGAGAGGCGGATATTTTGAGAGGGCTACAACGCGCTGAGCATACGCCTCAGTATTGACAAGCGGAACAATAATGCCGGTACATCCAGTGTCCAGCACCCGCTTAATGTTCTCCGGCGTACCGTCCGGGACTCGAACGAGGGTAAAGCTGCGGTTTCCAATGGCCTGAATAGCCCTTTGGGCATCCTGGATTGACAGGCTCCCGTGCTCCAAGTCGATAAATACCCAGTCAAATCCAATCAGCGATATTGCTTCGGCAACCTCGGGGCAAGCCACTGTCAAAAGCGTCCCAATAAGCGGTTGACTCCCCTTCAGCAAATCATTGAATACAGTTTTCATTGAATCCTCCAATTCCGCAGCCTTCAGAAGACTTTGGTAATCCCGATTATTGCTAATGGCGGGAACAATTGTGATTAGAAAGAGAAGACCCTCTTTCGAAGCAACCTTACCCTTGCAAATTTGCGGCGAATCAGGGCAAAGAAGATCGAAGTAGTGAAGCATCGCTTCAGTGGCGCCAGTATTCTTAATCAGGAAAGATTGCATCTGGCCCGTTAAATCCACCGGCGGATAAAAGAAGACGTATCCGCCGGTCCTCTCATGATGACCTGAAAGCCCAGGTGCATTGGACAGTAAGGCAAATTCGCCAATTTTCGAAAATTTCAGCGTGGGGATATTGGATTCCACCGTTACTGTCCATACTGTCCACGGCGACATGCACAACTGCTCGGAATCGAGATTCCACCACGAACATTTTGGGGATTGGAAGGGCTGGAGCGGGAGACCGGGATCGAACCGGCGACATTCAGCTTGGGAAGCTGACGTTCCCTAAAGTCGTTCGAAGCAAAGCCTTCAAAATCTTGTGTTTGCGCCTAAGTGGCCTATTTTTCAGTCGGATGCGGCGGGCGCACAAGACGCATATTTTGCCCGTTTTGCATATACTGTCCCCCATTTCCACCGATTGTGGACAGTATGGACAGTAACGTAATTGAGAGTCTGTCGAGTGGTTTTCAGTAGTGGAAGAGTGGGCGTCCGGACTAAATTCTGGAGCGGGAGACGGGGATCGAACCCGCAACCAACGGCTTGGGAAGCCGCTACTCTACCATTGAGCTACTCCCGCTTCGACTCCCATTATATTGCGAGGCAGCGCGATCCGACCAATGGATCTATATGGGCACGTTCTAATTTCTTATGTCGAACGCGCCACACTGGCGCTCGCGCATTTAGAGAGCGCATGAAACACGCCGGCCTTTCCGAGCCTGTTCCTTTGGAATCTTCAAAACGAAGCCCATTTATTCTGCTCGATGTCTGCGAATAACCACCTTCAATACTCTCCGAGCGTCCTAGCTGGCACTTGCAATTCCTTCCACGCAGTTGCGGAATCGGGTTTCGATTTCTGCCGCGGAGTTCGTCGGATAGCCAAGTTCCTTCGCGAGCGCTTCGAGCTCCGGGTTCCACTCTGCCGGAAGCTTGGTCTCCGGTGGAAAGCTATGGGTCGCCCGTTGCGTAAATACATGCTCGGCGGCAGCCCGAACGGCCTTTGCGTCCATCTTCCCCAGAAGATCGATTAGCAGGATGTCCAAAACATCACGAGCCCGCCCATTTGAATATGGTCCCGTGCAAGCATGTAGCTTTTGAGCAACCTGCTCGTTTAAGTTGAGGCAGCGAACCGGCGATGGAATTCTCAGGCCCATTGCGCTGAGACCTGGAATAGTCGGTTCCACGAAATCTACTACGCCTGATCCTGCTGGACCAAGATCAACGTCAATTGTTTGCCAGGCGCGGGTGCGGTACAGAACACCAAGTTCCAGGCGAACTGCGTCCGCGTTGTCCATAGTCAGCGGCTTGCCTTTCAGTTGGAAGCTGAAATCATCAAAGCCCAGCGCCAGGGCGTTGCGGAAGTTTTGAAGACGCTCTGCTCGCTCACCTGCTAGACCGATGTCAACATCCTTTGTTGCCCGGGCTCCCTCCGCAAAGCGGAGTTCCATTGCAACGCCACCCTTCAGGTAGTAATTGTTCAGGACTCCCTCATGCACTGCCCTTTCCAGCACGCCGCATAGGGCCAGAAATGAGACCCATCTGCGAAGACGTTCTTGCGCCAATCCCTGCTCGCGTGCGACGCGCGCCAACGTTTTTTCAAGTCGCTCAGGTGGTCGAGGGCTCATTCACTTTTACCTTACTTGCGTTTGTCGAAAGGGACGTAGACTGTGACGATGGATTAATCCGCTTGCGAAGGCCGCTCGCCTGGGCCGGAGTAATCAGCCCTTTTCGCGCAGCATCCGCGATGGCCTGGCGTGCAAATTCCGTCCGATGAGTGCTTGCCAGAACATCCAGGATCGAACGTTCTACGGTAGTGACCGGCATCCCTTCATGCAGTAGGATGTCCTCCGTTGCGAGGTTGGCCCGATGAATCGCAATCCATTTCGGGTGCACCCGTCGCATACGAGCCGACTCGGGAACAGTGAGGTGCACGCGTGATGGATTCACGTCCGAGATTCCGTACAGCATCAATGCCGTTTCATGAGACAAAGCGATGTCTTCAGGTCCACTGCTTGCTTTCGCCCATAGGATCGCCTCACGATACTGGGCAAGCCGCTCCGCCGGATAGTGTGCGATCCGGTAGACACCCCGGCTCATTCGCTCTAACCGGCCGCGCTGTCTCAATCGAACCAGGACGGAATCCTGAATTCCAAGCGAGCGAGCCTCCTTGGACGTAAAGAGGCCATCCTGCTCTTCGGCAAGCGCAAACAGCTCGTCCATTCGGGTACTCGGCATTAATCGAGTATGAAGGGCTAGGTTCACAATGTCAATATAGTTCCATTATGGAATGATATTGACAATAGATATACGTCCCGGCCCGGCCACTGTTTATTCCCGTGCTGCAAGCCATCAATACAAAATTGCCGGCGGAACAAACCCCGGCAACGCAGCCAGCTCGGGGTACATTTCAACCAAATTGGATGCCACCTTTACTCTCCAATCCTTCTTGCTTCGCTCAATCCAAACATCCATTGCTTCCTTGAGAATGGCCAAGGCATGCTCTATATCCCAACGATTCATTGCGCAGAGATGTGAAATGACAATCTCCCCGTAACCAAGTTTGAAGGCGCGACCGGCATGAGCGACAAGATCGCAATTCGAGCAATGAATCTCAAAACTGACGAGTGTTGCGATGGACCGCTTATCGTCATAACCCCATCGTTCATGGCATGTCATGCGCCCCCCGCTCGATTTACAAACCGAGCAGCAGTTGTTTGAATTTGCCAGGGTGTCACCTCGAATGTGCTTCTTCCAAACAGCCTTGCTGCCCAGCATCTTGTGAGCGCTTCTTCCCCAGAGCGGTCCGGGCACTAATTCCGGAATGAGGAGCGCGGAATTGTTTCGTCTCATAGCAATACATCTCCAGAAATCAGAATTGTCTGGGGACAAATGTAAAACGACCGCTCAATCAGGCCATTACGAAAGAATGTCACTTGTAAAATCGAGACGGAATGCTATCGCAGACACAATTGGTCGCTGAACTCCAAAGTCGTGGCTACCACGTCACTGAGCGTCAGTTGAGGGACTGGCGGGCCAAAGGGCTGTTGCCGGCGCTCAATCTTCGTAGTCGAGGGCGGGGCAGGGGCGTAGTGCGCCACTGGGGCGACAAGGAACGAATCCTCTCCCAAGCAATGACGGTTTGTGACTTTCTTGACAGAAATGGACGTGCAAAGTGGGCGCTTTTGGGGCTGTGGTTTGCTGGCTATGAAGTAAAGCTCGAAACCGTCCGAGGGCTGTGGCTCGAATCGCTCGCGCGCACCAAAAAGGAATGGCTTGGAAGCGCCCTTTCAAACGAGGAATGTGAAGACGCTCTCGGCGACTTATCCAACCGTCTCGCTAAAGGCATGGGCTCCGCGCCTTGGGCCCGTGAACTGGATTTGGATTGGGAAAAGCTGGAGCCGTTTCTCAACGAGACATTGAATGTATGTTTCAACCCAGCCCCGGAAATCGCTGTTGACGACGAAGTAGTCGATGCGGCCCGGACGCTGATTTTACGCGGGACGAAGCCGGCAGCCAGACCGGGGACAATGGGCCGGGAGGATTTAGAAAAGTGGTTCGTATTTATCCAGGCGAACCTTTCTATCGGCGCAATGCGAAATCTAATTTCGGCGGTGACAAATGATGAATTGAGAACTGCGCACAATCGATGGTCCTCGGTGCTCATGATTATTCGTTTGCTCAGTTCTATCCACGGCGGCGCGATTTCGGAAAGCTTGATTCAAATCGGAAGACAGGCAGCGATGCAATTTGGTGGTCTGTGTATATTTGGTCTGCTCTTAGTAGATAGAGAGGGCAAGGGTCAATGGCTGGATATCCATCTCGAAGAAGCACGGAAGCGAATACCTGCCACCATTGCTCCCAATTCGCAGCTCGAAACACCCTTGGATAAGGTGGTGTAGTCTAGCCGGTCGGTGAACGGAAGAGTTCTCCGCGTGGTCTTTACTAAACGAGTACAGAATTTCCTACCACCAGGCAGACTACAATACGCTTACCTGAAAAATGAATGGGAAATGCCTTGCCACTGAACGCCGGTAACTTCATCACTCGTTGGCAGCAATCGTCGGCCGCGGAGCGCGCCAATTACGCGCTGTTTCTCTCCGAACTCTGCGACTATCTGGACCTCCCTCGCCCGGACCCCAGCCAGGCGGACGAAGATGCCAACTCGTATGTGATCGACAAGGCTGTTTACTTTCAGAACCTGGATGGTTCCTCGACAACGAACTATATCGACCTGTACAAGCGCAATTGCTTCGTCCTCGAAGCCAAGCAGGGCAGCAATCCGCTTTCAAATTCTGCCACGCCCTTGGCTTCTGCCAAGGAACCGCGCCGAATGAAGCGCGGCACTGCCGTGCGCGGAACCCACGGTTGGGATGAAGCCATGCTGGCAGCCCGCGGCCAGGCCGAAAGGTACGCAAAGGCTCTGCCGGTTTCGGAAGGCTGGCCGCCTTTTCTCGTCGTGGTCGATGTCGGCCATTCCATCGAACTCTACGCCGACTTCTCCCTAACGGGCAAAGCGTATCTACCCTTCCCCGATCCCCGCACCTTCCGCATTCTCCATGAACAATTGGAGCAGGCAGAGATAAAGGAGCGCCTTCGCGCCGTTTGGCTCGATCCACTCGCCCTGGACCCGTCGCGCGAAACGGCCAAAGTCACTCGTGAGGTCGCCGGCAAGCTGGCCGTCCTCGCACGTAACCTCGAACTTCACCATCCACCGAAGCAGGTTGCAGAATTCCTCACCCGCTGCATCTTCACATCATTTGCCGAAGATGTGAATCTGCTCCCGGAGCGTAGCTGGCTCAATCTGCTTGAAAGCCTGCGTGACGATGTTGGGACCTTTCCTCCCATGGCTGAGGCTCTCTGGCAGACCATGAACGAGGGCGGGTTCTCTCCGATTCTGCGGGCACACATCCTCAAGTTTAATGGCGGACTATTCGAATCCACCAAAGCCTTGCCGCTCACCCGCGATCAACTCGGGCTGCTCATTGAAGCCGCTGACTCGCGCTGGCGAGATGTCGAACCGGCCATCTTCGGTACGTTGCTTGAACGCGCGCTAGATGTCGATGAACGCCATGCGCTCGGAGCCCACTACACGCCACGCGCCTATGTAGAGCGGCTTGTAATCCCCACGCTCGTAGAGCCGCTCCGAGACGACTGGCGCAGCAGCCAAGCGGTTATCACCGAACAGGTCAACGCCGGTGACAGAGATGCGGCCATTGAAACCGCGCGCGCATTTCACCGCCAACTCTGCTCCACCCGCGTCCTCGATCCCGCGTGCGGCTCCGGTAACTTCCTCTATGTCTCGCTTGAACACATGAAGCGTCTGGAAGGCGAGATTCTTGAAACTCTCCACGCGCTTGGCGACACGCAGCAGTCGCTCGAACACACCGGGCTTACGGTGGACCCGCACCAGCTCCTCGGTCTCGAACTCAATCCCCGCGCAGCCGTAGTTGCCGATCTCGTTCTCTGGATCGGCTATCTGCAATGGCACTTCCGCACGCGCGGCGATGCACAGCCACCTATCCCCGTCATCAGCAACTTTCACAACATCGTGGAAGCTGACGCCCTTCTCACCTGGAAGAAAAAGTTGCCGTTGCTTGATAAGCAGGGCAACGCGGTAACCCAGTGGGACGGTGTCACGACAAAGAAACATCCCACAACCGGGCAAGACATTCCCGATGAGGATGCACGCATCGCGGTCTATGAATATACCGATGTGAAGCAGGCCAAGTGGCCGGAAGCGGATTTCATCGTCGGAAATCCGCCCTTTATTGGCGGCAAGGATATTCGCGCCGAACTCGGCGACGGCTACGTCAAGGCGCTGCGCAAAGCCTACGACCTGGTTCCTGACAGTGCAGACTTTGTCATGTATTGGTGGCAACGTGCCGCCGAGCTTGCCCGTGCCGGAAAGATTCGCCGCTTTGGGTTCATCACCACCAATAGTCTTCCCCAAGTATTCAATCGCAAAGTGGTCGCACAGAATCTCAGCGCAGCTTCTGATGCAAAGCTCGCGCCGCTCTCATTGATCTTCGCGATTCCCGATCACCCCTGGCTCAAATCCGCTCTCAGCGATGGACAGGCGGCAACCGATCATGCCGCCGTGCGCATTGCCATGACCGTGGGCGAAAGAGGCGAACATCTGGGCCATCTTTACCGCGTCAAGAGCGAAGGGGACACAAGCGCAGAGGGTACTGACGTGGAACTGACGGAGGAAACCGGACGTATCTTCGCGGACCTAACAATCGGTGTTAACGTATCGAGTGCAATGCCGCTCGATGCTAACGCTGATCTTAGTTCCAGGGGAGTGTCATTGCACGGGAGCGGATTCATAGTCACTACTGAAGAGGCGCAAGCGATCGGACTTGGCCGTATTTCCGGTCTTGAAAAATACATTCGCCCATACCTAAATGGGCGTGATCTTACTGGCGTTTCGCGAAATGTAATGGTGATCGATCTTTTCGGTCTCAGCAGCGAGCAGGTTCGAAGGTATTTTCCGGAGGTGTATCAACGTGTCTATGACTTGGTAAAGCCGGAGAGGGATCAGAATCGACGGGCTAGTTACAAAGAGAAATGGTGGATTTTCGGGGAGCCTCGATCAGCGTTTCGCCCCGCACTCAAGGGACTGCCTCGCTATATCTCCACAGTCGAGACTTCAAAACACCGTATCTTCGTATTCCTTGATGCGAGTGTTCTTCCAGACAACAAGCTCGTCAATATCGCTCTTTCAGCCGCCCATTCGCTTGGTGTATTGTCCAGTCGAATTCATCTTTCATGGGCTCTTGCCGCTGGAAGTACACTCGAAGACCGACCGGTATATGTGAAGACAACTTGTTTCGACCCATTCCCATTTCCCGCCGCGAGCGAAACTCAGCAACAAAGCATCGGCGAAATAGCCGAGCGCCTTGACGCGCACCGCAAGCGCCAGCAGCAACTTCACCCCACACTCACGCTCACAGAGATGTACAACGTCCTCGAAAAGCTCCGGGGCAACGAGGAATTGACCGTCGAAGATCACGCTACCTACGAGATGGGCCTGATTGGAATTCTCCGCCAGATTCATGACGAGTTGGATGAGGCCGTCTTTGCTGCTTACGGTTGGTCGCCCAACCTGAGCACCGAACAGATACTCGCAAACGTCGTGGCCCTCAATGCCCAGCGCCGGACCGAAGAGTTATCCGGTATTGTTC
>NZ_JBEKYX010000093.1:0-21636 GCF_049510455.1 Occallatibacter sp. | reverse complement strand
CTTCGCCAAACTCAAACTCTTCCGAGGTATCGCCACCCGCTACGACAAAACCGCCAGGAACTTCCTCGCTGCAATACACCTCGCCGCTTCTACTATATGGCTCATTTGATGACACGCCCTAGATTAAAGTTCACTTTGCCGAATGTTTGCGGTGGAGGATATTGAGTTGCGAGATAGCGAAGTAATAGCATTGCTTGCTTAGACTGAGACAACGAATGCAACTCTGCAAGCATTCCAACTACGCTTGCGATATTTATTAGTTTCCATGATTCCATAGACAACTACGATACATCGCCCGGTGACCTCGGTTCATGTATTCGGATCAGAATCGCAGCAACCGCAGATCCTTCACTCTGCCTGAAGGGCGGCTCCGCTCGAGATGACACGGCTTTTGTGAGAAGTTAGTTTGCCAGCATTCCGGCGAGGAGCGCGGTGCACGGAGCTAAGTGCTCTACCAGCACCGACTCGTGCGAGGCGTGGGATTATGGACACTGACGTCTGCTGTTGCAGGAATAAATATATCGTGAGACGATATATTTATGAATTCGAGTGACGAAGACGCTGCTTCGGGCAGTCTGCTTGAAAATCTGGCGGAGTTTCGCTATGAGCTTCGCAAATTTCTGCACTTTAGTGAAGGCATTGCCATTGAGGCGGGGTTGCAGCCGCAACAGCATCAGCTTTTGCTGCAGGTGGCCGGCGCGCCTGCCGGAACGGTTGTTCACATTGCCTACATTGCCGAGCGGCTTGGCGTGAGGCATAATAGCGCCGTTGAGCTGGTGGACCGCTGCGTGGCCGAAGGCCTGCTGGCGCGCGCCGCCGATGCAACCGACAAGCGACGCGCCATTTTGACGCTCAAGCGCAAGGGCCATAACGTTCTGAACCGACTCTCGGCCGATCATGCAGAAGAGTTGCACAGCGCTGCTCCGCGCCTTACGCGCGCGCTGCTGCAGGTGCAAAGACACAACAGCGCCGCACAGAAACTGGAGACACGATGAAATCCCGTCCATCCGCACTACGCGACTTTACGGTTGACCGGAGGGTGTGGGGCCTGGTGGCGGCGGCGCTGGTGATTGGCGCGGGCGCGGCGGGGCTTGCCGTGTTGCTGCTGCGAGCCATTGCGCTGGCAACGAACATTTTCTACTACCACCGCTTTAGCCTGGCGGCTGTGGAGCCGGCGGGTTCTCCATTGCCGCGTCTGACGATGCTGTGGACGCCGATCGTTGGCGGGCTGATTGTCGGTGTCATTGCCAAGTATGGATCAGACAAGATCCGCGGCCACGGCATTCCTGAGGCGATTGAAGCGATCCTGCTGCGCGGCGCGCGCGTGGAGCCGAAGGTGGCTCTGCTGAAGCCCATTTCCGCGGCCATTGCTATCGGCTCGGGAGGTCCGTTTGGCGCGGAAGGTCCAATCATTATGACGGGCGGCGCTTTCGGTTCGCTCGTCGCGCAGTGGCTCAAGCTGACCGACAACGAACGCACGACGCTGCTGGTGGCGGGCGCGGCGGCAGGCATGTCCGCTACCTTTTCCGCACCGATTGCGGCGATTCTGCTGGCCGTGGAGCTGCTGCTGTTCGAGTGGCGTCCCCGCTCGCTGGTGCCGGTGGCCGTGGCGAGTGTGCTGGCTGGAGCGCTGCGCATCTGGTGGCTGGGGCCTGGGCCGCTGTTTCCTGTGACGTTCACCAGTCCGATTTCGCTGCCGCAGGCGCTGTTGTCCGCGGTGCCGCTGGGCTTGCTGGTTGGCCTTGCGGCTGCTGGGTTGAGCCGGCTCATGTATGGCATTGAAGACAGCTTTGAACATTTCTGCGGCAAGCTGCGCATTCATTGGATGTGGTGGCCGGCGATTGGCGGCATCGGCATTGCGATTGGTGGTTACATTTTTCCGCGAGCGCTTGGCGTGGGATACGGCAACATTGCCGAACTGCTACGCGGCAATGCGCCATTGACGCTGATTGTGGGCATCCTGGTGGTGAAGTCGCTGATGTGGGCATTTTCACTTGGGTCAGGCACCTCGGGCGGCGTGCTGGCTCCGCTGCTGATGATTGGCGCGGCTATTGGCGAGGGCTCGGCGCTACTGCTGCATCTGCCTGGCGACACGCAGGCGCTATGGGCGCTGCTAGGCATGGCCGCTATGCTGGCCGCGGCGCTGGGCGTGCCGCTGACCGGGGTGCTGTTTGCGCTGGAGCTGACTCACGCGCTGCCTGCAGTGCTACCGCTTGTGCTGGCATGCGCGGTTTCGTATCTGGTGACTTCACTGATGATGCCGCGATCCATTCTCACAGAGAAATTGAGCCGGCGCGGCTACCATCTGTCGCGTGAGTATGGCGTTGATCCGCTGGAAATCATTACGGTGCGTGAGGTGATGAGCGAACTGCTGCCGACGGAGATCCTCAACGAAAGCACGGATGACGATCTACCGGAAAACTATGCGTATTCCGATGAAACATGCCGCGCGGTGGCGGAAGAGATGGCGGGCAATGGCCAGGTCATGATGGTGGTGGTAGACCGCGAAACCGGCAAGCTGTGCGGAAGCATTGGCGTCACGGAATTGCTGGCAGGGCGCAGGCGCGCGATTCAGCGTGAGTCGGAACGCAGCATTGCATTTCAGGCGATGGCCGACTGATAAATCCGTGCGCGGATATCACGACCGGATCTCAGAACTTGAGACTCGCGCATTCCACTTCGTCCCTACTTCCCACTCCACGTCAGCATTCCGGCGAGCAGCGCGGTTCTTGGAGCTAAGTGCGCGATCAACACGGACTCGTGTGAAGCATGCGCGCCTTCGCCGACTGCGCCCATGCCGTCGAGTGTCGAGATTCCAACGGCGGAGGTGAAGTTGCCGTCGGAGGCTCCGCCGGTAGCGGCTTCTTCGAGCGCAAAACCCAGGTCAGCGGCGAGTGCGCGGGCTTGCTTGTAGAGCGCGATGGTGCCGCGCGTGCGCTCCATGGGCGGGCGATTGACACCGCCGGTGATGGCGAGCTTGCAGCGCTTGTCTATGGTTTTAAATGAGGTCTTGAGCGAGGCGAATTTACGCGCAATGCGAGGGCCGTCGGCTTTGCGGGCCAGGCGGACGTCAACTTCAGCCCATGCTGCGGCGGGGATGACGTTGGTTTTGCCGCCTGCTCCCGCTACATTGACCGATACGGTGAGGCCGCGATCGAGTTCCGTCCACGCGCTGACGGTTTGAATGACGCGGGCGAGCTCGACGAGAGCGTTTGCGCCTTTCTCGAAGTCAACGCCGGCATGTGCGGCGATGCCTGTGACCTCAATGCGCCAGTTGCCAGTGCCTTTGCGGGCGGTTTTGTAGGCGGCTTGCTGCCCATCTAAATTCTGCGCGGGTTCGAGGACATAAACAGCGCTCGATTCTGACGCGAGCTTTTCTGTGATTGGGCGGGACACGGGGCTACCGATTTCTTCATCCGTGTTGAGCAGCAGAATGATTTCCCTGTCTCGATTCCGGCCCAGAAGATCGGCTTCGATGAGCATTTCAATTGCCGTAAAGGCCATGGCGACGCCGACCTTCATGTCGAGTGTGCCGGGGCCCCACAGTCTGGCCTGGCCTGTGGGGTCCGGCGCGATCTTGCAGGGCATGGACTGGATGGCGCCAATGGGCCAGACAGTGTCAATGTGGCCGAGCAGGAGCGTGCGGCCCTCCGGGCTTTTACTCTTTGGACCGAATCTGAGTTCGAGAATGTCGCCATGAGCGCGCTGCTTGTGGACTTTGACGCGACCGCCGAGGCTGCGTGCATGGACGATGGCGAGCTGGCCGCAGGCATCGACGGCGGATTTGGTGTCGGAGGGGGACTCGGCACGGACGAGCTTTTCAGCCAGAGCCAGGAGCTGCGTTTCCTTACGGCGCGCGCCGGCCAGGAGGGCTCGCATGGAAATTTCCGGGATCATTGCGGGTTGCGATGGGGTACTCATGTGGATGCGCGCCTGCTCTCGAGACAGCCGCCGACATAACGCCGAATGCTGCGATTCTACAGATTCTAAAATGTTTTCCTCGGCTGGGACCCGGTTCAACAATTTGCTGACATTTGCAAACCACGCAGTGTGGCAAAAATGCCACAGTGTAAATGGGCAGATTCCGTCTAATCTGTCGTTTGCAATCTCTTTAGTGCTTGTAAGGCTTGCCGGACGTTCTCAGTTTGGAGTCGTAGATTTTGGCTCATCGAGCACATTTGGAACAGACCATTGCCGGGCCCCTGGAGTTTGCTGGAGTCGGATTACACTCTGGCGCGCCCGTTGCGATGCGGCTTTTGCCCGCGCCGGCGGGTTCGGGGATTGTCTTCCGGCGAACCGATCTGGACAATTTTGAGATTTCAGCCATTGGGCGAAACGTGGCGAAGGTGAGCTACGCGACGAGCCTGATGCGGCAGGGTGTGCTGATTTCTACGACGGAGCATCTGCTTTCAGCGCTGGTTGGCATGTCGGTAGACAACGTCATTGTAGAACTGGATAACCTGGAGCTGCCGATTCTGGATGGAAGCGCGCTGCCATACGTGGAAGCGTTTGGGACCGTGGGTATCAAGCCGCAGCGGCGGCGGCGCGAGTATATGCGAATCCTGAGACCGGTGGAGGTACGCGAGGGCGGCAAGTTTATCGGCGTGTATCCGCACGCGGATAGGAGCGAGGGCTACTCGATCGAATACGCGATTGACTTTCCTGCTCCGATTGGACAGCAGTACACGAGTGTGGACCTGGCGACTGAGACCTATGGCGCAGAGATTGCGCCAGCGCGAACCTTTGGTTACAAAGCGGATGAGCAGAAACTGCGCGATATGGGGTTGATTCGCGGCGCGAGCGAAGAGAACGCGATTGTGCTAGGTACAACAGGGCCGGTGAATGGGCCGCTGCGCTTTCCCGATGAGTATGTGCGGCACAAGGTGCTGGACCTGATTGGCGACCTGGCGCTGGCCGGGCGGCGCATTGAAGGGCGCGTGGTGGCGGAACGCGCCGGGCATGCGATGCATACGGCATTGGTTTCGCGGCTGCTGAAGGACCGCTCGGCGTGGGAGCTGGCTACGGCCTCTGCGGAGAAGGCGCATAAAGAAGAGAGCAAGCATGCGGGGCTTGCGGTGCCGGCGCTGCAAGGCGTTTAGCCGGGAGCGCGCTTGTCCCACTGCATCAGCTTCATTCGCATACCGGCACTGGCGATTGGGTCGTTGATTCGGCCGCTGCCAAAGGTGGGCCTGATGGAGGAAGACCGGCTGAGCATGCGCGTTTGGCCGAGTGGGATCGATTTCAACTTTCATTTGAATAATGCGCGCTACCTGAACGTGATGGATTACGGGCGGATGCATCTGCTGGCGCGGACGCATGTGCTGGCGGTTGTGCTGCGCGCGCGATGGACGCCACTTGTGGGCGCGGTGTGGATGACGTACCGGCGATCGCTGCCGCTCTTTGCGCCGTACACGCTGACTACGCGGCTGGTGTGCTGGGATGAGCGGTGGTTTTACATGGAGCAGACCTTTACCGGCGAGCAGGGGCTGGCGGCGGTGGGCTGGGTAAAGGGCGCGTTGCTTGGAGGCGATGGCATTGTGGCTCCGCAAACAGTACTGAAGCCGATTGAGCCCGGCATCGTGAGCCCGCCGATGCCGGAAGCCATTGCGACGTGGAATGAGCTGACGCGAGAGAAGCTGCAGGGCGCATAGCAGCAAAAAATTACGGCTCATAGCGAACGCCGTCGATGGAAACCTTTGTACACCAGAAGCAAAAGCGAACTTTCCTGCCCGGTGCCATATCTTCAACATCCAGCCGACGCCAGAAATGTATGTCGAGGCGGCATAACAGTCCGGCAACAGCGCTGGCTTCATGCTCCCGATTCGGCCACAGTCTCGCCAACTTTCTTGCGAGTTCCACATCAAGCGACGGCTCGGATGTTGAAATGTTTGATCTCAACTGCATGACCTCTCTTCATTTTTATCTGCCAAGAACAAAGTTGACGTTGATGGTGGTTTCGACTTCAACCGGATCACCATTGAGCAGATAGGGACGATAGCGCCATTGCTGCACGGCGTTCATGGCGGCCTGCTGCAGCATCGGCGAGCCGCTGAGGACGCGAAGGTTTTCGATAGCGCCGTTCCTGGAGATAGTGGCTTGCAGAACGACGGTGCCTTCGAGGCGCGCAGCGCGTGCGATAGCGGGATAGAGAGGCACGATCCGCGAAATCAGCATGCCTTCGGCCACGCCCTTGGAGATGGTGACAGGGCCTTGTTGCGGATGGATGACGCGTGGAGCGGAGTTGGCGGAGTGTGCAAAGGGATCGCCGCCGGGAATGGTGCCGCTGCCTGTGCCGATGGGAGAATCCGCGCAGCAAGCATTCGATGCATTAGGCGCAGGGCCGGAGGGCTGAAGGCTGATGTGGATCTGGCTTGGCGCACTGATGAGCGGTATCTCAATTGGGCGCGGAGCTGTTACGGATTGCGACGATTCGTGCGCTGCCGACTGCGGCACGGAGTGAGGAGCAGCGGGAGCGGTGATGACGATTTTCCGCAGCTCGTTCGGAAGCGAGTCCGGGTGAAGCAACGGGATGAGGATGAGCGTGAGAAGAATGCTGCCATTGAAGAGAAGTGTGGCGAGCATCCAGTTGCTGCTGCGGGTGTGGATTCGGTTCTGGGATTCAAAGGTTGCGTCTTCAAACATGGTGGCCCTCCTGTTTCCATCGGGCTTCGATGGAAACAGGAGGGCGCGTGCTCACTTGCCGCGTGGGGAGCGGCGTGAGAGCGTAATGCAGAGCGCTCTGCTGATGCTCATCAAAACCATTGTGTTTGTGTAGACACCGGGGAATCGCAAAGTGTTCCCGCATGTTGCAACAAAAAAACAAACAGGGCGCTCTCATGGTGAGCGCGGACAGGCACGGAGAAAAGTACGCAGGCCCCGAGAGCAAAGGCTGGGAGACAGCTCAAAAGTCTTTTCATGGATTCCCTCTGCGGCGAGCGAAAATTCAGCAGACAGACAAATTGCTTTTCGCTCTTTGGGAGGCAACGCCTAAAGGGCGTAGGAATGAGTTGCCAAGCAGAGGATTATTAAGAAATGTAGCCTGAAAAATCGCTTTATTTCTGATCTTCCTCAAAAAGTTCCAGCACTCGGCGGATCACGTCTTCAGCTCCGCCAGGCCGGTACAGGATAAAGTGACCGCCAGCTTCTTCCCACAGATGTTGATACTTATGCATGTCGTCCACGAGCACGTCACCCGGATTCATATGATTGCGCTTGTCATGGGAAAGACAGGTAATCATATCGAGATGAGGAAAGTGTTTTTGTCCCCAACGCACCTTCTGGGCTTCAGCCCATCCACCCTTTGGCACTCCGGTGAGAATGACGGGGCTGAGATGTTCAAACGCCATGACCAGTGCAGCTGCTTCGGGCATTAAAGGCAGGTTGTAGAAAAAGTCTTCATAAGTACGAAGCGTTTTCCAGAATTCCTCTCCGCCCAGGCTCTCTTCTGCTTTGTGCGGGTGAACTCCAAAGATTTGCTCTCCGAGTGTGTCAAAATCGGCCAACACTCCGTCGCAGTCAAGAAATAGTTGTCTCATCAAGACCTCCACTCATTATTTCAAAGCCGGCGGCGCGAGCAGAACGATCAAGCAGTTTCGAAGAACGTTCCAAGTCCCGCGTGATGAGCGTGAGCGGCCATGGTGGACTGAATCTCAAGCGCGAGAGCGAGCGCATCGCGGCCCTGGCGCGCAGTGACGTGCGGCTGTTGCCGCGTGCGGACGGAGTTGAGGAATGATTCGATCTCAAGCCGCAGCGGCTCACCTGCGGCCACTTCAGGCTTGACGAAATTAAGGCCGGGATTGGGGGATGGCGAGACGGATGCACTTGCGCCGGCGGCAATTTTTTCAACCAGCGCGGGATCGACTTTTCCGGCGTCGAGTGCGGCAGCAATTTCAGGTGGAAGGTTCCGCACCATCTCCGCCAGGTGCGAGTCCATGCGGATCATGAGCAGATCGCGGCGGGCGTAGTCGATGGATACATACTGGCGCGGCTCAAAGTAGCGGAGCTTGCGGACACGCTCGGTTGAAACACGAGACGCGGTGAAGTTGGCCACGCAGCCGGATTCGAATTCAACGCGAACGTTGGCGATGTCGACCTTGGGCGAAAGAATCGGCAGGCCGACAGCGCGGACCTCGCGCACAGGCGATTTGGCAAAGGTGAGCACAATATCGAGGTCGTGGATCATGAGATCGAGCACGACGTCTACATCGAGCGAGCGCGGCGTGAAGATAGAAAGCCGATGCGCCTCAAAGAACATGGGGCGGCGCAGGCTGGCTTCCGCGGCGAGGACAGCGGGATTGAAACGCTCAAGATGGCCCGGCTGCAGAATGCGGCTATGCTTTTCGGAGAGAGCGATGAGATCATCTGCTTCCGCAAGAGATGCTGCGAGAGGCTTTTCGACGAGGAGATCAAGACCAGCCTGAAGCAGCGCCGAGGCCACGCCATAGTGATGCACGGTAGGCACCGCAACCGAGGCTGCGTCGATTGTCAAGTCACTCCGCAGCAGTTCATCAACGGACAGAAAGACGGGAATACCGTACTGCGCTTTGACTTCGGCAGCGCGTCCTGCATCCGGTTCAAGCGCAGCGACAAGCTGAACACCTGTGCCGGCCTGTTCGAGCTCGCGATAGACACGGAGATGATTGCGCCCGAAGGCCCCGCAGCCTGCCACGGCGACACGTAGATGGGGCTTGCCGCTGATGCTACTCTCCCTCGCCTTCCACGGCCTTGAGGCAGCGGCCATAGAGTTCAAGCAGCTCGGTGACGTGCTCTTCCGGCTTGGGTGCGGAGGGCGCGTTGAAGCCGGTAGAACCGCCGGTGGTTTTGCCGACGCCGGCAACCCCGGAAACGAACTTCAAGAGGTCGAGCGCGATATCTTCATTGCGGCGTGCGCCGAGCGAGCTGTTAGCAATTGCGTCCATGATGAGTTCTCCGAAGAGTGATTCTATCGGATGACAGGCGATACTCTGAAGTGGATGGAGATTGCCTACATTGGGATGGGCGGGAATGTGCCGAGCACGGCGGGCGAGCCGGAGGCGACGCTGTCAGCGGCTGTGGTGCGGCTGGGCACGCTCGGAGATGTGGTGCGGCGCTCGCGGCTTTACTCGACTGCTCCTGTGGGGTTTGCCGATCAGCCGAGGTTTGTGAATGCGGCAGTGGCGCTGGAAACGGAGCTTTCGGCGCGAGAGCTTTTAGATGTGCTGCTGAAGATTGAGCGCGAGTTCGGACGGGAGCGCGCGAATGCGATTCCCAACGGGCCGCGCACTCTGGACCTGGACATTTTGCTGTACGGACAACAGGTGCTGCATGAGCCCGGAATCGAAGTCCCGCATCCGCGGCTGGCAGAGCGTGCGTTCGTGCTGATTCCACTGAGTGAGATTGCGCCGGATGTGCTTGTGCCGGGTTTGAACAGGAACGTGAAAGAATTGCTCGAAAGCCTCAATGCGAATGCTGCACATGAAACCGATGCCGTTACTGCTTTCGATAGCAATCTTTGGGCTTGCGCTTAGCGCGCAGGCACAGACGGCACGCACGCTGACGGTGGAAGACAGCGCGGGGCGCGTGATTGCGGATGCCGGGGTACGCGATGCCGGAGGCAAGGTGCTGGCGCGCAGCGATGCAATGGGACACGTGAGTTTTGCATGCGATGCGCCGTGTACGGTGCGCGTGGAGGCTGCGGGCTTTGCGGCAAAGAATGTTCAGGCAGACGCGGAGACCGTTGTGCAGCTTGCACCTGCGGACAATGCGGAGCAGGTAACCGTAACAGCGTATCGCACGCCGATGGGAGAGCTCGAGAGCCCTGTAACGACGCGAGTTTTGACGCAGAATGCGCTTCAATCGACGGCCGCAATTACCGCCGACGGGCAGATTCGGCAGTTGCCGGGAGTGGAACTTTTTCGGCGATCTAGCTCGCTGGTC
Source organism: Occallatibacter sp. (assembly GCF_049510455.1). Lineage (GTDB taxonomy): Bacteria > Acidobacteriota > Terriglobia > Terriglobales > Acidobacteriaceae > Telmatobacter. The sequence continues at coordinate 11,721 of NZ_JBEKYX010000093.1, read as the reverse complement.
GCAAATCCTTCTTCGCAAGGCATCAGTCTGCGTGCGCTTGGATCGACTTCGGCAAGCCGAACGCTGATGACGCTGGACGATGTGCCGCTGAACGATCCAGTGGGCGCGTGGATTCATTGGCTGGAGCAGCCGCAGCTTGCGATTGCGAATATCGAACTGCTGCGCGGCGGCGCCAGCGATCTGTACGGTTCAAGCGCGATTGGCGGCGTAGTGAATGTGCATCTGGCCGAGCCTGCGGCGCATGTATTCACGTTGCGATCAAGCTACGGTGGCCTGGGCACATACGCAGACGATGCGATGGGGCAGGCTACACACGATGCGTGGGGCGTGCTGGCGGCGGGCGGCGCAACGGGAACCGATGGCTACATCCAGGAGGCTCCGTGGCAGCGCGGTCCGGTGGATACGGTATCCAACGTTCATGCGCAGAATGGGATGCTGCTGGCGGAGCACAAGCGCGGCGAGCTGCGTTTGTTTGTGCGCGGGAGCGGCTTCAACGAGGCGCGAGCGAATGGGACGCCGTACCAGACGAATGGAACGCGGCTGTGGCGCTATGCGACGGGCGGTGACTGGCAAAGCGCAAATGGCGCAACTGCAGCTTTGCGGCTGTATGGTTCAACGGAGCATTACCGGCAGACATTTTCGAGCATTTCGAACCTGCCCGATTTTGGAGATGCGAGCTGCACCTATCGCTGCGGAGAGACGCCGACAAGGTTTGCGTGGATTGCGGATAACGAGCTTGGCGGCGCGGCGCACTGGAGCAAGCCGCTGACCGCGGGATGGATTTTGCTGGCCGGCGCGGATACGCATGATGTGCGCGTGTGGGATGATGAGCAGTCCTTTGGCTCGGCTGCCGCGTTGACGGATACGAGTGTGCATCAACGCGATTCAGGCGCATATGTGGAGACCTTGTACACGCATCGAGCGTGGACGGTGACGGCCGGCGCGCGCATGGATTGGTTTCAGAATTACGATGTGCGGCAGTTGGTGGAACAGAACAATACGTGGACGCCCGGAGCCACGCTGCCGCAATTCACGCAACATGTCTTTGATCCGCGTGTGGGTGTGTCGCGCAAGCTAGGTGAACATTGGGCGCTTTCCGCGTCAGGGTTTCGCGCCTTTCGCGCGCCCTCGCCGAGCGAGCTGTATCGCGCAACGCAGGTTGGTAACCAGTTGACGCTGGCAAATGGCGCGCTGAAGAGCGAGCGGGCAACGGGATGGGAGACGGGCGTGGCATCGCAGCGAGCGTGGGGCACTGTGCGAGCGAGTTATTTTTTGACCGAGATCAATCGGCCCATCAGCGCAGTGACCATCAATCCGAACTCATCGCCGATTCTGCTGCAGCGCGAGAACCTGGGTCAGATTACGAGCCGCGGGATCGCTATTGATTCTGAAATTGCGCCGCGGAAATGGTTGACGATAGACGGCGGCTACCAGTATGCGCATGCGACGGTGACGCAGGGGCAGCAGGACCTAAATAAATGGATTCCTGAAGTTGCGCGCAATATGGCCTCGCTGAATCTGCGCGCCGAGAAGGCCCGATGGGGTTCGCTGAGCCTGCAGAGCCGGTTGAGTGGGCGGCAGTTTGACGATGACGCGAATACATATCTGCTGCATGGGTATTTCAAGCTGGACGCCTACGCGGCGCATGCGTTTGGCAGACGCGTTGAGGCCTTTGCGGCGGGCGAGAGTCTGCTGGACCGGACAATTGAAGTGGCGAAGACGCCGACGACGACGCTGGGAATGCGGCGCACGGTAAGAGCGGGATTTACGCTGACACTGGGCGCAGCGAAATAACGTGAGCTTACGTCGGTAGAATGACATAGTGGGACTCAAGTTCAATCTCTTAAATACAACGGAAGCGGGCGGACGGCGCGCGCAGATCGATCTGCCGCACAGACGCGTGGAAACCCCTGTGTTTATGCCGGTGGGAACGGCCGGCACGGTGAAGGCTGTTCCGCAGAATGTGCTGGAAGAACTCGGCGCGGAGATCATTCTCGGCAACACGTATCACCTGTATCTGCGCCCTGGACATGAGCCGATTCGGCGCATGGGCGGACTGCATCAATTCATCAGCTGGGACCGTGCGATGCTGACCGATTCCGGCGGCTTTCAGGTATTCAGCCTGAGCGCGCTGCGCAAGGTGACGGATGAGGGCGTAAGGTTTCGCTCGCATCTTGACGGAAGCAGCCACTTTTTTACACCCGAACACTCGGTGGATGTGCAGATCGCGCTGGGCGCGGATATTGCGATGGCATTCGATGAATGCACGGAATATCCTGCGGAGCGCACCCGAGCAGAGGAAAGCCTGCGGCTGACGATGGCATGGGCGCGGCGTTCGCTTGAGCATTTTCGCGCGCGACAGGCGGAAGTGCCGTGGTATGGCGAACGAGGCGGGCGCATGCAAAGCCTCTTCGGAATCGTTCAGGGCGGAATGTATCGCGATCTGCGGAAAGAAAGCGCGGAGCGGCTGATGGAGATGGACTTCGATGGCTATGCTATCGGCGGACTGAGCGTGGGTGAGCCGCGCGATCTGACGCTGGAGATGATCTCCGAGGTACTTCCTCTGCTGCCAAAAGACAAGCCGCGCTATGTGATGGGCGTGGGCTATCCGGATGAGATTGAACAGTATGCAAAGATGGGCGTGGACATGATGGATTGCGTGCTGCCCACGCGCGCCGCTCGTCACGGGCTGCTTTTTACGAGCGAAGGGCGCATGACGATCAAGAACAAAAAATTTGCCGAAGATCAGAATCCACCGGACCCCAAGTGCAATTGCATGGTGTGCCGGCGATACACGCGCGCTTATCTAAGGCACCTGATGCAGGCCGGTGAGGCGCTCTCAGCCACGCTGAATTCCATTCACAATCTTGCGTATTATCTGGGCATTATGAAGCGTGTGCGTATGGATCTGGACAAGCCGGTCAGCGAAGCAGCGATTTAAGGCCCGCGATTACGCGGCCAAGCACGCCAGTCCAATCGCCCGGTTCCGATTGCCGGATAAGACGCGCAGTGGGATACCACGGCGTGGTCTCGATCTGCTGCATCCAGCGCCAGTCAGCGAGCCAGGGAAGAAGAATCCAGACAGGCTTGGCCATCGCGCCGGCAAGATGCGCAATGGAGGTGTCCGTAGTGATCACAAGATCAAGCGTGGAGATAAGAGCGGCTGTATCCGCCAGATCGCGGTCGCTGCTCACACCATCCGCAATGCGAATCCTGGGCGGAAGCGCGGCGAACTGCGCAACTGCTTCGCCCTTCTGAAGCGAGATCCAATCGATACCCTGCGTTTCAAGCATCGGCTGCAGTGTGGCCAGCGTAGTGGAGCGGCGCGCGTCAGCCTTGTAGCGCGGATTGCCCGCCCATGCGATGCCAATGCGCGGATAACCGCAATCTCCATCGGGGAACGGCAGCGCGTGCATCTCGATGTCCTCCGGCGCAGCGCTCAGGCAGGCTCCATCCCATGGAACTGTATCAACGGTGGTGCCGAAGAGCGCAGGCAGGCTCATCAGCGGACATTCGAGATCGAACTCCGACGGAGCGACACCGAGTAAACAAACTTCAGCATTGCCTGAACGGACAATTGCAAGCGAGCGCATAAGGCGTTCGACGCGGGCCTGCACCTGCAGAACAGGAAAACCTCCATGCGCTGCGATCAGCGCAGCGTAGCGGCAGAACTGGATGGTGTCGCCGAGTCCCTGCTCAGCGTGAAGAAGAACTCGCTGGCCATGCAAAGGATCGCTGAGCAATCTCTCGCGCGTCAGACGCGGGCGATTGAAATTGCGTGGCTTGCGATGGATATCGCGAAAGCGCCAGCGAGCTTCGTAGTTGGCCCAGCCTTCAGTCCACTGGCCAGAGCGAATCTGCGTGAGTGAGAGGTTGTATTGCATGCCCGGGTTGACCGGGTCCGCTTCAGCGGCGCGGCGGTGCGCGTCAAGTGCTTCTTCCACGCGTCCGAGATCGAGCAGCGAGTTGCCGCGATTGGATGCGGCCTGCATGCTTCCGAGAGCCTCCGCGCGATCGAACGCCAAGACAGCTTCAGTGAAGCGGCCTTCATTGTGGAGCAGGATACCCCGCATGTTCACAACTTCTGGATGCTCGGTTCCGCAGCTTTGTGCTTTGTCCAGCCACTCCCATGCGGTCTTGATATCTTTTCGCGCAACATACAACTGTACCCAGGCAATGTGCGTTTCCACGCGATCAGGATCGAGTGAATCGGCACGCTGCAGGCATCGCTCAGCTTTTTCCATGCGGTTCTCATCGCGAAAGAAAACAGCGAGACTGACCCAACCGGCGATAAGATCGGGGCGCAGCTCGACTGCATGGCGCAGCGCGGCTTCCGCATAGAGATCGCTTCCCTTATCGCGAAGAAGGCAACCAAGGTTCATCCATCCAGCGGCAAAATCAGGCCTCAGTGAGATGGCGCGGCGGTAACGGCGCTCGGCTTCTTCCATGCGGCCGAGGCGCGCGAGAGCAAAACCCGCGGCAAACTCCCCTTCCGGCAGCCGGCGGCTGCATGCAAGCGCCTGCTCATAGTGGACCAGGGCTTCTGCAAAACGGCTGAGGCATCCAAGGGCATGGCCGAGTCCCATGCGAGCGGCAAGGAGCGAGGAATTATGCTCAAGCGCAAGAGTGAAATGCGGGAGTGCCTCAGCCGGCTTGCCGGCAGCGATTTCCAACTCCCCCAGGCCGGTATGCGCGAGAGCATTGCAGGAGTCGAGGCGCAGCGCGGAGCCATAGGCGTCGCGCGCAGCATCGGGCTGACCGGCGGCGCGCAGTGCCTGGCCGAGCACAACCCGCGCATGCGACATGGCAGGCGCAACGGAAACAGCGGCCTGTGCCATGCGAACGGCCGCATCGGGCTGACGGCTGGCAAGCGCGACCAGGCTCATGCCCGCAAGCGCTTCAGCGTGGCGGGGATTGTGAGTGAGAATCTGCTGATAACTCTGTGCTACCTCATGCAGACGCGTGGTGAGCCGCGGCGGCTGACTTGCGCGCGGATTCAGCTTCTGTAAAGGCGGGTGCTGCGTCTGCCCGATCACGACACGAATCCTGTGGGCTTAATTCCTATGCCCTGGTTCGCACGCTATGAGGCGTACGACGGAGATTCAAGAACAATTACATCTTTCGTGATCGGAGAATTGCTGATGTTTCCTGAATATGCACGCGTGTTGATTCGGGAATTGGAAATCCGCGCGCTACTTCTTCAACGCTTTTACAAAAAAGTCAGCCATCATCTGGTTGGCTTCAATTGCTTCCGGCAAGCGCGGATCATACCAGAAGGCATGTGGCAGCGCATCGAAGACGACAAGGCGCGCGTCAATGCCCGCGCGCAGAAAGGCGCGATGAAGATTGGATGTGCCGCTTAGCAGAATGTCTCGACCGCTGGTGATGAAGAGCGTCGGAGGAAGGCCATGCAGATCCGCGTAGATGGGCGAGAGAACCGGATCTTTCAGGTCGGTTGAGCCTGCATATGCATCGCTATGGTGGCTGGGATCGGGCGGGTCAAGATGGCCGGAGAATCCGCGCAGAGCGTAGATCGCGGTCGAGTCACCGGCGCGGGCGTAGTCTCCCATGCCGCTGAAGATGCCAAGCGCAGCGGGCAGGGGAAGGCCGAGCTGTTTGAGCTTTACTGCAACTTCCGCGGTGAGAATGGCACGGAGTCATCCACGGCTGCGGGAAATGGAGACTCCGGCGCGAGACGATAAAGTACCGCTACGACCTTGATTTTTGCATAGCCGGCAATGGGAATCGATTCGGTATAGGAGCCGGAGTCGGAATTAAAACCGCCGCCATGCAGATTGAGCAGCACCTTATCATTGTTGGCCGCGGGCATGCCCTCCGGCGTGACGATGTGTACCGGAACGCCAGCAATTTTGTCATCGACAAGCGTGTTGGGCATCAGTTTTGACCATGCAACGCGAGCCCGCGCGGTGTATTCATCAGTCATCCTGCGGCGCTCTGCAAGTGGCTGCGATGCACCTTGGTCGGGCTCCGCATGGCCAAGCATCAGCCGTGCCTGCGGGCTAAGGTCCTGCGGCACTGGAATCACACGCGTGACATGCGCCGTGCCTTGCGCATCGATGAAGCTGGTGTCGCGCTTGGGGGCATCGGCTTCTGTAGTTGGCGCAGGCTGCTGCGCGGAGAGAAAAGCCGGTGCAAGCAGAACGAACGAAAGCAGGCTCAGGCAAACAACGGAACGAGAAAAAATGCGCATGGTATGCCTCGGGACGAATTTGGTTCGCCTTCTGAGAGAGCGCTTGCGGAAGGCCCTGTCCACGATAGCAGAGAGGGCGCTATCTATTCCCCAATATGCACCGCACTTAGATTGCCAAGATTTGTAAGTGCCTCCAATGTCTGCGTCCCGCGATTCGCAGGTACGTCTTGGACATCAAAGAGAAATACACAATTGTAAAAATACATCGGCCCATCTGGCAGCTCTCCACCATGATAATGGATCACGGAGTCATAAAAAACACGCGGCATAGGAGAGGTTTTTGGGGGTAAAGAGGGAATGGTGCCGATTTTTACGTCTTTGACATTGTTGGCGACTTCTTCCAGAGATACTTCACAATTTTTGAATACCTCTGCACTCGGACTAGGCTTTCCCCAGGAATAAGAGCAGTTCTTTTTATCAGCTGCTCGCTCTATAAGAACTTTCGCTGACTCTGTTGTACGAGAACGGTAGCTAATGAATGCTGCGGATGCGTCCCACACTTGGGGCGCTGTGGGAAAGTTCTTTTGCGCGTTCGAAATTCCCTTGGCGATGGTCTTTATATCATCTTGTTCCGCGGGTGCAGCTCCTGTTTTTACACTCTTGAGAATCGTAGCCGCGACAGTCAGACTCTTTTCTGCTTGCCTTTGATCACCCAGCGGCTTGCTTAACAGAGAAGCGACAATTTGGCCGAGACCTCCGTCGGCTAGTTTCTCTTGGATTTTTCCGACTTTTACATCGAGCTGATGAAGATCGTATAAACACCACCCAGCCAAACCTATGGCTCCCGTGGCCGCTATCCCAACAATTGCGCCCGCAATAGTTAAGCCTATCCAAAACCCTTTTGCCTTCGATATGTCATTTTCTATAGCGGTCAAGCGCTTCTCAATCGATGCGGAATGCTTAAGGCTTGTTTCCAGCGCATTCAGACGCTTATCTATTTCAACGAAAGTCTTATTGTTATCTCCGGGTTTTGCCATAGGATACTCGGCGTGAAATTCGGGGAGATAAACAGTATCAATCTCTTCTAGGCAATCGTCCAGTTCAATTAAATCGAACATTTCGCAGCCTCGCGCATAAGGCAACTTCCGTTTACAAGTGCCTAAGTGGAAATAGGATTGATCAGGGCCCAAAAGGGTTGTTGACGAGCAGCGCACAGGGAGCGCACCTCGCACTCCCTGTGTTTTTCGGTCCAGCGCGCAGGGCAGTTTGTAGATCACGGCGCGAGTGCTTATTCCAAGCATGTCCGCGACCTCAGACTGCGTGTACTCCTGAATCACGATCCGGTTCAGGAGTATCCGCTCAAGAGCGGAGAGCTTGCCCAGGCAGGCTTCCACGTCGAGAACGAAGATGACGGCATCCTCAAAGGTGCGGAGGCGGCGGTGAGAGACGTTTCCACGTTCAACCGGCTCTGTCATGGCCGATTGCGTGCGTCCCACCTGCATGGAGACATACAGATAGCGTCGGAGAAGGCTCTCAGTATGTTTCCGGTAGAAGGCCAGGCTGACCGATGGGCCTTCCTGCTGCGATTCCTCCTCGGCGTCTTCCGCAAAATCCACCTGCAGGGACGGCGGTAACTCTTCCTCCTGACTGCTGACTAAGTTTGTTTCTTCTTCCGGCCAGTATGCCGGTGCTGTAGCGGCTCTCCATACGATTGGAAATTGCAGGGCTGCGCTCATCGCGCACCTCCTGCTGCTTCTGCCACTGCCCAGACGCTGAGCACCGGCTTCCGCACCGGACGTCCACGCCTCTTTCTGCTTTCAGGCGCGGGAAAGTCCAGAAGCTTTGTCTCACAAGATCTGCAATAAACAGTCCCAAGGTTTTGAGTGCGATACCAAAGGCAACCGCACCCTTCGCAAACTTTCAATTGCACGCGCAATTCCATGACCAGTTCTCCGTAGGTCGAGCACCCGGCTGCATCTAGTTGTTCGGTTTGTTTGCCGGGGTAGAGGGAAACAGCCCATGCGACTCGGGATTCTAACGGCCCGATGGGGGAACGCTGGCTGCTTTCTCTTGTTGAATGTCATGACCAATAGCGCGCAGTATCTGGGAGATTCGCATAGCCGGCCCGCAGTGCCGCGAACGGCCTGCAGGCAGGGAGCTGATTGCCGGATGGGTGCGTCACCCTCCGGCGTTCTAGTATCGGGCCGCTCCAGAGACAAATGGAGAACAGACCGCTCGACTTCGCGGATGCGAAACATATGCACGTGGTAGCACCACAAGCCTTTATGAGGTAAGTAGCGCTACTCTAAGAGCCAGTATCCCCAGCGTCAACAGCACCAGGCCGAAATCTTTCCGCCACTTTTCCATGCACAGCGATTCCGCTGACAATAAAGGGAAATCGGCCCGCACAGGTTTTCCTACAGCAAAGGAGGAGTTACTTCTCCTATTGCTGGCGGCGGATTTTCAACAGGATGAACTTCACCCAAATGCACGAGCGTCTCCGCATGGAATTGCAGCGGAGAATACAACGAGGCACTCTCAGCGTCTCCCTCCTTGCTCGGCAAACGGGATTCGGACAATCGCATCTGTCCAATTTTCTGCATGGAAGACGGCAGCTTTCGCTGGAAGCCATGGATCGCATTCTGGCAGCGCAGAGTATGTCTGCTGCCGATCTGCTGGCTACCCAGACGCGACGCATGGAGTACCGCGAAGGCGAAGAAAGCGGAACCGTGCCGGTGGTGTCGCATACAACCGCGCTCTTTGAGCCGCATGTGCGCCCTTCAGCAGTGCAATCCGTGCTGCATTTGCCGACCGGAATGCTGCGCACTGCGCGGGCGCGCACTGCGAGCTTACGCCGTGCCTGGCAACGCTTTGTGGTTGTGGCCATCTCCGCGCAGGAGGCGGAGGCAATGGAGCCGCTGATTCTGCCCAATGCGCTTGTGCTGCTGGACCGGCATTACAACTCGCTACTGCCCTATCGCGCCAACCGGCCCAATCTTTATGCCGTGCGCCACGATGCCCAGCTCAAGCTGCGCTATGTGGATTTCCAGCTCAACCGGCTTGTGCTGCGTCCGCACAACATCGCCTTTCCGGTGGAGCTGATCGAGGTGGGCCCGAATGAAGCGCCGAACGATCTGATCGTGGGCCGCGTGGCGCTGATCCTCAATGAGCCATAGGAGCCTGCGGCGATGCAAGTGAACCCCTCGAAGTTGAGCAGACCCCCGATGGGCACGTTCGCATCACAGGAATGGTTGCGGATGACGACCGCAAGCAGCAACTCCTCTCACGCCTGGATTTACTGAACAACCATCAGCTTCTTCAGGCGGATATTGTCTCTCCGAGCGACGTGCAGAAGCGAGGCAGGAGAGAAGAGGGATACGGTGCAGGATGCACAGACATATTCATTCCCACGATGACCAGCAAAGAGCGTGTGGGACGGCGCTGGTCAAGGCCGCGACGATCATTACTCAGAACAATGGTTCGCCTTGAGGAGCGACGGCACGCATGCATCATGGATCGAACGTGGGAAAGAAGAAGAGGACCTCCTGGTGGAGATCCTCTCGTTCACTCTACTCATGCGCGCACTGGCGTTTGCATAATAGGCATCGTCCATCTCGATGCCGAGGTACTTGCGGCCTGTAAGCAACGCTGCTGCACAAGAGCTGCCGCTGCCTGCAAAGGGATCGAGGATCAACTCACCCGGCAACGTGAAGCTGCGAATCAACTGCGCCAGTGGCTCTACTGGTTTCTGCGTCGGATGCAGCTTGTTGCCGCTGTACGGCATGTCGATTACGTCGGCCACTGGCTGCTTCGGCAGCGGCGGTCTGCCCTTCGCCAGCAGATATGCCTGCTCGTACTGATAGCTGAGGAACCTCGACTTCGAGCTGTACGTCTTCCGAAACACGATGTGTCCGACCGGCTGAAAACCCGCCTCTTTCCATGCGTCGAAGAACATATCGACCTTCGTCCACCCGTAGAACATGACGGCTACGCGGTCTTGCTTGAGTACGCGATACGCTTCCCGCATTGCGGGCTTCAACCAGTCGGCATTGGCATCGTTCTGAATCGTGCGCCCTGTACGGTCGCGGTAGTTCACGAGATACGGCGGATCGGTGAGGGTGCGACGTGAAAGTCGCATAGTTTGTTGTTTCATCGCTGGAAACGGCAGAAAGGAGACCAGGCGTTCCGTCGCCTGTAGCCTACCGGAGCATGCGGAACTGGTAACGGTTCGGTGTGGAGCCTCCGGGACAATGTAGCCCGGCGCAAGCCATGTGAAAGCCGCGAGGTGGACACATGTCTGCAAGTATCGATGCGGATGGGGCGCTAGGCTGGACGATAGGGTTAACAGATGTGAACCACTGATAAACACCGTCAATCCGAAACGGGCCAAAGACACTGACAGGCCCGACCCAAAATGGGGACGTAGCTGGCCCTCTCACTTCCTTACTTGAGAGGCACGGACATCATGGCTACCGGTGGATAGGTGGAACCTAACCCGTCCTTGCAAACTATGTGGAACACGGTAAGCCCGTATCGCTGCCCGATCAGGGCAGGCCAACCGCGAGGAAAGCCGTTGGCGGTGCGGGTAGAGGAGTGCGGAGAAAGCGAAGGCCGTCTTGTAATGGGACGGATAGGGACTGAGTCGCGAGACGACATGGCCCCGCGCGAAAGCGGGCAGACTTCCGCATGGTCTTTCATCACGAGAGAGCTTGAGAACCTTCGAAGGAGGAGAAGCAGATGACTGCGAGGCAACAGGAAGCGGGTGCGTCCTCCAACAACGTGGCTCACTGGCACGGCATCGACTGGGCCAAGTGTCACCGCGAAGTCAGGAGGCTGCAGGCGCGTATCGTGAAGGCAACGCAGGAGGGTAGGCATGGCAAGGTGAAAGCCTTGCAGTGGCTGCTAACTCATTCGTATAGCGGCAAAGCACTGGCCGTGAAACGAGTGACTGAGAATCGAGGCAAGCGCACCCCCGGTGTAGATGGTACGGTGTGGTCTACATCGGATAACAAGATGCGAGCAGTGATGTCGCTCAAACGGCGCGGCTACCAGCCGCGTCCGCTGAGACGGATCTATATCCCAAAGGCCAATGGGAAGAAACGGCCACTTGGCATTCCGACGATGAATGATAGGGCTATGCAGGTGTTGTATCTGCTGGCCCTCGAACCTGTCGCGGAAACCACTGCGGACCCGAACTCCTATGGGTTCCGCACGGCACGCTCGACGGCGGATGCAATCGAACATTGCTTCGCTACGCTGCATCGGGCAGACCGCGCAAAGTGGGTGCTGGAGGCTGACATCCGTAGCTGCTTCGACGAGATTTCGCACGGCTGGCTGATCGCCAACATCCCTACGGATAAGGCGATTTTGCGGAAATGGCTGAAGGCCGGTTTTGTCCACGAAGGGGCACTTCATGCCACGGAGGCGGGGACGCCGCAAGGCGGTATCATCACTCCCCTTACGCAAAAGGTAATTTTGGCCGTCAGTCTTGCATGGCGGTAGATTGCCGCCTTGCGGAGGGCCTTGTTGCGGGATTGGAATGCTATGGCGAATCGTGATGGTGTCGTCTC
>NZ_JBEKYX010000092.1:0-16256 GCF_049510455.1 Occallatibacter sp. | reverse complement strand
CTAGCAACTAGCTTGGCAGAGTAAATGAGGGGGGAGTTCATCATTTTCCGATGTGCCGATAGCAGCGCCATCTTGTGAGTAATAAGGCGCAAAGCAACGCACAATTGTCAGAACAGAACTACTTTGAATACCTGAGCAGCATCTTGCTGAACCCCTACGAACAAAGTCTTGTTGGGGTCAGTAAACACATAACCTACGTCTCTGTTTCTGATCCGAATCAGCCTATTATCATGATCTACGATCTCGAAATACCACATTTCGAGGTCTTCCGGATTGCTCGATGCTGAACAATCTTCATTCCAGTAATGGACCGTATTGATATATCCATTCGGCTGCCAAGCATAGTAGCCGCAAATGTCGGATGTCTGCTTGATCCAATATCCATGTACATCACCCGTGTAAGACCCCCATTCTAGGCTCCAGCTCGTTGTGCCCAGAACGCCTCGTGCAGAAAGCTCATAGCGGCCTGTATCGCCCGGTCCTCCTGGCTCCACATAATATGCAGACACCGGCTGGCCATCTAGGGTGAATCCTATTTGACCTGTGTACGTTCCCTGTACCAATGCGTCGAGGTTGTCCATCGAATCTCCTTCTTCGAAACAGTTCAGCTTAGTTTGCGGTAGGCAAAGCTACGATGTGTCCGTTGAAACCGCAGGAGAGGTATGGCACGAATTGTAGCAAATGCCTTTTCACTTCTGGGGTGAAAACTGGATGACATTGCCAAGAGCGTAGAAAACTTGGAGACATGCATGGGTTGGTGGAGTTTAATTTCCGGCCTACCTTACCGTCTGGATTGCTATGCCGCCTTGGGCACATTTTGGGCACAAACGAAAATGCCGCTCGTAAGCGGCACAATCTAAAGCCGGATATTTGGTGCCGGGAGGGGGGGTCGAACCCCCACGAGGTTGCCCTCGGCGGATTTTGAGTCCCCGGTTCCGGTGCGCGGCGGGCGGCGTGGGAGCCTCGTGATCGCAATCCTGGCTGTTTTCGTGCTCGGCGCGGGCGTGATGGCTCCGTGGGCCATTCACAAACTTGAGAATGGGGGCGCCACCTGGACCGATCCGCAAACCGGCCTTATCTGGGCGCGCCGGGATAACGGACAGGAGGTGAGCCGCCAGCAGGCTATCGATTATTGCCGCACTCTCGATTACGCCGGTTACAAAGACTGGCGCCTGCCGACCATTGCGGAGGCGCAGACGCTTTACGATCCCGGCCTCAGCAATGCCGGAACCTGGGGCCTGGGCGGGGTCAATCCCCGGCCCGTGTACTGGCATGTGAAAGGAAAGATCGTCCTGACGGGCGGCGCGCAGGCCAGCGATTTGACCTTCGACGGGCTGCGCGAACAGAGCTACGATTTCAGCTATGGCCGCAGAAATGAAGACTCGCCGGATTTCCGCTCGGACCATCGCGCATTGTGCGTCCGGCGATAACAAACAGACGTGATTTCAGTTATGCGACCCCGAAGGCTCCTTTACGGCGCACAATAGCACATGCGACGAGGTCAGGAGCGGATGCAGCCAGTTTCCGTCCTGCTTCGCGCCGCTTTCATGGGCCGGCATCAGCCAGATCTTGTCTGCCCAGGCCGCCAGTTGCGCGTAGGAGTCATACACGCTGTAGGAGTAATACAGGCCGTCGCCTTCCGAGATGCTGTACATCTTTCCTTTGGTCTGAACGTACCGCGCCGCATTCCAGAGATTCGCCTTGTAGAGCGCCAGCTTGACCAGGCGCGCCATCGGACTTCCCTGCCCGAAACGGTTGCAATCGGAGAGAAATACCGCCTTCCGCGCAACCCGCATCATCTCTGCGATCACCTTTTCCGGCTGCGGCACATGGTGCAGAACTCCGCACTCCAGCACGGCGTCCACCGATCCATCCGCAAAAGGCAGGCTCAAACCGCTTCCCTGAAGAATTGCACCCCTGGGCACGCCGCGGCGCACACCGGCTTCAATCAGCTCCGCCACTGGCTCAACGCCCTTGACGCTCTTTCCGCGAGAGGCAAGAAACTCCACTCCTCTACCCGTGCCCGCGCCCACATCCAGAAACGTCTCCAGTTGATACAGGCTGCTGACGGCATCGATAAACGCAAGCGATACGTTATGCTCATGCCCTTCCATAGAGTTATGCATCGCATCGTATCGGTTGGCTGTCTGCCTGTAATAAGCAGCCTGGATCGCCTCCGCGCCATTGTTGCTCTCCAGTTCCTGTGACTCGGCCGGCTCGACGCTGACCGGCGCAGCGCCAGACACAACATCCTGTTGCAAGACAGCCGCTTTACGCGACATGGAACCTCCCGATGCAGAAGCTCTTATGGAACTTATGTTGACTCTACAGGATACGAAATTATGTGTATTCCTGCGTTCCGCTTTGTGAATACCTATGCAATTCATTGCAAGAAATTTGCAAACCGCAGCCGCCTGCGCAAAAGCACAACGGCCATCCCTGTGAGATGGCCGTTGTGCTTTATAAGTTTTTCGGGAACTCAGTTATTGCGTGGCTCCTGCCGCGCTTCATCACCGCGCGAAAGCACTTCCAGCACCACCGGAGCCAGTCCCGCATTGGTCATCGCCAGCTTTTCCGCCGCCGCATGAGAGAGGTCCAGGATTCTTCCGGCGGCCAGCGCGCCGCGGTCTGTAATCCGCACAATTACGCTGCGGCCGTTGCGCAGGTTCTTCACCTTCACCACCGAACCGAAAGGCAGCGTCGGATGGCAGGCCGTCATCTTGGTCTCGTCGAAGGTTTCTCCATTCGCCATTGTCTGGCCGTCGAAGCCGCCACCATACCAGCTCGCAATTCCGCGCAGGAGAGCCTTGCGCTGCTCGGCGAATGTTAGCTTCGGCTTTGCAACTGCCGGCTTGTGCAATGCATACCCGGCAGGAGCCGGCGCAGCCACAGGCTTTGGCAGAACAACCTTGGCATGCACCGGAATCAGCCAGACGTTCACCGCCGCGGCGGTCAGCACAATTGCGGTCACACCTGCCAGAAGCCAAATTCGGAGCGGAGTCATCAGATTGGGAGTTTCTGATCTACGTCGAATTTCCATCAGATCATTTTATCGAAAATTGAGTGTAAAGACACCCCCTGGCAACCCCAAACTGTCCGTTTCCGGCCAAAATGCCAATCCCATATCGGCAAACTATTCACATCACTTGAGTTATTTCGTTACTTTTGGGGCGATTTTTTTGCTCTGGACGCCGGTGTTTTCTCTTTTTCATCGCCTGAAACGACCTCATGAAAAACCAGTTCGGCCCGCAGCCGGCGAAACCTTCCCCCTCCGCGCAGCGTCCTCATCAACGAAATAGAAAGAGGATCTTCCATGCAAGCCTTTCGCCCCGGCTCTCACATTGCTCCTAAAATCCTGCTCGCCGCAGCCTGCCTCACCGCAACACTTGCTTCCGCACAAGCCCCGGCCGCGCCGCATGCTCCCATCCCGCCTGCCATCCTCGCCGCCCGAAAACTCTTCATCGCAAATGGAGGAGCCGATGCCGGTCTCTTTCCCAGTCCCTTCAGCGGAAGCACCTCCCACGGCTACGATCAGTTCTATTCCGCTTTCCGTGGCATGAGCCAGTATGACCTCGTTTCCAATCCATCAGAAGCCGATCTCGTCCTTGAGTTCCAGATCCAAGCCCCGCTCGGTCCCGCCAACGCCGACAAGTCAAAGGGCGCGGCCGATCCGCTGCCCACGGTCTCCGTAAAAATCTACGATCGTCCCAGCCATTACGTCCTCTGGGCATTCTCCGAGGAAGTGGACATCGCGTTCCTGCAGAAGACTCACGACCGCAATCTCGACGATGCCATCGCGCGGCTCGCGCAGGATTTTCAGAGCCTGACCCGGCCTCAATCCACCACCCCGCCTACCACGCCTTAGCGGCTCCCCGCCGCATTCACTCGCTCCACCGACAAACCTGCGCACACACGTCCACTCAGCCGCAGTGCAGCCGGTCCATTGCCGCGCCCCTCCAACAAATGGCGGTTGACAACCCGGCATGCGAACGCGAAACATGCAAGGTAAGGCGATCTTTAAGTAGTGTCTCAGTTTGAGGAAACTGCCTCAGGGGCTAAAGCCCAATTTCATTTTTATGGCCGTTTCGGCACGACTAAAGCCGTGCCCTGTAACAAAGCAATTCAAATTGAGACACTGCCGAATCTTCCCAATTTTCGTTTCAGGCGCGTTTCTTACACGCTTTTACCGGCACGCACAAGGCAACATTGATCAGGCTCCGCACAATTCCTTCCGTCCTGCTTGGCGTCATGCTCGCAAGCTCTTACGCGCAGAAACCTTCTTCGCCCCCAGCCCAGCGAAACAACGTCAGCCCCATGCAGCGCCATTACGAAGCGGCCTACCGGCTGCAGGAGCAGGGCGATCTTGTCCACGCCGACGCAGAGCATACCGCTTTTCTCATCGAGGCTCTCCAAGGCGTCGCCACCGGCTACGCAAACACCGGCGACTTTGCCCACGCCTCCCCGGTCTACGACGAAGTTCTATCCTTCGCACCGAGCGATTTCACAATTCGCGTCAACTACGCCCGCGCCGCCCTTGACGCCATCGATCCTGGGAAAGCTCTGGAACTCATTCAGCCTCTTCTTGCCGCTGGCTCTGCCCCGCTCACCCGGATACAGCAAGCGCAGGCGCAGAAGATCGTCGCCGAGGCGCTCTATGCGGACGGCCATTTTCAGCCCGCGCTGAATGGCTTGCTTGCGGTCGCCTATTCCGATCCCAGCTACGAGAACACCTATTCGCTCGCCGCAACCACGGTCGCCATTCGCGGCGACATCGCGGGAAAACCCATCTTTGCTTCACTGCTCAAAACCTACGGCGATTCAGCCCGCCATCGCATGGATATAGGCCGCATCTATGGACAGACCAATTATGCGGACGACGCAGTAGAGGAGTTCAAGCGCGCTCTGGCTCTCGACCCTTCTCTCCCCGGCGCGCATTACTCGCTGGGCGCAGCCTACATGAGCGGAAACTCTCCCCCTGAACTGGCCGAAAAGGAATTTCGCAAGGAACTCGCCCTCAATCCCAACGATTCTCTTTCCTACCAGCAGCTTGGCCGCATAGCGCTTGCGCGCAACGACGACCATGAAGCCGAGCTTGATTTCCACCGTGCCATCGACCTTGCTCCCAACAACGTATCCAACTACATGATCCTCGCGTCACTCTATTACGATCACCTCAAACGCCCGCAGGAAGCCGAAGCCGCCTTCCGCCACGCCATCGAGCTGACATTGAACCCCGCGCGCAACAACTGGGAGATTCAGCGCGCCCACTATATTCTCGGACGCATTCTCGCCGCACGCGGCGATCAGGCAGGAGCTGAGCGCGAATTCACCATCTCGCAGTCCATGCTCGAACGCAAGAGCAAGCAGGACCAGCGAATCTCAGGCCTTGAAGTAACCGCCGATCCGCTGGCGAAGACCCGCATCGCTTCCACGCAGGACACTGCCGCATTCCAGGAGTTTTTGCAGCATCTCACGCCGCTCATCGCCGGCAGCTACAACAACCTCGGCGTCCACGCCGCCGTGGCTGGAAAATTTGATATAGCCGCGAAGCAGTTCGGCCTCGCCGCCCAGTGGAATCCATCGCTCCCCGGCATTGACCGCAACTGGGCCCGCGCCGCCTTCGCCGCACACGACTGTTCCCAGGCCATTACGCCGCTGCGCCGCGCGGCACAACAAAACCCATCCGACGCGGAGATCAACTCCATGCTTGCCGCCTGCGCAACCCCTTGAGATATTGATTGACAGTCCCGATTTCCGGGCGAGAAACTTCCCCGTCTTTGTTTGCCAACGTCATTCGCAAGTTGAAACCAAATGCACCACAAGTTGAAAACAAATGCACAACAAGAGTTCCATGTGGGTTCGTTCTCTACTGCCCGCATTGCTAGGCGTCCCGTTCCTAAGCTGTTATGGGCAACAGCCATATTCACCGCCGGGCCCGGCAGATGCGGCCAGCCGCATGCAGCAACACTACGAGCAGGCCTACCGCATGCAGGATCAGGGCGATCTGGCCCAGGCCGATGCGGAGCATACCGCTTTTTTGCTCGCCGCGCTTGAAAGCGTCGCCACCGGCTACGCCAACACTGGCGACTACACTCACGCCGCGCCCGTCTACGATCAGGCTCTCGCCCTGGCGCCCGCGGATATTTCGCTCACCTACGACTACGCACGCGCCGCAATCGACGGTAACGATCCGCGCAAGACGCTTGCGCTCCTCACGCCGGTGCTCGCTTCCAACGCGGCCACGCTCCCTGCGACTCAGCGGTCGCTCGCGCAGAAAATCATCGCCCATGCTCTCTACGCTCTCGGATACCAGCAGGCTTCACTCAATGCCTATCTCGCCGCAACCTACTCCGATCCCAGTTACGACAACTTGTACGCTCTGGCTGTCGCCGTGCTCTCCATTCGCGGCAACAATCAGGCAAAGCCCATCTTCACCGCCGCTCTGAAAACCTACGGAGAGTCCGCACGCCATCACATGGACGTCGGCCGAGCCTACGGGCAATGCGGATATCCGGACAGCGCGGTCCCTGAATTCCAGCGCGCTCTGGAGCTCGACCCGTCTCTTCCTGTTGCGCATTACTCGCTGGGCGCCGCTTATATGGACGAAACGCATGCCAACGTCGCACTCGCAGAAAAAGAATTCCGCGAAGAGCTGGCTCTCAACCCCGACGACGCTCTCTCCTATCAGCAGCTCGGTCTCATCGCTCAGGGACGCGGTGACGACAAGGAGGCTGAATTCGATTTGCGGCGCGCCACCGAGCTGGCTCCCGGCAACTCCTCAAACTTTCTCTATCTTGGTTCCCTCTACTTTCATCTCAACCGTCCGCAGGATGCCGAGCCGGCCTTCCGTCGAGCCATCGAGCTCACCGCCAATCCCGAGCACAACTTCTGGGAGATTCAGCGCGCACACTACCAGCTTGGGCGCAT
This sequence comes from Occallatibacter sp., assembly GCF_049510455.1. GTDB lineage: Bacteria > Acidobacteriota > Terriglobia > Terriglobales > Acidobacteriaceae > Telmatobacter. The sequence continues at coordinate 9,329 of NZ_JBEKYX010000092.1, read as the reverse complement.
TCTCTCCGCCAAAGGCAATCAGGACGAGGCCGCCCGCGAGCTCGCTATCTCGCAATCTCTGCTGGACCGCAGCAGAAAGCAGCAGGAGCAGCGCATCGCAGGCCTCGAAGTAGATCCCGACCGGCTCACAAAAACCCGCATCGCCTCACCGCAGGACACCGCTGCATTCCAGGAGTTTTTGCAGCATCTCACGCCGCTCATCGCAGGCAGCTACAACAACCTCGGCGTTCACGCTGCCATGGCGGGAAAATTTGAGACTGCCGCAAAGCAATTCGGCCTCGCCGCCCAGTGGAATCCATCGCTCCCCGGCGTGGATCGCAACTGGGCCCGCGCAGCCTTTGCAGCGCACGACTGTTCCCAGGCCATTACGCCGTTGCGCCGCGCGGCACAGCAAAACCCATCCGACGCGGAGATCCATTCCATGCTTGCGGCATGCCAAAAATCAGCCGGCCCATAGCCTACCGCTTCTTGTCGCCCGCTACCTTTGCATCCTTCGGCTGCTCCGTCTCCACTTTGAAGCGCTGATAGCCGTATACCTTCTCCGTAAAGTGCTGCCGCATGTTTTTGAGCAGCAGCACGCGGGCCTGCACCATCGCCTCGCCGCCCGTAGGCAGCCAAAGACCGTCCTCCACCGGCGCCTGATCGAAGTGAAAGGTCGTTCCCTTCTGGATATTCGCCAGCAGGCCGCCGGCTACATGAAAGTTGTCGGCGAACAGAACCTCAAGATGCGCCACCTGCCGGTCAGCCTCGTCAATCCAGATTGTCCCCTTCAGCTTCTTGGAAGCGTCCTCCACCATTCCGTGCGTCTTCGCATCCTTGCGGCCCACAAAATCAAAGACAATCGCCGGCCTGCCGCGATACATCTCGCGGCGCGGCGCGCTCACATCCATAATCTCCAACATGTGGCTGATGCTTACCGTCTGCCCTTCGAGGGGCTGGTCGGGCGGAGTCTTCTGCGCCTTCTCCACCAGCCTGGTGATGCGTTCGGTCTCTTTTTTCTCTTCGTTCGCGCTCAGCGCCTGGCCGTCCTTCTTGACCGCGCGTTCAATCGCATGACCATTCACGAAGAAGTCTTCATTCTCCGTCGATTCGGTCTTGGTGACCTTGCCATTGGCGTCCAGGTCCTGCGTGGTCTGCAGCGAGGTATAGGTGTAGTTCTCGCGCACTTTATCCAACTGCTTCTGGTGCTCGGCCACCTCGCGCATCAACTGGTGCACATCCGGCAGCGGCGCGCCGGCCTGTGCGGCAAGTAAACCGGCGCTCAAAACAGATCCAGCGAAAGCTACGGCAAATCGTCTCATCGGCATCCAGGTATCCGCCAAAGGCTGCATTCAGAATAGACGCTTGCCATCCGCTGAACTTCAGTTAAGATTAGCTTCCAGGAGAAAGTGCCCGCTATGTTGAGACTTCTTATTCACTGGCTGCTGAGCGCCATCGCCCTCATCATCACCGCAGAGCTGGTTCCTGGCTTTCATGTCAACAGTTTCACCGCCGCGCTCATAGCCGCGCTGGTCATCGGGCTGCTCAACGCCACCCTCGGCCTTGTGCTGAAGATCATCACGTTTCCCATCAGCATCCTCACCCTGGGCCTGTTCCTGCTGGTGATCAACGGCCTGATGATCCTGGCCGCATCGCACATCGTGCGCGGATTCCACGTCACCGGACTGTTGCCGGCCTTCATTGGCGCCATCATTCTTGCGCTTCTGGGAATGCTGATCCGGGCCATCCTGAAAGAAGCCTGACAGTACCAACAGGCGAAGGACTTCCCTGGCTAGTTCTTGCTTTCCTTCGTCGCGGCAGGCTCCAGCGAGCGGTCTTTGCTCGCTGGAGTACCTGATCCCTGATCCCTGATCCCTGATTCCTGCTTCTTCAGCACCGGCCCATTCAGCGTGTTGGGCGTGTGCATCGCGCCCGCATTCGAGAAACCGCCCGCCGGCCGCACGCGCACCGGCGCCGCAACCGCGCTTCCACCCGATACCGGCGCAGTCGCGGAGATCCACCACGCTCCGCCCACCACCACACCGACAATTGCCGCTGCCGCCGCTCCACGCAGCCAGTCGAAACCCTGCCGCGCAGCCGCCGGCCATTCCAGCACGCGCCCACTGCCACGCGAAGCGCCGGTATGCAGCCCATCCCGCACCCGCTCCGACAGGCCCTCCGGCGCAGGAAGGCTGGCAATCAGCCGCAACGTCCTGTCTGCCTCACCCTGAAAACCAGCCTGCAGCTCTTTCCTATCCGATTTGTTCATCGCCCACTCCCTGGCCGCTCAAGTCTCGTTTTCCCCAGCAGCTCCGCCATCAGGTTTCGCGCCCGAAATAGCCGCGACCGCACGCTCGATTCCGTGATCCCCAGAACCGCCGCAATTTCCACGCTCGATAGCTCGTCAAATGCCGACAAAACCAGCACCTCGCGCTCCTTGCCCGGCAAAGTCTCGACCAGTGCAAGCACATGGCCGTGATGCTGCGCCGCTGCCGCGCGCTCTTCCGCGCTCAACCCGCTCGCCGGCAGCACTCGCTCCAGCTCTGCCACATCGTCCGTCTCAGGGCGCGTCTTGGCCCGGCGCTTTCTGTCCAGCACAATGTTCCATACAATCCGGATCAGCCACACGCGATGGTCGCGCACCTCGCTCAGCGTATCCCGGTGCCGCAGCACGCGCAGAAACGCCTCCTGCACCGCATCCTCGGCATCTTCGGCATTCCGCAGCACGGAGTACGCAACGCGATAAAGCGTGGACGCATACTGCTCCACCATTGCGGCAAGCGCCTTTTCGCCCAAAATCTCTTTTGAGCCCTGCTCGTTCGTCTCGTCGCCCACGGCGCTCCCGGTCGTTCCCGCCCACGTTGGCAGAAATGCTGGTCCCATTGTCAGGCCGGCGCTGCTCATAAACACTTGACGCAGAAGCCCGCATACCTGCTCACAACATGCCTGAAAACGCGAAAAGGACCGCCCTCAGGCAGTCCTTCCGATTCTAATCAAAGTCCTTAGCTGTTTTTGCTTTTCTGATTCCTGATCTCTGACCCCTGATCCCTGTTTTTCTTACTGACCCGCCAGCTTCTGCCCCGCCAGCGAACCCGCCATACCGTCCTTGTCGCCGTCTTTGATCTTCGCCCACAGCGCGCGCGCCTGATCCTTCTTGCCCTCAGCCACATATACGTCCGCCAATGCCAACTGCGCCACCGGAGCCGTCACCGTCGTGGAAGGCTTGGCGATCAGCTCGTTGTACAGGTCAATTGCCTGGCTGTCGCGGCCCGTCTGATGGTAAAGAGCCGCCAGCGCCAGCTTGGCCAGGTTCGCCGTGTTCTTATCCCACGCCCCCGCGGCGGTCTTCAGCTCTGTCTCCGCGGAACCCGTCTGGCTCAGCTCCTGGAACGTGATTCCAGCAAAGTAATGCGCCTTTGCGCCTACCGGCAGGTAGCCATACTGCCTGGCCACATCTGTAAACTTCTGGTTCGCAGCCTTTGAACGCTCAGCCGCGGTGTTATAAAACCCCGTCTGCGCAGGCACTCCCGGCATGTTCAGCGGGGCCGAGTAGGCATCCATCGCCGCGCCCAGAGCATTCTCCGCGGCGTTTGTCTGCACGCTCCAGAAAACCAGCGCTCCAATCACAACCACCAGCGCGACAACAGCGATTGTCACCCAGCGCACCACGCTGGAGCGGTGCTCGCCAACCCAGCTCACGCCAGTGGCGGTAGCCTGGGCAAATTTATCTTGTTTCAGCGCATGACGGGTCTGTGTATCCACGGTCGGTTTCTATCTTTTCCTTCGTTGGATTCGGTGCAGGCGGGTCTAACAACGCGGTAGGCACTGCCAATGCAACCTGTTTAGTCTATCAGTGTGCAAAGACCCCAGTCCACCATCCTGGAAGACTGTTAAGCTAATTCCATGTACGAAGACTTCCACGTATCCGACCGCTGGACGGGCGAAGACCTGCACTGCCGCTGGAAGGCCAACATCGTCGCCATCGCCACGCGCCATGCCGACGCCATTGACATTCGCTTCGATGTCAACGACCGCCCCATGTGGATCGCCATGCCCGCCACCGCCTGGGTGGAGCAGAAGAAGCGCACCGGCAAAGTCATCACCGATCAGCTAGCCGCGCAGATCGGCGGCCGCTACCTCAAGCAGATCATCGGAGAAGGCTACGACTCCCGCCGCGAGATCTACACCATGACCGTCGAAGAAGTCCTCGCGCATCTTGACGCCGTAGTCGATGAAGCGAAATCCGCCGGCGACATTCCGCAGCTCCCTGTCGGCATCAACGCATAGCAACAGAACCGCGGTACTCTGCCGGCAGCTCTCCCCTCAGCTGCTTATCCATGTATCGAAATAGATGGGCGATTTCGAAGCCTTCGAATCCGGTATATTCACAATCGGTATTCCCTGGGCCCTCGCACTGGCCTTCATCACCCGCCTCAGGTCTCCGTTCGCGTCCATATCCAGAAACTCCTTCGCCACGGTTCCCTCCACGGTCTTCAGAAAGATCCCGGACGGCGCAATCGACCTCGCCCCATTTCCCGGCGTCGTCCCCAGCACCGCTATCTCATTGTGCCCGGCCTGTGTCGCCCCGATAATCTGAGCTGGCGCATCCAGTGGCTTGCTGTAGTAGGCCGCAAGTCCTTCCAGAAAATCGGCAATCTTCGCACCCCGGTCCCCCGGATCCCGTATCTGTGCCAGGTCAACTCCGCGCGCAATCGACGTATTCGGCGCCGACGAGGCATCCCGCGGCCACGCAGCCACAATATTCTGCTTCGGCACCGACATAATATAGCCGAATGGAGAATGCCGATAGGTGCTCGTCTTCCCCGGTTCGATAATCGAACAGCACAGCACCTCCGACCGCAGATAATCCGGCTTCTGAAAATAAAGCTCCGCAACCTTGAACTTTCCGCCCGTCACGAAAGCTCCGCGCCCCTGTTGCTGCTGATAAGCAGTCTTCCCCGCATCCGTATAGTCAAAGTCCACAATCATCGCATGAATCAGATAACGAAAATTCGATGGGCTGTGCGCCTTCGGGTTCGTAAACGCGCCCAGGTCCCATTGGTTCCTGGAATTCGAGGCCATCCCCGTCATAATCGCATTCAAAATATCCTTGCCATTCATCGCGTTCAACAGCATCGTCTTGATGTCTTGCGTCGACGCGGTTTTGAGCGGCAGCAGCATTGCGTTAAGATCCTGTGGGGTTGGAGCGTTATACATTCCCGGAAGCACATGGTCCGCGCCCACCCTCCACATAAGCCAGCCGCGCGCCGCCGTCACCCACTCCGTCACATACGCATACGTCGCCAGGTTGGTATCCGCCAGCTTCATGCAAGCCACAATGGCGGCCGTGTCGTTGTCATCGGCAAGACTACTGAGCTTGGTTTTAAACTGTGAAGCCGCCGGCGGATCCACAGTCTTCAGAAACTCGATCCCGTTATCCCATATCTTCTTGTCCGCAGCAGATAAGGCCATCGCTGACTCCTTTCAACATCGCGCTTAAAGTAACCCTGCGCCCGTTCGTTCCCTGCGCAGGCCAAATGCCCTTGCATCTCGAATGCAAGGAGTCCCATTCTTCTCGAAGATTTTTGTTCTGGATCGGGGAAAGAAATCGTACACATCCGCTGAAATGAGTGGAATACATTGAATACGCGGACCCAGCAAGCATAGCCGCAACGCCGCCCCATTTCAAGGCCTAACCGCCCCACGCCGGGTGCCCCATCCATGCGGCGCAGTTTGCCGCATGGGTGGGATACATACAGCCTTTTACAGTCTTCGCCTTTTATCTATAACCCTTGTCCCTGGTCCCTCTGTCCCTTTTCCCTACTCTATTCATGCCGCAACGCTTCCATCGGCTCCACGCCCGCTGCGCGACCAGCCGGAATCCAGCTCGCCAGCACTGCCACGCCCAGCATGACTGCCACAGCGCAGCCCAGCGTCACCGGGTCATACGGCGCAATTCCGAACAGCATCGACTTGACCAGCCGCACCAGCCCGATGGCACCGGCAACGCCCGCAACCAGACCAGTCGCCGTAATCCACGTGCTCTCGCGCAGAATCATCCCGCGAATCTGCCCGCGCTCCGCGCCTAGCGCCAGCCGAATGCCAATCTCGTTTGTCCGCTGCGAGACCGTGTACGCCATAATTCCGTAGATTCCGACGGAAGCCAGCAGCAACGCCATTACGCCGAACCCCGCCGTCAGCGTCGCCAGCGCCCGCTCCATCTGCATCGTGGCGTCAATCTGCTCGCGCTCCGTGCGAATGTCAATCATTGGCAGATCAGGATCGATCCCCTGAATAATCCTCTGGATCGCGGGCACCAGCGCAGCCGCGGAAGTATGCGTGCGAACTTGGTACGTCATCCCGCCCACACCCGTCTGCTGCACATAGGGCAGATAAAACACCGGCGGCGGCTCATCCTTCAACTGCGCATAGCGCGTATTCGCGCAGATGCCCACAATCTGAATCCATTCGCCCTTCGGCGGGTCATCCGTGCGAAAGCGCTTGCCGATCGCGCTCCCGTTCGGAAACCGCTTCTTCGCCAGCGCCTCATTGATCACCGCCACCTTGACCGAGCCGGCCGTGTCCTGCGCGCCAAAGGCTCGCCCCGCAATGATCGGAATCCGCATCGTGTGGAAGTAATCGTTGCCCACCGCATTCACATCTTCCGGCGGATTCTTGCGGTCCGCCGGCTTATCCTCGGTCACAAAGTCCGAGTTCGATATGTTGTCGGCCGCAAGCGGCTGCCACGCGGGCGCCTCCGACTCCACGCCCGGCAAAGCAGCAATCTTTTGCTCCAGTTGCTGATGCAACTGCACATCCTTCCCGTCCGTATAGCGAATCGCCGGCGGCTGAATGTCAAACATCAGCACGTGGTTGGGATCGAAGCCAAGGTCCACAGAATTAAGCTGCATCACCGTGCGCAGAAAGACCCCTGCGCCAATCACCAGCACCGTCGAAAGCGCAATCTGCAGCGCCACAATTCCCTTGCCGCTCCATGCCTTACGCCGCTTAGTCGCCTGGTGTCCACTCTCTTTGAGCTGGCTGCTCACATCATTCCGTGCTGCCAGCCACGCAGGCAGCAGCCCAAAGATCGTAGCTGTGGCAAATGTCACCAGCAGCGTAAATCCAAACGCGAGCCAGTCAAACGGAATCGCGACCTCGGTGGTCTCCCACGGATTCACTATCAGTTGCGGCAGCAGGTTACGGCCCGCAATGCTCAGGATCAATCCGCCCACGCCGCCCAGCGCGGCCAGCAGCAGGCTCTCCGTAAATAGCTGCCGCACAATCCGCCCGCGCCGCGCGCCCATCGCCATGCGGACGTTCATCTCCCGCTGCCTCCGCGCCCCGCGCGCCAGCAAAAGGTTCGCCACATTCACGCACGCCAGCAGCAATAACAGAGCTGAAAATGCAAACAGCACATAGATGGGATTTGAGAGCGCCTCATCCATCATGTGCAGCCCGCGGCTTCCATCTACCAGTTGCAATTTAGGCAGTGTCTCGCCGGGCTTCGGCTTCACTACAGCACGCAGCGCAGCCTCATACTTCGCACTCAGAGCTGCCTGGGCCGCATCATCCTTCACCCCTGGCCTAGTCCGCGCCACCACGCTTACCCACCACATCTCGGGGTCTGTTAGTAGCGATGCCTTACCTTTCGGATCAAGCACCGGCTGCATCGTAAACGGCACAAACAAATCCGGCGATTCCATCGCTCCCTTTACGCCCGTAAACCCGCGCGGATTTACACCGATAATCGTCATCGGCTGCTGATTCACACGCACTATCTGGCCCAGCACTGCCGGTGAGCGCCCATACTTCCGCGTCCATAGACCATCACTGATCACCGCAACCGTCCCCGCACCTGGCTGCACATCATCCGATGGCCCAATCGGCCTGCCCAACTGCACCCGCACCTGCATCTGCTCGTAGAAATTCCCCGAAACCATGACCACATCGGCCCGCTGTGCATCCCCGTGCGCTGTGACATTCATGCTGTCTTCTTTGAACGCCACCAGATCGCCAAGCTCGTTGTTCTCAGCTCTCAGTTGTTGGTACATAGGATAGGGAAAAATCGGCCCGGTCATTCCATGCCCTTCAGGCGCTGACCCGTACGTTGGCCCGAACTCACCCCATAAGCTCATGCCTATCGACTTCCCATCCGTAGTCCACCTGAAAATCCGCAGCTCTTCCGGATGCGGAACCGTCACGCGCCCAAATAGCAACTGCTTTCCCACAGCAAAGATTGTCGAATTGGCGCCAATCGCCAGCGCCAGCGATCCAGCCGCAATCAACGTAAATCCCGGGCTCTTCCGCAGCAGCCGCAACGCATAGCGCAGATCGCTCACCAGCTCATCGAACCACTTCAACCCTAGCGAAGCCCGCATCTCTTCCTTCTGCATTAGCATCGGTCCCAGCTCCACGCGCGCCTGCCGCGCCGCATCTTCTCTCGTCATCCCCGCGCGCATCAGGTCCTCAGTGCGTTGAGCCACATGCTCAGCAAGCTCAGCCTCCATCTCCGCCTCAAGCCTGCTCCGCTTCGTCATCGCCCGCATCCACGACTTCAGTTCCGAAATCATCCACGCACCCTCACGATCATCCTTCGTCCTTCGGCCTTACTCATGCCGCAACGCTTTGATAGGCTCCACGCCAGCCGCGCGCTGTGCCGGAATCCAACTCGCAGCCAATGCCACAACCACAAGCAGCAGCGCGGCAATGCCCAGCGTTACCGGGTCCCACGGCTTCAGCCCAAACAGCATGGATGCAATCAACCGCCCCATCGCCAGCGCAGCGCCCAATCCCGCAACCACGCCTATTAGCGCCATCCACCACGCCTCTCGCAGCACCATACGCTGCACGCGGCCCGGCTGCGCTCCCAGGTAAATCCCTATGCAAGCCAGGATCAGCGCCAGCGCTCCAAAGCCGCTGGTAAGCGAAGCAAAGATGCGTTCTTCCCTCGTCGTATCGTCAATCTGTTCCTGCTGCGTGCGCACATCCAGCAGTGGAACGTCCTTATCTACCGACGCAACGGCGTTGCGCAGCGCCGGCACAATGGCCGCAGGCTTCATGCGCGTGGAAATCTCATACGTCATGCTCTGCTTGCCGTTCAACTGCTGCCGGTATGGCATATAAAAAGTGACCGGAGGATCATCGCTAAGGCTGTCATACTTGGCGTCGCCGCAAATACCCACAATCGTCATGTGCTGATCGCCATGCTTGAAAGTCCTGCCAATGGGATTGATGTTCGATGGAAAGAACTCGCGTGCCAATCTCTGATTCACTACAGCCACCGGTGACGATGTCTCTGTATCGGTGCTGCTGAAAGCACGTCCCGCCACGATTGGAATGCCCATCGT
>NZ_JBEKYX010000091.1:0-17362 GCF_049510455.1 Occallatibacter sp. | reverse complement strand
CCGCTCCATGTGAATGGAAATATAGCCGGCGCGCTGGTGGTCATGCAGGATGCGAATGCGATTCGCGCGGAAACCGCCATGGTGTGGCGCCATACCTTCTGGCGGATTGCAGTGTCTGTGGTTCTGATTGTGGGCATTACGGCGCTGATGGTGAGCTGGTTCCTGATGCGCCCGGCAAAGCAGTTGGCGGAGCGGCTTCGTCGCTTGCGTCTTGGACACGCGGGAGCCGATGAGCACGCTCATGGGAAAGAGCTGAGCTTATTCACGCCTTTGGCGCGCGAGATGGAGACGATTACGGAAAGCCTGATTGAGGCGCGCGCCGCCGCGGCCACAGAGGCACGGCTGCGCGATGCTGGCGAGAGCCTGTGGACTGCTGAGCGGCTGACGGCGCATATGCAGCAGCGCGGCGGCATTGGAAAAGATGTGGGCCGCATTTTTGCGGTCTCCAATCGCGAGCCGTATATGCATGTTCGCCAGGGCAAGGAGACTGTGTGCGTGGTTCCGCCAAGCGGACTGGTGACGGCGATTGAGCCGGTTCTTCGCGCCTGCAATGGTGTGTGGGTGGCATCGGGCAGCGGCAGCGAGGATCGCGCGACGGTGGATGAGTTTGACCGGCTGCGCGTTCCGCCGGACGACCCGCGCTATACGCTGCGCCGCGTATGGCTGACGCCGGAGGAAGAGTCTCATTATTACGATGGCTTTGCGAATGAGGGACTCTGGCCGCTCTGCCATATTGCGCATACGCGGCCCATCTTTCGCGCGGCGGACTGGGAGGCATATCAGGAGGTAAATCGCAAGTTTGCCGATGCATTGTTGCGTGAGATGGAAGGCAGCGAGGCGCCGTTCGTCTTTGTGCAGGATTATCACTTTGCGCTGTTGCCACGCATGATCAAGAATGCACGGCCGGATGCGCGTGTAGCGATCTTCTGGCATATTCCGTGGCCGAATCCGGAGGCGTTTGGTATTTGCCCGTGGCAGGCGGATCTGATCGACGGGTTGCTGGGCGCGGATCTGATCGGGTTTCATATTCCGCTGCATTGCAACAATTTTCTGGATACGGTGGACCGGGTGCTGGAGTCGCGCACGGATCGCGAACACATGACGGCACGGCGCGGAGGCCACGTGACAACGGTGCGCGCGTATCCGATCAGTGTGGCGTTTGATGGTTCGAACAGCGACCGGGCTACAGCAGGTCCATCTCTTGATGAACTGTTGCGGCCTTTAGGCACGCAGACGGAGCGCGTGATTCTTGGCGTAGACCGCATGGATTACACCAAGGGCATTGTCGAGCGGCTGATGGCTTTTGAGCGGCTGCTGGAGGAGCATCCATGGCACAGAGAGCGCGTGACGATGGTGCAGATTGCCGCGCCGAGCCGCACGCGGATTCCGAGCTATATCGAGCTGACCCACCAGGTGGAATCGCGGGTGGCGGAGATCAATTCGCGCTTTGGCACGCAGAACTGGAAGCCGGTGGTGCTCATAGCGCGGCAGTGCAGCCATGAAGAGGTGTCGCAGTGGTATCGCGTGGCGGACTTGTGCCTTGTGACGTCACTGCATGACGGCATGAACCTGGTGGCGAAGGAATACATTGCGGCGCGCGTAGATGAGGACGGTGTGCTGGTGCTGAGCAAGTTTACTGGCGCGGCAGTGGAGTTGCGCGATGCGTTGATTGTGAATCCGTATGACATTGACGGCGTAGCCGAGGCGATGCATCGCGGCCTGGAGATGGAATATATCGAGCGCCGGCAGCGCATGACCCGCATGCGGCGCCATGTGATGGAGCACAACGTCTATCGCTGGGCTGCGTCTGTGCTGGGAGACCTGCGCGAGCTGCATATTGAAAATGCAGAGCCGGGCAGCGGGGCGAGGCATGAGCCCATTGTTGTGCGCGTACACGATGCGCCGCGCCGCAAAAGCGCATAGACAGGGGAATGCGTAGAGGAATTTTATGACGAACGAAACGTTATCGAGACTGGATCAGTTCTTTGCGGGCTTTGCGGGCAATCACGTTCCCCTGCTTCTTCTGGATTATGACGGAACGCTTGCGCCCTTTCGCGTGGACCGCTCCAAGGCAAAGCCTTTCAAGGGCGTGCGTGAGGTTCTGGGTCGCATCCAGGCTGAAAGACAGACGCGGATTGTGGTGATCACGGGGCGCCCCGCGTGCGAGATTTCACTGCTGCTGCGGGGCTATCCGCCAGTGATGGAGCAACCAGTGGAAGTCTGGGGTCTGCATGGAGCAGAGCGGCTGCATCCGGACGGAAGGCGCGAGATCGATGAGCCCGCGCCGGAGACACAGCGGACGCTGGATCAGGTGCGCGAGTATCTGCGGCACCACAATCTGGGCGGCGAGTTTGAAGACAAGCCCAATGCGGCGGTGATGCACTGGCGCGGGGCTTCAGCGCGCACGGCGAAGTTTATTGAGCAGCGCACGCGGGAGATGTTTGAGCCGCTGGCGGCGCGACCGGGACTGAATCTGCTGGAGTTTGAATCGGGGCTGGAACTGCGAGCGGGACGAAACAAGGGCGATGCGGTGCGCGCGCTTGCGGCGGAGATGCCGGCGGGTACACCGATTACGTACCTGGGCGACGATTACACAGATGAGTCGGCGTTTCGTGCGGTGAATGAGATGGACGGGCCGCATCTGAGTGTGCTGGTGAAGCCGGCGAAGCGGGAGACAGCAGCCGAGGTCTGGCTGCGGCCTCCGAGCGAGCTGAGGGCGTTTCTGAAACGCTGGTGGAAGGCTGCGCCGAAGCTATCAAACTCGCCGAGCGCGGCTGCGGAGTGGAGCGAAGAAGAGGAGTTGGAGCAGGCGAGTTAGATCTGATCGGGTTTTTGTGGTGGCCGGGTCACGCGTCTACTCGCGGATACGTTTGCGGATTTCGATGTTGAGGCGCTTGATCTTTTGATTGAGCGTGGAGAGCGGGATGCGGAACTGCTCGGCGGCATCGGTTTGATTCCAGTTGCAGCGCTCCAACTTTTCAACGATGATGCGGCGCTCGATGTCTTCAAGGATGTCGAAGAGCGAGGCGTTGGGGTTGTGCTCCAGGAGCGCATCCTGGAAGCTGCGGCCGGAGATGTGACCGGGAAGCAGTTCCGAACCGATGAGCTGGTTCGAGGAGAGAACGACGCCGCGTTCGATTGCGTTCTCAAGCTCGCGGACATTGCCGGGCCACTCGTAATCGACGAGTGCACGCATGGCGTCAGGCGAAAGCCGGCGTAAGGGAAAGCCGTTTTCATTCGAATAGAGATTGAGGAAGTGATGCACGAGCGGAGGAATGTCTTCGCGACGGGCACGCAACGGCGGCAGATCCACGGTGATGACGTTGAGGCGGTAGTAAAGGTCTTCCCGGAATTTGCCTTCGCGCACGGCCTGGCGCAGATCGACGTTGGTGGCGGTAATGATGCGCACGTCCACCTGAATTTCCTGGATGCCGCCGAGGTGCATGAAGCGCTTGTCCTGCAGGGCACGAAGGATTTTGGCCTGCGTGTCGAAGCCCATGGTGGCGATTTCGTCGAGGAAGAGCGTGCCGCCGTTGGCGACTTCAAAGAGGCCTTTTTTGGAAGCGACGGCAGAGGTAAATGCGCCCTTGACGTGGCCGAAGAGCGTGGATTCAAGCAGCTCCGAGGGCATGGCGCCGGTGTTAATGGGCACGAAGGGCTTGTCGCGGCGCGGCGAGTTGGCGTGAATGGCCTTGGCGATGAGCTCCTTGCCGGTGCCGCTCTCGCCCTGAATGAGCACAGTGGAGCGCGAGGGCGCGATCTGGGAGACCAGATCGAAGATGCGCAACATGGCGTCGCTTTTGCCGACGATGTTGCTGAAGTTGTAGCGCTGCTTGAGGGTGCGCTTGAGCTGGAGATTTTCTTCCTCGGCGCGGCGGCGCGCGACGGCAGAGCGAATATCGGCGAGTAGCTTCTCGTTATCCCAGGGCTTCTGGACAAAGTTTTCCGCGCCGGCGCGGATGGCTTCAACGACGTTGTCCACGGTGCCGTAGGCGGTGATCATGATGACGGGCGTTTCCGGCTGGCGCTCCTTGATGAACGGAAGCAGCTCAAGACCCGTGCGGCCGGGAAGCGCGAGGTCGAGGAGGATGAGGTCGAAGTTGTCGAGCTCAAGAATGCGCAGTCCCTGGTCGCCGTCGGAGGCCATCTTGACGTTGTAGCCCTCAAGGGTGAGGAGCACTTCGAGCGAATCGCGGATGGCGGCTTCATCGTCGATGACAAGAATGCGGGCCGTAGATGTGCCAGCAGGCACTGTTGTGGATGTATTGAACGCTAGGTCGACCTCAGGCATGGACGGATTTCCTTAATAAGGGGAACTCAAGATGAAAGGTTGTGCCGGAGCCCACAGCGCTCTCGACGTGAATCTTTCCGGCGTGCTCCTGGATGATGCCGTAGGAGACGCTGAGGCCAAGGCCGGTGCCGCGCTTGCCGTCGGCTCTGGGTATGGTTTTGGTGGTGAAGAAAGGATCGTAGATGCGCTTGAGATGATCGGGCGAGATGCCTGAGCCGGAATCGGAAACGACCGCTTCCACGTGGCCGTTGACGAACGTGGCTACGCGCAGGCGTCCGCCGCCGGGCATGGCGTCACGCGCGTTGAGGAGCAGGTTCAGGAAGACCTGCTGCAGCTTGCCGGCATTGCCCTGGATTTCAGGGAGTTCACTGGCGAGCTCAAGATCGACATCGATCTGCGCGGTCTTGAATTGATGCTCAAGAAGCGAGAGCGTATCGCGGATGACGGCGTTGAGATTGGTGGCGCGCATCTCCGTGGTGGAGGTGCGGGAGAAGTTGAGGAGACCGTTGGCGATTTCGGCGGCGCGGAAGCTCTGCTGCGTGATTTTCTCAAGCACCGGGCTGAGGCGCTCATCGCCTTTGAGCTGCTTGGCGAGCATCTGCGCGTAGCTGGAGATGACGGCGAGCGGGGTGTTGATTTCATGCGCGACGCCTGCGGCTAGAAGGCCGATGGAGCTGAGCTTGTCAGCCTGCGTGAGCTGCGTTTCAAGCGAGATGCGCTCGGTGATGTCATCGACGAGGATGATGCGGCCGACGGCGACGAAGTTGCGGGACATGAGCGGCGCGATGGCGATGTTGACGGTGAGCTGGTCCTGTTGATCGAAAGACTGGGCACGCGTGGTCAGTCGGAATTTATAGAGATGATGGACGCCGCTCTCATTGCGGAAGGAGCGAAGGGCCTCAATGAATTCGGAGGGGAAGACCTCGTGAATTGGACGGCCAAGAGCTTCGGCGCGGCTGAGCGCGTACATGGCCTCCATCTGCGCGTTCCAGCTTTCGATGCGGTCATCGAGATCGATGGCAAGGATGCCGACGTTGATGGATTCGACGATGTTTTCGTTGAATTCCTTGAGGCGCTCGAATTCGACGATCTTGGCTTCGAGGCGCGTGTAGAGGCTGGCGTTCTGGAGTGCGATGCCGATGTAGCTGGCGAGGGATTCGAGGAGCTCCACGTCTTCCGATGAGAGGAAGTCGCCATCGAGGGTGCGTCCGAGGCCGATGACGGCGATGGAGCGCGTGGTGGAGCCGGTTTGCGATCCCGTGCCGTCTTGAACGCGGCAAGGCAGATAGTAGTTGAGGTCGAGGAGTGCTGCGGCGCGGCGCTCGTCCTCTGGCAGATGGAGAGCGTGCTGCGCGTTTTCGAGAAAGATGTGGGTGTGCTGGCTGCGGTCGAAGTTGAGGAAGCCGAGAGCGAGGCGTCCTGGCTCGCGGGCTATGCTTGCTTCCTTGGGAAGGCCGTGACTGGCGGCGAGGCAGAGCTGTCGCTGACTGCTGCCTTGATTTGAATTCGGGCCGCAGTGGAGGAAGATGGCGACGCGGGAGACGAGAAGGGTGCGCGGAAGCTGCTCGACGATGGAGTGCAGCAGTGCGTCGAGGTCGGTTTCCGAACTCAAGCCGCGGCCGAATTCTATGAGGGCCTTGCGGTAGTCGTAGCGGTTCTGGTCGAAGATGCGATCGATCCATCCCTGAATGCGGCGCTTGAGCGGCTCAAAGCAGGCGAGGACGAGGACGATGGCAATGCCTTCACCGTAGCCGCGGACGGCGGCGGGAAGCTGATTGTGCGCGAGGCCGGCGACGAGGGCGATGACGCCGAAGTATGCGCCGAGGCTGACGCCGGTGGCCAGCGTGTAGGCGACGCCGCGCTTGAAGATGAGGTCCGTATCCATGAGGCGGTAACGGACGATGGCCCAACTGAAAGTGAGCGGAAGAAAGACGAGCGAGAGGCCGGCGAGACGCGTGACAAGGGCCGGCATTCTAAGATCGAGCAGGAAGGGAACCGCGTAGAGCAGCGTGAAGGGCAGCACAGCGAGGAGAGTGCCGCGGGTGAGCCATTTGAGCTGCTGGCGGAGGAGCGGAGTGTTGGCCTTGCGGTAGCTCCAGATGAACTGTGCGGCTGCCAGGAGATAAAAGAGGCCGAGGTATGCGGTGCTGACCTGGTCAAGGCGATGCGCGAGCAGACCGGTGGCCTGCCAGCGGGCGATGGCCCAGATCCACAGGCCTAATACGGCTGCGCCGGGAGCGTAGATGAGCGGGAGAATCCAGCGGCGGCCGGAATGGCTGAGGCGCTCGTCCGGACTGTTTGAGGCGGCAAAGCTGAGCGCGAAGTGAAGGAAGAGCGCGGGCTGAAGTGCTTCCGCGACATGATTACCCCAGTAGACGCTCCAGTCCAGGATGTCGAACTTGCCGGTGTACTTGAGCGCATAGAGCGCGAAAGAAACCAGGCAGAAGAGATAGAAGTGCATGGCCCGCGGCGCGGTCCAGCGGCGAAAGAGGACGTAAAGCCCGATGGCGAGATAAATGAGCCCGATGACGCGCTCGGCCTGCGAAAGGCTGCGGTCGGCCGGCTCGGGGATGACGAGCAGCGGCGTTTCGAGCCGGTAGCCATCCCTGGTGATGAAGTAGTGCAGGCTTCCGAAGGGACCAACCCGGTAGAAAGCGCCCTCGATGTCGCTCAGTCGAACGACTGGCGTGGACGATGCGTTCCTCCGGGCAGTTGGATTCGAGGAGAACTGCTCGAACTCTTCGATGTTTGCTACGGGAGCAGTGCTGATGGCGGTCAGTAGATCGTTCTGCTTGAGTCCGGCGCGCGCGCCGGGACTGTCGGGAAGCACGCGCTGGGCTATGAGGCCGGAACCGCCTGGCGCCTCACCCCACCAGACGCCGTCGTCGGGCTGCGTCCAGACACTTTCCTGACGGAAGTTCCAGACCGCCAGCAAGACCAGCCCGGCCGTGAAGACGGCCAGCAGCATGGCCTGCAAACGATTGGAAATATTCGTCTCCATGGTGAGGTTGCCTGAGCTTACAAAGGTGCGACTAAGAGTGAAGCACGTAGAATGCCACGCAGCCGAATGGCGGGTGGAACCTTACAGTAGACCCCAATTTCATGAGATTACACAAGTTAAGGACGTTTGAACGCCCGGATTGTCTCGTTGGATGTAGGAAAAGTCCGCACGGAAATACAGAAAATAGTATCTAATATACTAAAAATGGTATATTGGTATGCGAATTGAGAGCTTTAAGGTAAAGCGCTTTCTTTGCATTGACTTCGGTGCAGCGAGGAAGAGGTGGGTTGGTGGCTTATGCAGGAGAGAGACAGGCGGCGTTGGGTGATCCGTCCGACGGAAGATTTCCACTCCCTGAGATGCTTCGATCCGCCACGCTTCCGGCGGGGGCGGTTTATAGCCCAGCGACGAGTGCAGCCAGCGCGCGCAATTCTCCCGTAGCCGATGAGCATAGTCAGTCGAACTGCCGCCTTCGGGGTACGGACGGCAAGATGAGGTTGTTGTATTGTTATGCGTATAAATCCTGGTAAGGTGCCACGAGACTACGAAAAAATAAGCAGCCCGGCTGCTCACACGCATGGCGACGAGAACAAAACGATTCCTATTGTGGCTTTTCAGCGCTGTTTTAGCCCTGTTGCCGGCGTACATCTTGAGGGCGCAGCAGCGCCCTTTTGTATCGATCAGTGGGGCAAATTCTCCAAAGGTGGCTTGCCTGTTCCCGTTTGAAGATAGCCGGGGAAGACTCTGGTTGGCAGGCTGCGAGACAGGGTATGAAGGCATTTATGTCTTCGATGGTTCGCGGTTCCTTTCCCCGCAGGGAGCACAGAACGGCGCGGGTGTACGCGGAATGGCAGAGGATGCAGAGGGTGGAATCTGGCTCTCATCCAACCAGGGACTTCTCCGCATTTACCAAGGTAAGCTTGCAAAAGTCTTCGCCGGGTCGGCGCTCGCAGGCATCACACGCGTTGCGCCGGATGTGTTCCTGCTTACGATGCAGACACAGGGACAGAGTTCGGGCAAGGCCGATATTATCCGCGTTACCAAAACATCTGCTGGCTGGAAAATCGACAGTCTGCTGACCAACGTGGGAGACGTTCAGTTTCGCCTGGATGCGGCAGGCAATCTTCTCTACGGCTGCCTTGGCGGCTTCTGTGAGCTTTCGGCTGAGGATGTTGTCCGATGGAAGCCAGGGCAGAAGCTTGCCGTACATGAACATGCGTTGGGATTGGGAGATTCCTATTCTGGCGGTTCATCGATCGTGCTGCGCGACAGGCGGAATTGCATCTGGTTCCGCAACTCCACAGAGGCCGCCTATCAATGTCGAGGGGAGGCAAAGCCGATCAAGCTGGATTCCGCGTATGTAAGTATGGGCTATCCCCAACTCTATGAGCTTAACGATGGAGCGGTTTTAATACCCGGCTTTTCCAAAATTGCCATCGGAAGACCGGAAAAGATGGAGGTAACCAATTTCTACGCCTGTGGTGTCGTCGTACCGCTGCGAGATGGTGGATTGATAGCGAGTGACGGGAAAGGCCTCACGTACCTGCCGAGGCGACTCAACGTGGAATACTGGAGCACGCCGGAAGGGCTGCAGGGAAACACCTGGTCGATAGCCCGGAACCGGCAGCACACGTATGTCCAGGACGACGAAACTACGAGAACCCTGGATGCGGATAGAAAGACCTGGCGCTCTTTACAATCGCCGGCGGGAAGCATGATGCCTGAGAACGACGGCAATATGCTCGTAGTGCAGGGAGACACAATCTACCGGATGACGCCTGGTTGGCATGAGCTGGGACGTTCTCAGATCGCTGATCTGAAAGGACTGATTCGTCTCAGCGATAACAATATCTGGGCCGTGGGTGATGTTCTCTATCGAATCGATACAGGTAATGGAAAACCGGCTTTTGAGCCCGATAATGCAGTCAAAATAGTGCCGGGTACCTTCGGTATAAATGAAGATGCAAATGGAGTCCTGTGGGCATGTGGCGCATACGGGCTGATGCGCAGGGCGAACTCGACATGGCAACAGGTGCCGACTGAGAATGCGAGCGCGGATGCTGGGTGTATATCGTTGGCGATTGCACCCAATGGTAGTATCTGGTACTCGGATAGGGGAAGGGCCGCTATCTATTATGTTGAGCAGTCCGCAGGCAAAGCACCCATTGCACGAGTGGCGCCTACAGCCGGCGAGACTGGCGGCATCGATAATATGATTGCGGTTGACAAACGAGGCTGGGTCTGGCGAGGCAATGCCGAAGGCCTCTATGTTGCCGATCCCCAACAGGCGCGCCAGGGGAAATGGATTCATTTAGGCGCGACCGATGGTCTGCATGCCGTCAACAGTAATAAAGACTCCTTCTTAGAAGATAGCGACGGCTCTATATGGTTTGGAGCAGACTATGACGTCATCCACTTTTTCGTTCCCGGCGATCTTGTGCATCCGGCCTTCACTCCTTCTGTCTCGATTACAGGATTTTCCTCCAGCGATCATCCTCTGCTCATCGACGAAACTGATACAAAATTTCCAAGCGGCTCGACTGTAACGGCGCATCTTGGATCTCTTCAGTTCGATCGGCGTCAATCGCTGCATATGCAATACCGGCTTTTGCCGGGAGATGGCGCGTGGATGGCAGCGAGCAGTTTTGATTTGCCGCTGGGCAAGCTGAGCTGGGGCAGCCATACGCTGCAATTGCAGGGCCAGGTCGGCGACGGTCCATGGTCCCGGCCGGTCGAGCAGGCAGTTACGGTGATGGTTCCGGCTGCGCTTGCGTGGCCGGCCCTCGGTTCGTATGCCATTGCGGGCATTGGCGCCGGCTTCGCCGGCTTTCAATGGAGGCGAAGACGCAGGGCGAAATTGCGCCGCGGATTGCCGGATCTGACGCCGTGGCGGCTGGCCGCACTTTCGCCGGAATTTCAATCGCTGGAGGGCAAGCTGCTTGACGACAGGTTTCGCGTGGGTCCAATCCTGGCACGCGGAGGATTTGCCCTGGTTGCCGATGGGCACGATGAAAGCCAGGGAAACCTCCGCTGCGCCATCAAGGTCTTTTACCATGACGCGGTGGATCGGGAATGGATCGGGCATCGCTTTCGCCATGAGGTGCGCGCGCTGGAACAGTTGAACCATCCGAATGTGGTACGCATCTACGGCAGTGGAGTGGCGCCGAATGGCTCGTTTTATCTGGTCATGGAATTCATCGAGGGCACCACGCTGCGGGCAGTGATTGATCAGGGGCCGATTCCGCCTCGGCAGATTGCCCGTTACCTGCGCCAGGCGGGCAGCGCGCTTGATGCTGTTCACCGCTGCGGCATCTACCATCGCGACGTGAAGCCGGAGAACCTGATGTTGCGCGATGGCGCTGCGAACGGGCAGGACCTGGTGCTCATCGATTTTTCCATCGCCATTGTCAAAGACCCGGACAAGACGGTTCACGGGCTTTCTCGCGCAGCCGGAACCATCGGCTACATGGCTCCCGAACAGGCGATTGGTTTTGCTCATCCGGCTACGGACATTTACAGCCTTGCCAAGGTGCTCATTGAGATGATCACCGGCACGCGATTAGCTGCGCTATTGCCGGACGCATCGATGGATCTGCCCGAGCGGATGCGGGAGCTGATTCCGTCTCTGCCCGTCAGGCTATCGGCCGAGTCGACTCAACTATTCAGCTCTGCGTTTGAATTCGATCCTGTACGGAGGCCGGCAAACGTCGGGGAATTCGCCGATCGCATTGCCGGCGATCTCGAATCGGATTAGTTCAGCCCGCGCTACATCTGCCGCTTCAGCCAGTCTCGGCCTTTCTCCCAGCGGTGACGAACCTGGCGAAAGGTCATGCCTGTGTGATAGGCAATCTCATCGAAGGTGAAGCCGACGAAGTAATGCATATCGACCACGCGGGCAGCCTGAGGATCAACTGCCGTAAGCCGGTCCATGAGCTGTCCGATGCGGACAATGCTCTCAAGATCCGTGTTCTCCGCATACTGGTTGAATGCGGCCTTGTCGAAAGGCTCCGGCGAGATGCCGTTTCCCCGCCGCTGCGCGAGTCGAGCCCGTGCAAAATCCACAAGGATGTGGCGCATGGCGAGCGAAGCCAGGGCATAAAAATGCTGCCGGCTGGTGATCTCCCACCCGCCTTTGCTCATGTTCTTCATCCACACTTCGTGAATGAGTTCGGTAGGGGATAGATGCGACCAATGCCTTTCGCGCCTCAGTTCTCGCTCGGCAATATCGTGTAACTGGGGCAGGACGGTCTGCAAGACAGACTCGGCCACTTCAATATCGCCTTCAAAATAGCGTTGCAACTGCTCGGTTAAAGAAGTCTGGGCCGCCATTTTCTTCCTCTATCGGGTAAGCTCGTCTATTTTGCGCTGACTGATTTCAGTCCTCGCGTAAGAATTCTTTGTATCGCTGTGGCAGAGCGCGAGGTTTTTCCCGCATAACTCTACAGCAGCCAATTCTACCTTCCTTCTCCCCGGAGCGGTAGCTTCCATCCCCCATGCTGGTCGAGCCCAGGAGGCATCGTGCGCGTTGTCATCTCTGATTCTGTCTCTGCGTATTATCAGCCGATTCACGGCAAGGCACCTCTCTCGCTCTCGCTTGTCGCAAGAAAATTTCTGCGGCAATTCCAGGTAACATTACTGCTCGCCGTCATGGGAACTGTAGCGGTGTGGGGCCAATCCACCGCAGAAATTGCGCCGCCTTCCAAAGTAAAGGCGAACCGCGCTTCGGTGTCGGCAAACTATGGCAAGCTGCCGCTTAGTTTCGAAGCAAATCAGGGACAAACCAACGCGCAGGTGCGATTTCTCTCGCGCGGCAACGGTTACTCGCTGTTTTTGACAGACAAAGAAGCCGTCCTGGCGCTGCGCAAGCCGGATAAGCAGGATACACAAACAGCAAGCGATCTTCTGCATGGCAAAGCCGTCAAATCAGATGCTAAAAAATTCAAGACCGATGTAGTGCGGATGCAGTTGGAAGGCGCTACCAAAGGCCCGCGTGTCGATGGAGAAGACAAACTTCCTGGCGCCGCAAATTACTTCATCGGCAACGATCCGCAGAAATGGCACACCAATGTGCCTACTTATGGCAAGGTGAGATATACCGGCGTATATCCGGGCGTGGATCTTGTTTACTATGGCAACCAGCAGCAGTTGGAATATGACTTTGTCGTCGCTCCAAACGCTAAGCCGAATTCAATCAAGCTGCGTTTCAGCGGAGCCAAACAGCTCAGGCTCAATAAAAACGGAGACCTCGAAGTAATCGCAAAGAACGGCGAGATTGCCTTCCACAAGCCTGTTGTTTATCAAAACAAAAATGGCTTGCGGCAGCCGGTTGAAGGAAGATTCGTTCTTGAAGCTCGAAACTCCATTGGCTTTGCCTTGGGTGCGTATGACCGCTCTCAGCCGCTGATCATCGATCCGACGTTGGCTTACTCCACATACCTTGGTGGCAGCGGCCAGGGCGGCGATGGCTCCTTTGCTGACAATGGCTATGGCATCACAGTTGATTCTTCCGGCGACGCGTACGTCGTGGGAGATACCTGGTCAGAAAATTTCCCGGTCACGTCCGGTTCTTACAATCCCAATGACCCTGGTCTGACGGACGGCTTTTTCCAGACTTCGTCAGGTATTGTTGCCAAACTCAACGCCACAGCCACTGCGCTCGTGTACTCCACCTACATTGGCGGAAATGGCTCCAGCAGTTACACAGGCGATTTTGTCAACGGCGGCGGCGGAGACAACGTCAACGCAATCTATGTAGACAGTTCCGGCGATGCATATTTAGTGGGGTCCACCTGGTCGCAGAATTTTCCAACTACAAGCGGAGCTTTTCAATCAACCAACGGAGCTTTTCCTTACGGCTTTAATGCCTGGGTTGCAAAACTCAATCCGGCTGGCAACACGCTGCTCTATTCCACGCTGATCGGAGGCAGCGCTCAGCAGGAATCGAACAACGACTACGGAGATTTTGGCAATGCTATTGCCGTCAATTCATCCGGCGATGCATATATCTCTGGTTTCACAAGCTCCACCAATTTTCCGGTAACAGCAAATGCCTATCAGAAGACCAATAATGCCGCATCCAATGTGGGGTACAACGCATGGGTGGCTGAGGTAAATGCCACTGGCACATCGCTGATCTATTCAACCTATCTGGGTGGCAGCGGCATAGCCTCGGTTCCAAACGCGCCATACCAGAATTTTGGTGCGGGAGTGCCGGGCGATTTATCGACTGGTCTCGCGCTGGACTCCAGCGGCAATGTCTTTGTCACTGGCTATACCTTGTCCACGGATTTTCCCGTCACCTCCGGCGCATTCCAGACAGAAAACAAGGCAGCCGTCAATGGAGTGTGCACGGGATTCGTCACTGAATTGAATCCAACCGGCTCTGCGCTTATCTATTCGACATACCTGGGCGGCAGTGGTCAAAAAGTTGGCGATGCTCCCAATGGAATGGCAATTGACAGCCAGGGCAATGCTTACATAGCGGGCGCAACCGGCTCAGCCGATTTCCCGGTGACTAAGGGATCGGTCCAGGTACAAAACAACGGCGCTGCTGGAAATGTTCCGAATGCATTCATCACAAAGCTGAATCCCTCAGGTTCGGCGCTAGTATATTCAACATTTCTGGGAGGCACAGGGAACTCCGTAGATGGAGATCGTGCGCTGGCGATTGCATTGGACAATTCCGGAAATGCATATGTCGCAGGCTATGCCAGCTCGACAAATTTTCCTGTCACTGCAAATGCATATCAGAGCACAAATGCCGCAGCAAAAAATTCTCAGGCGAATGCATTCCTGAGCGAGATCAGTTCCGATGGAACGTCGCTGACGTATTCCACATATCTTGGCGGAAGCGGTGGCAGTTCAGGTCCAGACCTGCGGGTGGGTGGAGACGGAGCTTTCGGAATAGCGCTCGACACCTCAGGCAATGCTTATCTGGTTGGCATCACGTATTCCTCCAATTTCCCCATTACGAGTGGCGTATTTCAGGCAACGAATAACGGAGCCACCGGAGGAAATTCAAACCTCTTTATCTCGAAATTTAGTATGTCCTCGTCTTCAGGGTCTTCTACCCCTGCATCAATCGCTGTTGTGTCGGGTTCTGGTCAGACCACACCCTACGGCTCGTCGTTCACAAATCCACTCATTGTCATTGTCAAAGACGCAAATGGCAATCCAGTCTCCGGTGCGACGGTTACATTCACAGGCACAGGGCTCAAGTTTTCGAGCTCGACTGCGACGACTGGATCGAATGGCGAAGCCTCCGTTACGGCGACGGCGGTCGCTTCGGGCAGTTTGACGGCCTCCGCAACCACGACGGGTGTATCGGGCTCAGCGGTGTTTTCACTCACCGCGACAAAGGTCGTGCTCACCATAACAGCAAACAACGTCAGCGTGCCGTACGGCCAGCCCATTCCGTTTCTCTTGGGCTTCACCGCAACAGGGTTTGTCAATGGCGATACAACTGCATCAGCGATAACCGGTGATCCGCAAGAACTGGTGAACGCAGCTCAGGGATCCCCCGTGGGAACCTATCCGATCATACCCTCGCTGGGATCGCTCTCCGCGGCCAACTATTCCTTCACGTATGCCAATGGCACGCTTACCATTACATCGCTGGGCACGGTAGCAACACCGGCCTTCTCGCCCGCAGCCGGCACGTACACATCAGCGCAAAACGTTACCATCAGCGATACAACAACGGGTGCAACCATATACTGCACCACGGACGGTACGACCCCAACAACATCGTCACCTCAATGTATGTCTTCCATCACCGTCAACGGCAATGAGACCATTGAAGCGATTGCCTCGGCTCCCGGTTACACCAACAGCAGCGTGGCGACTGCAGCCTACACCATCAACCTGCCAGCCCCAGGTTTCACAGTCGCACTGGCATCGCCTTCACTCACCATCAGTGCAGGTAGTTCGGCTACGGATGCGATTACCATCACGCCCCAGAATGGATTTGCTGCCGCGGTCTCCTTTGCTTGTTCCGGTCTACCCTCTAATGCAACGTGCAGCTTCTCGCCAAGTTCAGTAACGCCTTCGGGAACTGCAGCTACATCCACGCTTACCGTGGCTGAGACAGCCTCCGCTGCAGCAGTCAGACGTGGAGCGCCTCTACTGCCCGCAGTTCTGGCGTTGGCGTTCTGCTTCATTGGCAAAGCAAGGCGTCGTGGGATGCGCCTGTTATGCGTTCTGCTTCTCAGCGCGATAGGAGCAGTGGTTATCAATGGATGCGGCGGCGGCAGCGGCACACCGAAATCCTCCGTCTCCACCGTAACTATCACGGCCACATCCGGAGCGGTTACACAAAGCACAACCTTTACGCTTACTGAAAACTAAGAGGATAGAGGCACGCAAATAGCATGCCATCGCCCAATGGAAGGACTCCGCTCTTGAGAGTCCTTCCATCCTTAAAGATCGCGTCTACTGCTTGTCTGACCGGATCACTGTAACCGGTCCCAGAAGTCCCGAAGGCATCAGTGGTGAGTCTGCCTTGTAGCTTTCGACGACGGTAAACGTGTATTTTGCCGCGCCCGGCTGCAGGTCGCCGATGATCCGGTTTACCCAGGCATTCACTACCTTGATTTCAACCTGGTTGGCGCCCGGCTTGAGCGCGCTTGTCACGTTCACCCGGTATGGCGCATGCCATACCACGCCAAGATCCTTGCCATTGATTTTCACTTTGGCAAGATTCTTCACGTCTCCAAGATCGAGATACAGATTCTCGCCTTTCGCAAACCAACTCGCGTCTGCCTGGATCGTCTTGGTGTACGTTCCGGCTCCGGAGAAATACTTCACACCCGTGTTGGAATTGTCTGTCCATGAAGCCAAAGTATTCAGCGTGATCGAAGGCGGCGCTCCACGATCAGGCTGAAAGGCTACCGTCCAGGAACCATCAACCGTTGCTACCGGCGACTCAGAGACGGCGGGAAGTGTGTACACAGTTTCCGAACCGCCGGCTGGTTCTCACCCATCGCCCTTATCGTCATCCGCATGCTGCAGGCGGCCGTGGAAGGTGAAGCCATCAACGCTTAACTGACTGTTCATTTTCGGACGACTGCGTGAGTTATCCTGTGCAGGATTGATTTCGAAGTAATTCTTTTTCAGCAGGTTGCGATCTTCATTCCGGAACTGTGCAACCGCACAGGCTGAAATAGTAAGGCCCGAATCCATTGGATTCGGGCCTTTTTTGCTGCTGATTATTAGTGTTTCATAAAAGGGGTTAGACAGTGTCTAGACAGTGTCGTCACGAGATAGCAATCCACATCATGAGGCATCGAATATGCACGGCTGCGAGGACGGAGCCCGTGCATTTGGCGTATCGGGTGGCGATTGCCCTCCAGCGCTTGATGTGCAGAAAAGCGTTTTCCACCAGATGCCGCAGTTTGTAGAGGTGCTTGTCATAGGCGCGCGGCTGTTTGCGGTTGCTGCGCGGCGGAATCTGCGCCTGCATACCCTGTCCGGCGGCCTGCTCCAGGATGGCGTTGCTGTCGTATCCCTTGTCGGCGATCAGATGTTGGGCCGCCAGTCCTTCGATCAGCGCGCCAGCGCGCGTACAATCCGCCACGGGACCCGCTGTAACAAGGACTCGGACCGGCATACCATGCGCATCCACGGCCAGATGCAGCTTGGTGTTGAGCCCCCTTTTGTCCGCCCCATCTCCTGATTGCCGCCCGCGGCCCCGGCGGCATGCGGATGGACCTTGATGTGGCTGGCATCGATCATCAGCCATTCAAAGTCGGGCTCGTCGATCATCTGCTCCAGCAGCTTTTCCCAGATGCCCTGGTCGCGCCAGCGGCAGAAACGGCGATGCGTATTTTTCCAGTCCCCGTAGTCCGGAGGCAGATCGCGCCACGGCGACCCGGTGCGCAAAATCCACAGAACGCCATTGAGAAAACGACGGTTATCCTGGGCGATACCGCCCCATTGACCTCGTTGTCCGGGAAGATGAGAGGCAAGCAATTTCCAGGCGTGGTCGCTCAGATCATGACGGTGATACGCGGCGGATGGCATCGTCTCCAATCATCTTCGCATAAACTCCAATCTCGTGACGACATTATCTA
>NZ_JBEKYX010000090.1:0-16959 GCF_049510455.1 Occallatibacter sp. | reverse complement strand
GCAACCCTGCCGTGAGCACCGTCACGCTCCTCCCGCAGACAATCGACGGAACAGTGACAGCGGTTTCCAGCCAGGGCGGCTTTGACACATATACAGTCTCGCTGGCCGCGTATGATCTGTTTCCGCAGTTCGCGGTCCAGACCTACCAGACCACACTGCTGACAAACCCGGGCACGGTCATCGTTTATGCGGATAGCAATACGAAGCAACTCAACACTCAATCCATCGCGGCAGGAAGCACATTCCGGTTCAATGGCGTCATCTTCAATGACGGCGGCACGCTGAGAATGGATTGCCTGCAAATCGACGATGGAGTTCCGCAATAGCCGGGTGTGCCGTATTTCTCGGTTCTGGAATTTGGACAGTATCACCGCTCTGCGCTGCGAGTAGCGTCGAAGCTGCTCGCAGCACCGCGCACCGCCCCCGATTTATAGTTCTAAATAGAGGGATCGATGTCCACCATACCCGCCGCCACGCATCCGCCCGCGGTTGATTCATCCAGACCGGCGTTTCGCCTGCTCACGCTCCTCGCCGCCATCTACCTCCTTTTCATAGCCGCCCAAACCACAGCCACAGCGCAGGACGCCCCCAGCATCATCGGCACCTCACCGCTCGGCGGCCTTTCGGGCGCAACCGACTGGATCAACTCCAAATCCCTGACGGCAAAAGAGCTCAAGGGCAAAGTCGTCCTGGTCGATTTCTGGGCCTACTCCTGCATCAACTGCATTCGCTCCGTCCCATATCTGCGCGCCTGGGCGGACAAGTACAAAGACAGCGGCCTCGTCGTCATCGGTGTCCACACCCCCGAGTTCGACTTCGAAAAGGAATTGCCCAACGTCCAGCATGCCGTCAAGAAATTCAACATCACCTATCCCGTCGCGCTCGACAGCAACAATGCCATCTGGGACGCCTTTCGTAATCAATACTGGCCCGCTTCGTATTTCATCGATGCCACAGGAAAAGTCCGGTATACCCACTTCGGCGAAGGCGAATACGACCAGTCCGAGCAGCACATTCAGGAGCTGCTCAAAGAGGCCAACGCCAAAGCCATGCCTTCCGGCACAGTTACCGTGGCAGGGCAGGGAGCCGAAGCCGAAGCTGATTTGAAGGACGTTAAATCGCCCGAAACCTACATCGGCTACTCCCGCGCCGAGCACTTCGGCTCGCCGGGAGGAATCATGCGGGATATGGACCAGGTCTATACCATTCCCGACGACCTGCGCATTAACGAGTGGGGCCTGGCGGGAAAATGGCATGATCAGGAGCAGATTGCTGTTTTAAAAAGCGCAACAGGCAAGATCGCCTTTCGTTTTTACGCCCGCGATCTCCATCTCGTCCTCGGTCCCACCACCGGCGGCAAGCCAGTCCGCTTCCGCGTCACCATTGACGGCCAGGCTCCCGGCGAAAATCACGGAGTGGATACAGATGCGCAGGGCAACGGCGTCGTCACAGAGCACCGTTTGTACCAGCTCGTGCGTCTAAAAGATACGGTGAAGGACCACGTCTTCGTCATCGAATTCCTCGACCCCGGCGTCCAGGCATTCTCTTTCACCTTCGGTTAAAGCCCTGCAGAGGTTCTCATGTTTAAGTCAACGAATATCGGCTCGCCCCACTTCACTCGTCGCGCTTTTCTCATCGCCGCCGGCGCAACCGCCGCTGCCGTAGCCTTCGAGCTGCGCAAAAACATCGTCTATGCCGCGGCGCCGCCCAAGGAAGTCAAAATCGTACAGTTCACCGCGGCAGGCCAGCGCGGCCAGGTCGTCACCCTGCCCGTCGTCGTCAAATCCGACGCCGATTGGAAGAGCCAGCTATCGCCTGACGCCTACGAAGTCACACGGCGCGCGGGAACAGAGCAACCCTATTCAGGCCAGTACTGGAACCTCCACGACAAGGGCATCTATCACTGCATCTGCTGCGATATTCCGCTCTTCAACTCGGACACCAAGTTCGAATCCGGCACCGGCTGGCCAAGCTACTGGCAGCCCATCGCCAAAGAAAACGTGCGCGAAAGCAACGATCTCTCTCTAGGCGTGTTGCGCACCGCCGTCAACTGCCGCCTCTGTGACGCCCACCTCGGCCATGTCTTCGACGACGGCCCCCAGCCCACAGGCCTCCGCTACTGCATGAACTCCGTAGCACTCAAATTCGCAAAGCTCGCATAATCGCCTGTTTTGATGCGTTGTAACAGGGCACGAGTTTACTCGTGCCAAACCGCTCACAAAATTGTCTGGGGCTTTAGCCCCCGCGTTCAGGCCGATCGCAACCGCAGTGCAAAATAGAACTATGTCTGAGATGGACTTCACCCAGATCCTCATCGAAGTCAGCGCATTCGCGAAATCCACCACCGATCTAGCCGCGCTGCAGAACTTCATCGTCGAAATCATCCCCGAGCGCCTGCCCTACTACAACTGGACCGGCTTCTACATGCTCGACCCCAACGATTCAGACACGCTCGTCCTCGGTCCCTATCGCGGCGCGCCCACCGAGCACGTGCGCATTCCCGTCAGCCAGGGAATCTGCGGAGCCGCCGTCGCGCAAAACACCACCGTCATCATCGACGATGTACACTCCGACCCGCGCTACCTCGCCTGCTCGCTAGAAACCAAATCCGAAATCGTTGTCCCCATCCGCGCCCACGGCGCAGTCGTCGGCGAGATCGACATCGACAGCCACGACCTCGCAGCCTTCACCGCAGAGGACAGTGCATTCCTGGAGCGGTGCGCCGCCATCGTAGGCGCATTCATCGAAACCAATCAGACTTCCTCAAAATAAAACTGGTAATGCTTCCTGCATCCGGGATTAAACGCCGCCCCGCACGCCGGGCACTCATAGCCGCTCGCCATATACCGCTCAATACTCATCTCACATCCACAAGCGCCGCAGAGCACCGCAGCCTCACTCCACTCCACCCGCGGCCACACCTCAATCGCATGCCCCGCCAGCGCCTCATGGCAATCCTTGCAAGCGTAATAAACGCCGCAGCACTTCATCTTGATGGCGATAACGTCTAGCTCACTCCTGTAATGCGCGCACCGCGTCTGCGCATCCAGCTCCACTCCCCTGACTTCAAATAGTTCCTCTGGCCGTAACCCCGTCATAGACCTTCAGATTACCGAATCCTCGTTTCTTTCTAATCATGAACTACTAACCACTGTCTTCACACCTTCACAAAAATCCTCTTCCGGTACAACACCCAGACCGGAATAAAGCAGACCGCGGTAAACAGCACAGACCAGGAGAACGCCGCCCATCCGGGATCGGGAATCTTCGCGCAGACATGCACAAAGAACCACCCCGCCGGCGACATCGCATGTCCGCCATCGGATACATGGAAGAGATCGAGAATGCCCGGCAGCAGCTCGCTCACCATGTAAGCCATAATGGCGTTTGAGCCAAACACAAGCCACGGCCACGTCCATCCTTTGCGCCAGTTGTTCACCTCCACCACCCAGTAAACAACGCTCAACAGCGCCAGCGAGTAACCCGCCGCCACAAAGACGTAAGAACTGGTCCACATCTTCTTGTTCAGCGGGAACCAGACGGACCAGATATATCCAATCGCAAGACAAGCAACGCATCCCGCAATCAGCCCCAGCGCCTTAGCCTTAGTAGACCGGCTGGAGCGCAGAAAGATTCCCGTCATCATGCCAAGCAGCGCCGTGCCAATGGCCGGAATATCGCTCAGCAGGCCCTCGGGATCGCGCGTGTTATGCGTGCCCCGCTCTTCGTAAAGGTGGCCAGGCATAATCTGGCGATCAGCCCACGCCACAATGTTCTGGTCCTTATCGAGAAACGGCACATCCCGCCCCGGCATACCCGCACCAGGAACAGGAGCAAAGCTCACCAGCGCCCAGTAACCAACCACGCACGCAATCAACAGCGCAGCCTTGCTCCAGAAGCGCCTGTCCACTAGATAGAAAAGGCCAACCACCAGATAGCAGATCGCAATCCGCTGCAACACGCCATAAATACGAATATGCGCCAAATGAAAGTACGGAAAACTGTTGACCAAAATACCAAGAAGAATCAGCACAACGGTGCGGATCACCGTATGCCTGGCAAGTTCGCCTTTGGCAGCGCCTTTTGCCAGGCGTGCCTCCGTGCCAAAGACAGTCGAGACGCCAACAAGGAAAAGAAAAGTGGGAAAGACAAGATCCGTAGGCGTCAGGCCATTCCATGCCGCGTGATTCATGAACCACCAGGAACCATGGCCACCGTTGTTGTTGACCATGATCATGAACGCGATGGTGATGCCGCGCACAATGTCAATCGAAATGACGCGCTGAGGCTTGGCGGCGCTAAGGCCAGTTGAGGACATGAGCTGCTCCGGCAATGAAAGATGCTGTTGTCCACCTTATGCGGTAGCACCGGAAATCGGCAAACAGAAAGCAATAAAAGAGCCCGAACCGTATAGGCCCGGGCTCTCGTGTTGAATCGCAGCGCCAGCCTGTTGTGGCGCAGGAGCCACGAACCGGCGCTCCCTGCTAAACTCGGCCTTTCAGAAATTCCCAGCTTTTAAGCTTGCAAATGTCCCCGGAGGAAGCAACGTGTCTGAATTTCAGCCTTTTGTGCCTGCCAATGAGAGCCGCCCTGAACTTACCCTCCGGGCGCTGTTGCTCGGCTCGCTCTTTGGAATCATCTTTGGCATGGTGACGGTGTATGTAGGGCTAAAAGCCGGGCTGACGGTGGCTGCGTCCATCCCGATCTCGGTGCTCTCCATCAGCATTCTGCGGGCCTTCGGAAAGGCATCGATCCTCGAAAACAACATCGTCCAGACCACCGGCAATGCCGGCCAATCCATCGCTTCAGGCGTAATTTTCACGCTCCCCGCGCTGGTATTTCTTGGCTTTGACCTGGAGTATTCGCGCATCTTCCTGCTGGCCCTCATCGGCGGATGGCTCGGCGTCCTCTTCATGATTCCCCTCCGCCGCCAACTGATCGTGCAGGAACACGGCGCGCTGCCATACCCCGAGGGCACAGCCTGCGCCGAGGTGCTCATCGCAGGCGAAAAAGGCGGCTCACTGGCCAGCAGGGTATTTTTCGGCCTCGGGCTAGGCGCGCTGTACACGCTCTTTCAGAACGACAACATCTTCAAGGCATGGCCCGGCACGCCGGAGTTCCAACCCGACTTCGGCCCCCAGCACATCCTCAAAGGCGCGTCCATCAAGGCCGACGCCACGCCGGAGTACCTCGGCGTCGGCTACATCATCGGCCCCCGCGTAGCCGGAGTCATCTTCGCCGGAGGAGTCTTCTCCTGGCTGGTCCTGATGCCCCTGATCTACTTCTTCGGCAAAGACCTCCCGCACCCCATCTACCCAGGCACAATTCCAATTTCACAAATGGGCCCCAGCCAGTTATGGTCCACGTACATCCGTCCCATGGGCGCAGGCGCAGTCGCCGCCGCAGGTCTGATTACACTGCTCAAGACAGTCCCGACAATCCTGAGCGCCCTCACCGCCGGCTTTCGCAACATGAAGCCCGGCGCCGACCAAAAGAAGCCAATCCGCACAGAAGACGATCTCTCCATGAGCGTCGTAGTCTTCGGCTCACTCGCCTTGGTCGTACTGATGTTCGTCTTTCTCGAGTTCAAGCCCGTCCCCGGCGCATTCGTAGGCTGGGCCGCAAACCTCGCGGCATCGCTTCTGGTAGTTGTCTTCGGATTTCTCTTCGTCACCGTCAGCTCACGCATCGTCGGCCTCATCGGCAGCTCCGCCAGCCCGGTCAGCGGCATGACCATCGCCACGCTGATGGCAACGTCAGCCATCTTTCTGGTGCAGGGATGGACCGCCCCAGCCTTCGGCGCACTCGCCATCACCATCGGTGGCGTAGTCTGCATCGCCGCATCCAACTCCGGCGACACCTCACAGGACCTCAAGACCGGCTTCCTCATCGGCGCAACCCCCTGGAAGCAGCAAGTCGCATTGATGATCGGCGTGGTTATCTCCACGGTCGCTATCGGATTCACGCTGAACCTCATGAACACCGGCCTGCAGCAGTTCAAGGCCGCACCGGAAGCATGGGATATGTCAGCATCCCATCCCGGCGTAACCATCCAGCAGGATGTAAAGCATCTGCCGGATCATTTTTCCGTCATCAACGCAGACAAGACCACAACAACCCACCAGAAGAGCGAATACACAGTCCTGAACGCAGTCAGCTCAGCAGAACTGGCAGACGGCAAGTATCTCTACTCGCCAGCCACAGGCAAGATTGAGGTCCAGTGGATTCAGGGCATCGGCAGCGAAAAAGCCGCAGCCCCGCAGGCCCGTCTCATGGCCACAGTCATCAGCGGCATCCTCAGCCGCAAGCTCCCCTGGGGCCTAGTTATGATGGGCGTCTTTCTCGTAATCGCTGTAGAGCTGCTCGGAATCCGCTCGCTGTCTTTCGCCGTCGGCTCCTATCTCTCCATCGGAACCACGCTGGCCATTTTTTGCGGCGGCGTAGTCCGCTGGCTCGTCGATCGCGCCGCCCAGCGCTCAGGCGACGACACCTCCGAAGCCGAAAGCGAAATCTCCCCCGGCTCCCTCTACGCATCAGGACTCATCGCAGCAGGCGGCATCGTAGGCCTCATGGGCGTAGCGTTAACAGCAATGGGCAAAGACGGCCTGGTGCGTTTCCCGGAAACCAACTTCCTCAACCACGCATGGGTCTCGGTGTTGGCATTCGCCCTGCTCGGATACTCGCTCTACTACTTCGCGCGGAAACCGCTGAAGAAGTGAGCGCTACATCGTTATCCCCGGAAATTCAATCAGCAGTACACTATGGAAGAGGTGAGCGATGCGTCCATCTGCCGTGCTGGAACAGCAACGCGACACGATCCGCAGCCTGGTCCTGCAGGCCGGTATGGCGAATCCGCGTGTTTTCGGCTCGGTGGCGCGCGGCGAGGACGAGGATGGCAGCGATCTCGATCTGCTCATCGATCCGGCTCCGCATACGAGTCTTTTGAAGATGGCGGCTCTGGAAGCACAGCTTGCAGCAGCCACTGGAATCAAGATTGACTTGCGCACCCCGGATGAAATTCATCCCCGATACCGCAACAGGGTTCTGGCCGAGGCCGCCTCCTTGTGAATAAGCGCGCGTTTCGAGTGGAAGATTACCTGTTACACATGCTGGAAGCTGCAGATCGCGTCCTTGCGTACACTGTCGGCGTAACGAAGGAGCAATTCCTCACTGCGCCAATGATTCAGGATGCCACCATTCGCAACATAGAGATCATCGGTGAGGCTGCGAACAATCTGCTGCAAGCCGATCCTGAATTTGCAGAACGGCATCCATCCATTCCTTTCGAGCAAATCCATGGCATGAGAAATAGAGTAGCGCACGGCTACTTCGCAGTCAGCGCTGAGATGGTCTGGGAGACAGTTGCGGCCGATATTCCGGAGCTTCGTGCAGAAATTCTCCGGGCGCTAAACGACTTGCGTGGAAACGCCTGAGCGCCGTGCCTAAGCGTTACTTCAACCCATCCACCTCTTTGAGCGCCCGCGCCGCAACCTCCCGCGGCAGCGGCGCATAGCCAAGCGAACCACAATCCTTCTGACCCGCGGTCAGCATCCACCGCAGCAGGGAAGCGACAGCCTCTTTCTTCTGCGCATTGAGGCCCTGCGAAGGCACCAGCAGCCACGTCATCGTGCTGATCGGATACGCCGATTTCCCCGGCGCATTCAAAATCGAAAACCGGAAACCCTTCTCGGAATTCTCACTCGCAAACTGCGCAGCCGTAGTGATGCTCGCCAGATCGGCCTTGATGAACTGCCCCGCCGGATTTTCAACAGCCGCATAATTCAGCTCATGCTGAATCGCATAAATCAGCTCCACATAACCAATGGAATTAGGCGTCTTCGCAACCATCGCCGCAATGCCGTCGCTGCCCTTCGCGCCCGTTCCCACCGGCCATGTAACATGCGTGCCGGAGCCAGGGCCAGCCTTCCATTCCGGGCTCACAAGTGAAAGATAGCTCGTCCACACAAACGTGGTTCCGCTGCCATCCGACCGATGCACAACCGTAATCTCCGCATCCGGCAAGCGCTGGCCGCCGTTCACCGCACGAATGCGCGAATCATTCCAGCGATGAATCGCACCCGAGTAAATCCCCGCCAGAATCTGTGGCGTAAAACGCAGACTGCCCACGCCGCTCAGGTTATAGATCGGCACCACGCCGCCCGCTAGCGTAGGAAAATTCGTCACAGCAATCGAACCGGAAGACGTCTCCGGCGTCAGCGGCATATCGGAAGCAGCAAAATCAACCTTGCCTGCTGCAAGCTGCTCAATGCCCGCATCCGATCCAGCAGCGTCATAACTCACAGCCATTCCGGCAGACTTGAACCATTTGAGATAAATCACCTGCGGAAGCGTAGCGCCGGCAGCGCGAAGAGCCACATGCTTCGCAGCGCCGGCCGCAGGCAAATCAGCCCTCAGCGAGCCAGAACGCACAGCATCAATCAGCCGCTCTGCACCGTGATCGGCAAGATCATGCGTAATGCCATCCGTGCGAAAGCGGCTCGGCGTAACCAGGTACGACCAGAGCGGCTGGTTATTTTTATCAACAAGCTCCAGCGAAAGATAACCCTGATAATCCGTCTGGCGCGAAGCGCTTGAGCGCGGATTCATGACAACCGTCCCCGTTGCCCAGATATTGGAGTCTCCGCGCAGCACAGCATCCGAGGCAGACGCGTTGTCCACAACTTTTATCTGACCGCTATGGTTAAGCCGCTCGATGACCCTCTCACGCAGGGCGGCTGCGTTACTTCCCTGGCCGAACGCATCCACATGAATCGTGTGAAGCTGCGCGGGCACGGCAGACTGGCCAAACAAGGGAAGAGCCACGGCCAGCGCGGCTGCCGCCAGAATGATTCGTCCAAAAATCGTATTCAGCACAGAGAATAAGCCTCTAAAAGTAGAGTGCATTACATTTTATGCCTGTTTTGTGAATTCTCATGCCGGTATGAGCCCGCCGCTCACGGCGCTATCCTGAAAGCAAGATGAGCACAGCGATTTCCCCCTCGACGGCCTCAGCAGAGCAACAGTTCGGCAGCGACAACTACGCGGGCATCTGTCCGGAAGCCTGGGCAGCTATGGATGAAGCCAATCGCGGCTTCGCGCCCGCCTACGGCGACGATATCTGGACCGAGCGCGCCGCTGACGCCTTTCGCAAGCTGTTTGACACCAACTGCGATGTCTTCTTCGTCTTCAACGGCACGGCAGCCAACTCGCTCGCTCTCGCCTCGCTCTGCCAGTCCTATCACAGCGTCATCTGCGCCGATTCCTCGCACGTCGAGACAGACGAGTGCGGCGCGCCGGAGTTTTTCTCAAACGGCTCCAAGCTTCTCGCAGCGCAGTCAGACGATGGCAAGATATTGCCAGAGCAGATTCATGAACTGGCCATTAAACGCCAGGACATCCACTACCCCAAACCGCGTGTCGTCACCATCACGCAATCCACTGAGACGGGTCGCGTCTACACCACAGCCGAGACAAGAGCCATCGCCCTGGCCTGCAAGGCGCACAGTCTCTCGCTGCACATGGATGGAGCCCGCTTCGCAAATGCCTGCGCATTCTTGAACGAGTCCCCCGCGGAAATGACATGGAAGAGCGGCGTTGATGTTCTCTGCTTCGGCGGCACCAAAAACGGAATGGCCGTAGGCGAAGCCGTGATCTTTTTCAATCGCAAGCTCTCAGAAGATTTCGACTACCGCTGCAAGCAGGCAGGACAACTCGCGTCCAAGATGCGCTTCCTCTCCGCGCCCTGGGTAGGAATGCTGGAGACAGGCGCATGGCTCAGAAATGCTCGTCACGCGAACGCAGCGGCACAGCATCTCGCGCAACAAATCGAAGGAATTCCGGGAGTTCAGATTGCCTCGCCCGTAGAGGCAAACGGCGTCTTCATATTAACCACGGAGCAGGTTCTCGATAAGCTCAAAGCCCGCGGCTGGCGCTTCTACACCTTCATCGGTGGAGCAGCAAGATTCATGTTTGCCTGGGATGCAAATCTCAAACGTGTGGATGAATTGGCGCGCGACCTGCGAGAATGTGCGTTATCGAATGGATGAGGGGGAAGTAGATTCATGAATCTGACAGGAAACACAATTTTGATTACAGGCGGCGGATCAGGCATTGGCCGCGGACTGGCAGAGGAGCTGCAAAAGCTGGGCAACCACGTCATCATTGCCGGCCGTCGGCGCGCCGTTTTAGACGAAACAACCGCGGCAAATCCCGGCATGAGTTCCATGGTGTTCGATATCGAGCAGGCAAGCGGAATTCGCTCCTTCGTGCCGGAGCTGCTGGCGCAGTTTCCCAAGGTGAACGTGGTCATCAACAATGCAGGCATCATGCGCCCTGAAAAGCTTCTCGATCAACCCGAGGATCTCGCGGATGCCGAAGCGATCGTGACGACAAACCTTCTCGGGCCAATCCGGCTCATCGCAGCGTTGATTCCGCATTTCAAGCAGCAGCCCAGTGCGACGATCATCAATGTATCTTCAGGCCTCGCGTTCGTGCCGCTGGCACCGACACCCACCTACTGCGCCACCAAGGCGGCCATCCACTCTTACACCCAATCGCTGCGCGAGCAGCTCAAGGCAACAAAGATTGAGGTCCTTGAAATCATTCCGCCCTATGTGCAGACAGACCTGATGGGCGGAGCAAAAGATCCACGCGCCATGCCGCTCACGGACTTCATCGCCGAGACAATCGCATTGCTCACCACCCAACCCACACCGCAGGAGATTGCCACCGAGCGTGTAAAGTTCTTAAGCGAAGCCGCAAAGCGCGGTGAGTACGATAAGGTCTTCGGCATACTCAACTCTCAGCACTTCGAATAGTACGAACAATAAGCTGCAAATCGGCGCCGGATCAACCTCCGGCGCTTCTTTCATGCGCTGCGTTTGCGAAAGACAATGCCGAGCCCCTGTCGCCAATGTTCATTCAGCGCGATCAGTTCCCACTCAATCTCCGGCGAAAAATAGCGCAGCACCGGCTCGTTCGCCGGATGAATTCGCAAAGCCGGCGCAGCAAGCAGCAGCCGCGGCGGCAGCGCGGAAACAGGCTCACCATCAAAGTAGCCATGCCGCTCAAACGCAGACAGCGTCTTACCGTCCGCGCCAATCGCACGCTCCGCATTCAGGGCTCGCACGCGAATCCAATAATCAAGCGCCTGCAGCGGAAGATGCAGGTCTTCATTCGCCTTGATCTCCATCACGACCAGTCGGCCATTACGATCAATCGTAAGAATATCCAGCATCCCACGATCGCCGGAGGAAAGCGCAGGCACCTGCGAGTAGATCAGTTCGCCTCGCAAACCCGGCAGCAGCTCAGGCAGCTCGTGCCGCAACCGCGACTCCAGCCATCGTTCAGCCTGGATGCGAAAGAGCGGATCCTTGTGATCGCCACTGGAATGACGGCTCGCAAAGAGCCGCGCGAAAAGCTCGCAGGCCAGTGGCTCAGTCTCCTCGGTCAGCGGAGTTTCATGCGGACCCGCGCCAAAGCTGATCTCATTCTGCTGCGCAAAGGAATTAGCTGCAAAACCACGGCGCACACGCGCAAACTCAAGCCCATGAAGCGCAAGCGAGACCTCGCCAGCGGAGTGCGCCCGTATCTCCGTGCGCTGTTTCCCGCCCTCCGGCAGCAATGCAAATATCCGGTCAATGCCAACCTGACACCGCTCCACCGCCGCCTGCACGGAAAAGGATTGCATCAGCCGTGACGATGCATTTCCCGTATCGCGGAAATCAACCGGAGTCAGTTCTTCGCTCCGCTCATCCAGCGTATACAACTCAAAGTTCGCAGCGGCATGATTGAGCCACGCCATACGCTCAGCAGTCACACGCCACGTGTTCGCGGGAACAATGACCTTCAGCCCGCCGAAGTGGCGGCGAGCATCCGTGTGCTGGCGGCAATGATCCAGCCAGAGAATGCCGAGAGTGAGAATGCCTTCGACAATCGCTCCGGATTCATCTTCGCCGGCGCCGATCACAGCTTCCGCCATCGTGCCCTTGAGCAGCCGGCCGCGCACATACGCGGGACCAAAGCTGTGCTCCAGATCCATCGCATTCCGCAGCCCATCCACCTTGAATCCAATAAAGCTTCGTGTAAGCACGCGCTCCAGAAGCCGCTGGTAGTTGCGGCGTGCAGCGTCTCGGGCCGTCGGCGTGCGTCGGTCGTTATTAGGAACAATCTCAAGCGCCTGCGGCTTGGGCGCGCCCATCTTTCGCGTCAGAATGCGAAGCGATTGCGCACGATGCTCCACTCCGACCGCGGTTCGCATGAGGTTGCGCTCTTCGCTCCATAGCTGAAGCAGGCAGCGCCCATGCGATTCGGTAACCGAATAGCGCGCCAAACGCATATCGAAGAGAACGCGACCCTCTTCAAGAATGACAGCGGCAGGATGCGCGGCAAAGTATTCTTCTAGCTCACGCGCCAGCTTCTCCGGCGCAATCTCTTCCGGTGCAGCACCGCTGCTCCTGCGAGCGCCAGTTGACACGCCTTTGCCCGCAAAGGCCATTGCGGCTACCAGTCCATCCGCTGGCGAAGGTTGGTGATATGCGCAAGATGGTGGCGCGAGTGCCAGTCGTAGGTGGCAAGGTTGCGGGCAATCGTCATCGGGCCGCGCTCGGGGTGCTGAAAGGTACACTCGAACTCCGCTTCCGGCAGAGCTTCGAGCAGCGCCGTCATCCTCGCATGTACGCCATCCACAATGGTCAGAGAAGGGTCGATGGACTGGCTGCTGTCCGGCAACATGGCCCAGGCAGCTTCATCGTAGGGCTTAATGATGGGATTATCTTCAGTCAGCGCAAGCTTGAAGCGGATGTAAGCATTCGCATGGCTGTCTGCAATATGATGCACGAGCTGGCGAACGCTCCAGCCGCCATCGCGGTACGGTGTATCAAGCTGGGCGTCGCTTAAATCGTAGACAGCGGCGCGCAGCAGCAGGGGAAATAGTCGGATGGTTTCTATCTGCTCTGCGCGTGTGGAAATCACTGAGGCTGCATCAAAGCGGCCAATCGGATAGCGCAGGCCTTCCAAAACCGGCGTGGGGGTGGTCATGAGCAAACATTACCATGCGCGCGCTATAAGCCGCATGACATGGCAGCAGCGCCTGTCCCGGCTGGAATTAGGCTGCCTGACGCCGACCCCGGTCTTTCATCGGGAGCCGGCGCAGGATTACGCAGCGCGGTGGTGATGATGGTGGCGATGGTGGCGATGGTGGTTTGCGGCAAATGCCGGTGTGGCAACTGCGGCAAACATCAGGACGAGTAGGGAGGCGACAAACAGCTTCTTCATGCTATGAATGTAGCACTCAGGGAGTGCGAGTGGAAGAGGCCGAACAGTGGAGATTTGATGGCATGGAATCAAATAAGCAACCTCGAACAGGCGTAAACTCAAGACACGATGAGCATTCCGGAAGCATCCCCCCATCCCGGAGCCAACTCCGGCCATAAGCGTTATTTTTTCGAGAAATTTGGCATCACTGAGCGCTTATTGGAACGCTGCCTTGGCGAAGCTCTTTCGGCAGGCGGCGATTACGCCGATCTCTATTTTGAGTCCGTGACGGCGGTAAGCCTCGGCGTAGACGAGCAGATCGTGAAGTCGGCCAGCCAGGGAACAAGCGCCGGATGCGGAATTCGCGTTCTGAGCGGCGAGCGCACCGGGTACGCCTACACAGACAACCTCAACCCCGATCGGCTCCTGCATGCAGCAAAAACAGCAGCCCTGATCGCCTCCGGCCCTGCCAAGCAGCCCATCCAGGGCTTTACAGAAGCCCCAGCAGCGGACCTTTACCCTGTCCCGCTCGGCGGATTCGACCTCGATCTCGCAGCGCGTCTGGAGCTGATTCTGCGCATAGACCGCGCAGCGCGAGCCTTCGATGCACGCATTACCCAGGTCCGCGCCAGCTACAGTGAGGAGCTGCGCCGCATCCTGATAGCCGGCTCGGATGGCTCATTCGCCAGCGACACGCAGCCACTCTGCCGTCTGAATGCATTTGTCATCGCCAAAGATGGCGCGCTCACAACTAGAGGCTCAGCCGGCGCAGGCGGCAG
The DNA here is from genome assembly GCF_049510455.1 of Occallatibacter sp. GTDB lineage: Bacteria > Acidobacteriota > Terriglobia > Terriglobales > Acidobacteriaceae > Telmatobacter. The sequence continues at coordinate 2,926 of NZ_JBEKYX010000090.1, read as the reverse complement.
AGCTGGCCTGGCGCAATTCACAGCCAGCAAAAGCCCTGAAAACCTGGCGCGCGAAGCAGCCCGCGGCGCCATTCTGCAGCTTGGCGCCGTAGCCGCACCCGCCGGTGAAATGGAAGTAGTGCTAGGCCCAGGCTGGCCCGGCGTCCTGCTGCATGAAGCAGTAGGCCACGGCCTCGAAGCCGATTTCAACCGCAAAGGCACCTCAGCCTTCAGCGGCCTCGTCGGCCAGAAAGTAGCCAGCGCCAAAGTCACGGTCGTCGATAACGGCACCATGGAAGGCCGTCGCGGCTCCCTGAATGTAGACGATGAAGGCTCGCCCACGCAGGAGACCGTGCTCATTGAAAACGGCATCCTCAAGGGCTATCTCACAGACAAGCTTTCAGCCCGTCTCATGGGCATAGCAAACACCGGCTCAGGCCGCCGCGAAAACTACCAGTCCATCCCCATGCCGCGCATGACCAACACCTACATGCTGGCCGGCGAAGATGAGCCGGAAGACATCATCCGCTCCGTCAGGCGCGGCCTCTACGCGCCCAACTTCGGCGGCGGATCGGTAGACATCACCAACGGCAAGTTCGTCTTCTCAGCGTCTGAAGCGTACCTCATCGAAGACGGCAAAATCACCGCCCCGGTGCGCGACGCCACCCTCATCGGCAACGGCCCCGAGGCGCTGAAGTATGTCTCGATGGTCGGCCACGACCTCAAGCTCGACGAAGGCATCGGCACCTGCGGCAAAAACGGCCAAAGCGTCCCCGTAGGCGTAGGCATGCCCACCGTCAAGCTCGACCGCATGACCGTCGGCGGCACAGGACGGTAAAATGGCGGTCAGTAATTTATCTCAAAAATGAGATATAATCATGATGGGTTGGCAAGTTGAAATTCTCAACCAGACAGTAATGACTGAGATTCAAGCGCTGCCGAAAGATATGCAGGCCCGTTTTCTGAGGCTCGGTGAATGGATCGGCCAGGTTGGTTTGGAAAGCCTCGGTGCACCGTACGTGAAGCATCTGGAAGGCAAGCTATGGGAGCTTCGCTTGAAGGGAAGAGACGGCATTGCGCGTGCCCTTTATGTGACAGCAACCGGCAAGCGCCTGATCGTATTGCGTGCCTTTGTCAAGAAGACGCAAAAGACTCCCCGCGCGGAAATTGAATTGGCGTTGCAACGGGCAAAGGAGATTCAATGACCATTCCATTCGATGAAATCAAGGCGGAACTTCTCGCCGATCCCGAGATCAAGGCCGAATACGATGCGCTTGCACCTGAGTTTGAGATCGCCGCGGAATTACTGCGCGCGCGTCTCAAAGCAGGGCTGTCTCAGGCCGAGTTGGCCGCGCGCATGAAGACGAGCCAATCATCGATCGCTCGCTTGGAGAGCGGACAGACCTTGCCGAGCACAAAGACACTGTTACGCTTCGCTCAGGCTACAGGCACCAGGGTGCAGATGCGCCTGCAATCCGTGGCATAGAGCGAAAGCTCTACCGCCTTCTTTTACTTGTGGCCACCGTGTGCGCTTAGAATGCCGATGATCTTGTCAGTATCCGCATAGAACATTGGCGGATGTTTTGCCAGGTCCTTCGCGTTCGGGTCTGCGCCGTAATCCAGAAGTAATTTCAAAATTTCTATCTTGCGTTCCAGCACAGCCTGGTGCACTGCGCTTTGTCCGTTAAAGATGGCGTAGTCCGGATTCGCCCCATTGGCCAGCAGCACCTGCACATCCTGCGGAAGATTCTGATCAATGGCAAGCGATAGCGGGGTATTGCCGTTGCTTAGTTCAACATTCACGTCTGCGCCATGAGTCAACAGCAGCTTCACCACTTCCTTGTGGTGGTAAGACTGCAGCGCAAGTGTAAGAGGAGATTCTCCAGAGTGCTGCTCCTCCCCAGAGGCTTTTATGTCCCACACCCTCACCTGTGCATTTACATCCGCGCCATTCGCCAGCAACAGCGCCACAATCTCCGGCTGGTCATATTTAGCCGCCAGATGAAGCGGAGTGTAACCCAGGCTGTCCCTGCTTGAAACCAGGCCAGGCTCCTGCTTGAGCAGCGCAATCACCGCCGCCTTGTCACCCTTCCGTGCTGCTTTGTGAATCGGGCCGGCAAGCGCAGCAGCGCTCACAGCCAGCAGCAATACCAGCATTCCTGAAACCCGAATAGCCTGCGCAGAATCCCTGGTCATATGGCAGATGGGGTGCTCATGGTTGCTGCGTCTCTGCACTGGCCGGTATATCGGGAACAATTCGCACGGTAGAACCAAGCCGGTGATAGTCGGTAAATGTCGTCCGATTCAGATACATCCGCTTCACAGTGTTCACACTGTGCACCTGCGCTGAGCAGTCATTGAATCCCACCACGCTGAAGGCCACGCTCCGCAGCGGGCAGTTATAAATCTTTCCGCCAATTTCCACCGGACCGTACTCCACTGCGGAAGCAACATGGGACAGCGGATCGTCAGCGTTCGTGTCCGCCGCCTCAATGGTGACGCGCAAAACCACGCCGGATGCCGGATCGAGCGCAATCGTGCCATGGTATGCAGGCTGACCGTGAAAGGTGGGTCTCCCGTTGCACGAATAGTTCACGTCGTAGTGTGAATCCTGCTTTGACACCGAATATCGGAAAACTGCAACCACACCCGTCGGACCTTTCTCCCAATGATGAAACGCTATGGTGTCTGAAGTTACGTCGGTCAAAACCACACCGGGCTCTATCCCGAATTCTCCCGAGCTTTCCAGACCAAGCGACATCGTCGTTCGTTGGCCCTGCGGATTCTTCATAGGGTCAATCAGCTCTTTCCCGTCGCGAAAGGTGATCTCCCGGCTATAGCTGCCGCGTGGAAACAGGCCGGTCAGCGCCGGTCGGCTGGCCTCATTCAATCCCGGTGGAATGCCGTAATACCGTTCCGTTGTCCGCGTGGCAAAGAAGTTCGGAAG
>NZ_JBEKYX010000009.1:0-69823 GCF_049510455.1 Occallatibacter sp. | reverse complement strand
GTCACCGTATCGTGCGGCCCCAGGTAACTGTAGCCCGCAAATATATCCCACCGCGATGGCGAATCCCCATAAGACGGCCCCTTCGCCGCTCCTTGACCTAGCAACGCATACGGCGCTAGAGAAAATAGCGCCACGCTTACTGCTTTGATGAGATATGAGCGCATGCTCTTGATCCTCCGGCAATTGAATTTGGTGACCCGGCGCGCGAAACCGCCTAAGAACGCCCTTGCGGCGAGATCGAAATGCCACACCCTTCAGCGGGCCCCGTCATGGCAATACCACCCTACCATACGGCGATAAAACTTGAGCATTTTTTTACGTTTACTGTCAATATCCGCCTGGTCCATCTGACAGGCATCAGAGCGCCGCAACCACGGCAATGAGAACCACCGCGGCGCCTATCAACAGGCTCATGCGGTCAGTTACGGCAAAAATGATGGGATCCTCATTCAGCTCGCCGCGGGAGGCGAGCAGCCAGACGCGACTAAGCCACAACAGCATGAGAGGCGCTGCCAGCCAGAGACGGCCCGGATGATGGTACAAGACCGTAACATCATGCCCGCTGATGTACATGGAAAAGACCACCACGGCGGCGTAGGCGCTGGCCGTGCCGAAGCTGCGCAACTGCTCAATATCCACGGAGAGATAACCGCGGCCATGTGCGAATGTCGTTCCCCGCTCCAGAGCATTCCGCAGTTCGCTGAAGCGCTTGACCATGGCCAGGCTCAGGAAAAGAAAGACGGAGAAGGCCGAGAGCCACGGCGAGATGGCTACATCCGTGGCAGCGCCGCCGGCCAGCACACGAACCGTGTACAGGCAGGAGAGCAAAATCACATCCACCAGCACGATGCGCTTGAGATAAAGCGAATAGGCGAGCGTGGAAACAATATAGAGAAGAAGCCAGAGCAGAAATGCCGAGGGAAGCAGGAACTCAGCGGCAACAAGCGCGCCGGCCACAAACACAACCGCGATGACTGCCCCTGTGAATGCGGACATATCTCCAGAAGCAAAAGGCCTGGCGCGCTTGCGTGGATGCCTTCGGTCGGCATCGATATCCAGCATGTCATTGACGATGTAAGTGGCCGAGGCGCACAGACTGAAGCAGAAAAAGGCAATCACAGCGGCGGCAATATGCGGGCCGGTCAGCGAGTGGGAGAGCAGAAACGGCACGAGCACAAGCACGTTCTTTGCCCATTGATGGATACGGATGGCGCTGAGAAATGTTTTAAGAGCGCCCACCCTGTCACTAAACTCTCTCTCAATCGCAATGCCACTGCGCTGAAGCCGCGAAGCGAGTCCGCGTTCGGGATTGGCAATCATGGCCGAGCCGGCATGACGCAGCAGCGGAATATCCACGAAAGAGTTGCCGATGTAGTCATAGCCTTCTTCACCAAAGCGGTTCCGCATGCCTTCCAGTTTGTTGCCGCCGGTGAGATTGGTCTTGCCGTCGCTGGCCAGCACGCCATCGAAGAAATCGAAATGAGCCGCAACGCGCTCCGCGGTCTCGCTGTCCGCGCCCGTGGCCAGATAGATCCTGCGGCCCGCGGCCTTCTGCTCCTTGAGGTACGCGATGAGAGGGCGGTTATACGGCAGGTGCGTTACATCGAGAGTGACACGGGAAGCGACTTCTCTCTTGAGAGCTGCTTTGCCGCGCAGGGCCCACGCAGGGCTTTGAAGCGCCTGCAGAGGCCGCAGACGCACCAGCAGCAGCAGCGAGTCAAGCAGCGTATCGCTCTTGACGAGCGTGCCGTCCAGGTCCACGCACAGCGGTCGTTCAGCGATTGCTGTTGCTTGCTCAATACCCGTTGCCTGGAGCATGCTCATATCTAAATCCGCTTATACGCCATAAAACTCACGATACCAGCGTACAAACCTCGGAATCCCCTCATCGATGGCCGTGGACGGCTCAAAACCCACGTCACGGCGCAGCGCTTCAATGTCTGCAAATGTTTCCTTCACGTCGCCGGGCTGCATTGGCTCAAAGACGATCTCGGCCTTTTTGCCGAGCGACTCCTCGATCAGGCCGATCATCCGCATCAACGGCTCAGAGCGATGATTGCCGATGTTGTACACCCGATACGGCGGACCATCTCCGCCGGGAGTGCGATCGGATACGGCTACAACGCCGCTGACAATGTCGTCGATGTAGGTGAAATCGCGGCGCATATCGCCGTTGTTGAATACGCTGATCGGCTTGCCCGCCAGAATGGCTTTCACAAACAGGAAGGCGGACATATCCGGCCTTCCCCAGGGACCGTAGACGGTGAAGAAGCGCAAGCCAGTCGTCGGAATCGAGTAGAGATGGCTATAGGAGTGCGCCATCAGCTCGCACGCTTTTTTAGTAGCGGCGTAAAGTGAGACCGGATTATCGACTCGATCTTCCACCGCGAAAGGCAGCTTCTTGTTCGCTCCGTAAACCGACGATGAGCTGGCGTAGACGAAGTGCTGGCAGTTCTTGAGGCGCCGCGCCATCTCCAGCATCGCAATCTGGCCTTCGATGTTCGAATGCGTGTAGGCATAGGGATTGACCAGCGAGTAGCGCACGCCGGCCTGCGCGGCCAGATGAATGATATGCGTAATCTCCGGATGACGCGCAGCCAGATCCTCCACCGCATGATGATCGGCAATATCCGTGCGGTAGAACTGAAAGCCCGGCTTGCCGGATAACTGCGCCAGGCGCGCTTCCTTCAGGGATGGGTCGTAGTAGTCGTTGACGTTATCGACCCCGATAACCGCTTCACCGCGCTGGAGCAGGCGCTGGCAGACATGAAAGCCAATAAAGCCAGCCGCTCCGGTTACAAGATAGGACATAGAGTGTCAGTATAAATGGCTGCGGAATCAAGCGCTGAATCGCGCATGCAGCAAAAACTCCACGTTGCCCTCTGCGCCGGTGATAGGCGAATCGATCACTGCGGCAACTTCACCCCCCTGCTCGCGAACGCATTGGGCCACACGGTTGACGGCAAGCTGATGGGCAGCGGGATCGCGAACGATGCCGCCCTTGCCTACATGCTCACGGCCAGCCTCAAACTGCGGTTTAACGAGGATGACGGCCTCGATAAGGGATGGCGCGGCTGCAAGCACGGCAGGAAGAACCAGAGTGGCCGAGATAAAGGAAACATCCATGACGAGCAGCGTCGGAAAAGGCTCGATCATAAGCGAGCGTGGTTCGAGCAAACGCGCATTGGTTCGCTCCATGAGCCGAACGCGTGGGTCATTGCGGAGCTGCATGGCGATCTGGCCGAAGCCTGTGTCAACGGCTGTTACGCGCACCGCGCCGTGCTGCAAGAGACAATCCGTAAAGCCGCCGGTGGAAGCTCCTACATCGAGACAGGTACGGTCCGCCACATCGATCTTCCACGCATCCAGCGCGCCGGCCAGCTTGAGTCCTCCGCGGCTGACGTAGGGCTGATCGTTGCCGAGAAGACGCAATGCCGCATCGGCGGAAACCGATGCGCCGGGCTTATCGATCTTCTGTTCATTGACCAGCACACGACCGGCGAGAATCAGGGCACGCGCACGCTCGCGGCTCTGCGCGAGTCCACGCTCTACGAGCAGCGTGTCGATGCGCGCTTTTGTTCCTGCTGCCATTTCTTTACTGTATCGCGCAAAAGAAGAAGGCCATTTCCGCAGTGGAAATGGCCTTCGGAATTAAATCCGATCCGGTTACTGCTGCGGAGCGGACAGAGCAGCCGCCGACTGCGCCTGGCACAGCAATAGCGTGCTTGGCGGAACTCCCGCCGTCGCATATTGCTGCGCGGAGAGATTGCAGGGCGCTCCATAGCCGGGCTGACGGCTTGTGACGTTGGCATTGCCGGCGCTGCCGTTCTGGGAGGAGACGCGTAAATCCACGACATTTCCCTGCACCAGAACCGTAGTGTCGACGATGTCCTCATCCGTACGGATGATCGTGAGATAGGTGCTGTCCGGCGAGGCCACATACACCTTGCCTTCCAATGAATTCTGCGTGGAAGCCACCGTACGCGGGTGACCGTTGACCTGCAGGGTTTTCTCTACCGTATGGCTGGAAAGGTTGACGATCGTCACCGTTCCGTTGCCCGAGCCATTGCCGGTACTGTCATCGTTCTGGTTGGCCGTGTAGGCGCGGCTGCCGTCATAGAGAACTGTGACGCTGGCTGGATTGGGCGTTGTACCGGTGCCCACCGCCACGGTATAGGTGGTTCCGAAGGTCGGGCTGTCGTTGCCGTAGGTATCCAGGCTCACGTCAATGATGCTGATAGTGCCGCCGGCAAAATCCGCCACCACAAGCTGCTGCGTGGCAAGGTTATATTCGGCGTAAACCGGACCGGCGGTGGCGGGAAGATTCGCCGTGGAAAGGTTAATCGGCTCCGAACATATATTCGTGTTGGGAGTGGGGGGGACGGTAGGGCAACTCACTGCAAGGCCAGCCGTGGAAAGCGGCAACAAGGGATGCGAGTAGTATTTCTGCCCGGCCTTGTTGAAGCAGCCTGTCGGGCACTGGTTATCGAGGGTGTTGGTCTGGGTGTTAATGACGCTAATGGTGTCGTCGCCGCGGTTCAACACATAAATGCGCTGCGAATCCGGTGTTTGCACAGCATAGACCGGGCACCTGCCAACTTGCAGCTTGTTGGAGACACTATCGCTGGCTGCCAGTATGGAATCGGCAAAGCCCGCCGGCCCGGAGGATGGAGCCGTGTTGCAGGTGGTGGGACCGACCGCCCCCTGGGTGATGGCGTAGTTGTACTGCGCCGCGGACGTAGGCCCGATCACCATGATCGGCGTGGGATCGACCGGAATGGCGATTTTAAAAATTGCCGGCTGTGTTCCAGTGAAGACATCCACGTCGTTCGAGGCCAGGTCTGTGGCCCAGAGTTGGGCGGCTGGCGCCATGAATCCAAACGGCTCTGCGCCGGCCGGAAGCGTGGTAACAACCACCTGTTTCTCCTGGAGAGACGAGTTGGCGGGAAAGTCGCTAATGGTGCCGTCGCTGTTAAACGTAAACCCGTTCAAGCCGGTCTGGTCCAGAGTGAATGCGATCGGACCGGGCCCTACCGTAGCCTGCGCCAGCACTGTGTCACCCGCGTAATCCACCACGTTGACCACTCCCGCGGAGGTGGGGGAAGGCGAAGAAACAACCGTGACTAATGCAGCGGGCTGCGCTTGTGGACCGGCTGGATTGGTAGGAGTGACTACGGGGCGATACCCGGCGCCGCATCCGGCCAGAAACGCCGCCACAAAAGCCGCGCCTGCGAAGGCAATTTTCCGGGCAACACTCCGGGCGAGTTTCCGCTCAGGGGACATACAAAAAAGACTCATTCGTATTTTCGTTCCTGCTTACTTTGTCATTGTAAATGAGGCAAATGGGGGTGCGGGACGGCCGGAATGTATCCGGAATCGTGCCCGGCAACAGCGATGCATGGGTCTATCAGCCAATGTTTAGACGCACCGAAGCGCCGTCCGTGTGACGAGCGGCGCTTTGCGGGCGCTTATCGGCCAACGATTTCCACGGCGGCTGCGCCGGGGGCTTCAGACAGCTTACGGGTCGAGTCATCCCAGCGCAGGTGCGTGATGGTTCCCTTGCCCTGCTCGTAGCCGTAGGTGGTTCCGTCGTCATTAAACAGCGTGAACTCCGCGTTGGCGCCGGGATAAACCTTGATCTTCGCAATCGTCTGCTGCTCTTTGGTGTTTTCAACAGGCGAGCCGAGAGGCAGAATCGATCCGGCGCGGACGAAGAGTGGAATGGTGTCAATCGGAGCGTTGACTGTGATCGTCTGTCCGCCGTGGACACGCTCGTTGGTCCAGTAGTTGTACCAGTCCGCGCCGGCGGGCAGGTAGACTTCACGGCTCGTTGCGCCCTGGTCTGTGACCGGAGCCACCAGAAACGCCGGCCCGAACATATATTCGTCGCGGAGGTCGGCCACTTTCGGGTCGTTGGGGAAATCGAGCGGAAGCGCGCGCATGAAGGGAGCGCCGGTGTTCCATGTTTTGTAGCCGAGCGAATAGATGTACGGCAGCAGCTCATAGCGGAGCTTGAGGTACTTGATCAGGATCGGCTCAGCCTGTTTGCCGTAGCTCCAGACCTCATTGGCTGTCCGGCTGCCGTGCGTGCGCATGATGGGCAGAAAAGTAGCGTACTGAAACCAGCGCGTATAGAGCTCCGGGTAATCGTCATAGTGACCGACTACAGCGCGCGCGTCCGAAGGGTCTAGCAGCGGCGGGTGCTCCGGCTTGTGAACCTGCGGCAGATACTGCCAGCCGCCGGTGTCATTCGACCAGTAAGCAAAGCCGGACGCCGTAAAGTCGAGGCCGGTTGGCACCTGGCGCTTCAGCGTGTCCCACGTGCCGTGAATATCGCTCGACCAGAAGATGGTGCCGTTCGACTGCGCGCCAAGATAGGCGTCGCGGGAAAGCACCAGCGCCCGCTTCTGCGGCAGGTCGGCGCGGAATCCGTCATAGAGCGCCTTGGTGTGAAAGTACGGATAGACGTTGAAGAACTCCGTGCCGGGACCGATGTGATAAAAAGCGCCATTCGGAGGCAGATCGGGCTCCGTCTCGTCGGCCCACAGCGAGTCAAAGCCGAGCGATAGGATGTTGTCGCGTGAGATCTGCCAGAAGAACTTCGCCGCATCGGGGTTGGTCGTGTCGATGTCCGAACCGGCTTTGTCGTAAGGCAGACCGTTCTCCGGCGTCCCATCGGCCAGCGACTCAAACCAGCCATTCTTCAGCACCTGGTCGTAGTATCGGTCTTCCTTCACAAAGCGCGGCCAGACGGAGATCATCGTCTCAAAGCCCATCTTGTGCAGTTGATCGTTCATCGCCTTGGGATCGGGCCAAGCCTTGGGGTCCATGTCGAACTGGCCCATCTTGGTGTAGTAAAACCAGTCCACGACAAGCACATCCGCGGGCAAATGGCGATCGCGGTAGCCCTTGGCAACAGAGAGCAGTTCTTCCTGGGTTGAGTAGCGCTGTTTGCACTGGATGTAGCCGTAGGCAGCCTTGGGCAACATCGGCGTAGGACCGGTCAACAGCTTGTAGCCTGCGTAAATCTCATCCGCGGTGTCACCGGCGATGACGAAGTACGAAACGCGGCTGCCGGACTCGGATTGCCAGCGGGTGACCTCGTTGAAGCCGGGAATAATCGTCGTCTTAGAAGCGTTATCCCACAGCAGGCCGTAGCCTTTGTTCGTGATCGCAAAGGGCACGCAGGAACTTGGGCCGGCTGGAGAGTTGTAGTCGTGCCAGCAGCGCACCGGATGGCCTCGATGGTCGAGAAAACCCTCCTGATTCTGGCCCAGGCCGTAGTAGTGCTCGTCGCTGGGTGAGCGAAATGTCGCGCCCACCACGTAGCTCGGCCCATCGCTCGGCCTGCGGTCGTTGGCAAGCTGCGCCGTGCCGTCCTTGTGGTTATAGTCAGCCTGCTCCCATCCCGCCATATCGAGAATCGTCTTTCCGTCCGGCGATTTCACCGTCACACTGGCCCACGGCGCGGACCCGGAAAAGTAGTTCGCCGTGTCCGGCAAGCGTCCCGGTTTGGCATTCGGATTGGGATGCGGGCGATGCACGGTCACCACCATCCGCGCGGAGCGGTACTCGTCCTCGGCGTCTGTCTGCTTCAGCGTCCACCCGGTAGCGTCAGGCTTGCCCACAATGCCATAGCCGGGCGCGCCCTTGGCGGCTGCATCATCCTTGCTGATCGTCACGCGCAAAATGTTCGGCGCGTACGGCTCAAGAACAATCGTTTCGCGGGGACTATTGAAGACCGCGCGCGTCTCGGCGGTTTGCGCTGCAGAGACAGCGGTGAGAGAAACCAGAACAGCAGGCAGACAGACTGCGCTTGCAAACCTTTTCATTTTGAACTCCGCACAGTGGTGCAACAGGATGGAAATTGCCGGTCAACCGAGTGTAAACCGTTTCACCCGTCAGCTACCATACAGGCGTGACATCGAAAACAGATACACAGAAGCTCGCCTGGCAATCCAGGCTGATTCTCGCGATTGTCATCGCGCCGATCGCGGTAAGCGTGGTATGGGAGGCGCGTTTCTGGACCCTGCATGAGCCCAGCGTGGCAATGTGGGGGCTCGGATTGAGCGCGCTTCTCGGGCTTATTGCCTGGAAGTCGCGGTCAGGCACCCCAGCGGCGGCAGCAACCGGCGCGTTGCTGTGCGCAAGCATGATGTTCTCAACCTTTGTGTATCCCTACGAGCCCTGGAGAACAGCGATTGTGCCGGTGCTTGCGGTGCTGGTGCTGACCTCTTTGACCACACGATTTGGACGCAGGCGCAAGGAGCAGTTGGGAACAGCGGAAGAAAAACGCGGCCGCGTCTCGGCCCAGGTCTGCGCGAATCTCGGTTTTGCGGCGCTAGTGTGCAGCCCCGGCGCGCAATCGATGCTGGCGGGCGGCAGGCTGGTTAGCGCCGACAACAGCCTCTTTGGAGCTCTGCTCAGCTATGCCGCCTACGCCGCCCTTGCCGAAGCAGCCGCCGACACTGTCTCCTCGGAGATTGGCCAGGTGCTCGGCGGCCAGCCGTTCCTGCTTACAACATTTCGCCGCGTTGAGCCGGGTACAGACGGCGCCGTTAGCGCCTCTGGAACGCTCGCAGGCGTGCTCGCCGCCTGCGCCATAGGAACGATTGGAGCGTGGATGCTGCGGGGCAGCCTGGTTACTGGCTGCGTCATTTCCGCAGGCGGCATCTTCGGGCTGCTCTTCGACAGCCTGCTAGGCGCAACTCTGGAACGCAAAGGCTGGCTGAATAACGACGCCGTCAATTTTCTCTCGACAGCAAGCGCGGCAATCTCGACTCTGGTCTTCGTTCTATGGACGCTGCGAAATGCGGCAATCTAAGCAAAATGAACCACCACAAAGTAATGCAAAATTGCATTACAATAAAATAAGCACGCCAGGAGACCGCCATGCCAACTCTCAAACTCACCGCCAAGAGCCAGGTGACCATCAGCAAGGATTTGCGGCAGCACCTTGGAATTGCGCCTGGCGAAAAGATCGAAGTGATGAAAGCGAAGGACGGCAGCCTAAAAGTGACTCGGGCCAAGCCCAAGGGCTCCATTGAAAATTTCTTTGGCATATTGGCTGGCAAAACAAAAAAAGTAGCCACCCTTGAAGAAATCAAACGGGCTACGGAGGATGGCTGGGCCGGTCTGGTGAAATTCGATTGAAGGTCACCGTTGACACGAATGTGCTGGTGCGTGCTGCGGTTCGGGATGACTTGGAGCAATTCCAACTTGCCACGCAACTTCTCTTGCAAGAGAAATTTCTTTTTATTTCCCTTCCGTGCATCTGCGAGTTTGCATGGGCTCTCCGGAAAGCATACAAATTCAACAGAGCTGAAATTGCCGCTGCAATTGAAGAGTTGATCGAAGCTGACAATGTGATCATCCACCGTTCTGCGGTAGAAGCAGGTCTAGCCATGCTTTACGCGGGTGGGGATTTCTCCGACGGCATCCTGGCTTTCGAGGGACGGCAAGCCGGCGCGGATACGTTCGCTTCTTTCGATAAAGAAGCTGTGAAGCTACTGGCAAAACAGGGCTACAAGACCAAATTGCTCTCGTGAACCAAATCAAATCAATCCACAAACTCATTCCAGCCGCAGCCGCCATAGCGTATAAGCGATAATTTCGTGCGCGTAGCGGTAGAAGTCGCGCGGCCTGCCCGCAATGACAGCCTGCGGACGCGGTGAAGTAAACACATTCAACCCATCTGCCGCGCATATTGCATGGATACGAAACAGATGCGTGCTGTCGCTCACAATCAGCAGCCTTCGCAGGTTGTTCGTGCGGGCAATCACAGCCACGCGGCGCGACGACTCCGATGTGTTGCGGCTCTGCGTTTCCGCAATGATTGCCGCTTCCGGCACACCCTGGCTCATCAGGTAATTGCGTCCAACGCCGCCTTCGCTGTACTGGTCGCCGCCGTCGCCGCCCAGCGTAATGATGAGCGGAGCAATGCCATGCCGGTAGAGCGTCAGCGCGTGGTCCAGCCGCGCGCGAAGGACCGGTGAGGGCTTGCCATCCCACTCCGCCGCGCCAAAGACGACAATCGCATCCGATGGCGCCGCCTGATCCATGTGGGCAAAGTAGACGATCTGCGAATAAACCCACCAGGTCCACACGGCGGCGGCAGCCACGAGAATCAGCAGCAAGGAAAAACAGAGACGCAACGCCCCATGGCGCTTTTTACGGCCGGACTTGATCTGAGGCGTGCCCATCAGGAAAGTCCCATTATCGCTGAAGAACCATCGCAATCTCGTGTGTTGAAATCGCGCCCTCGCGCAGAATCATCCACCGCCCCGGCCCCAGGCTCAGGTCCACAATCGTGGTCGGCAGCGTGCGCCCCGTCGGCCCGCCATCAATAATCAGCGGAATGCGGTCGCCGATCTGGTCCCGCACGCAGGCCGCATGCGTACACTCGCTTGAGCCCTGCAGATTGGCGGACGTGGCTGTGATCGGCAGGCCGAACTTCTCCACCACCGCGCGCGGAATCGCCGCATCCGGCACGCGCAGAGCCACGTTGCCCGTATAAGCCGTGGAGCGCAGCGGCAGCTTTGTTCCAGCTCGCACAATGATCGTCAGCGGGCCCGGCCAGAATTTATCCGCCAGCCGGTCCAGCATCGGATCGCTCTCGCGCGCCAGCTCATAGGCCTGCGCAAGGCTCGCAATCAGCAGCGAAAGCGGCTTATGCTGCTGCCGCGTTTTGAGCTGATAAATCTGCTCCACGGCATGCAGATTCACCGGGTCCACGGCCAGGCCGTAAAAAGTATCGGTAGGAAGTGCGACGACACTGCCCTTACGCAGGCAGGAGACGATGTAATCGATCCGGTCTGGCTGGGGCTCGTCGGGATGGACGCGCAAAATTTCGGCGGACAAGAAGCTCTACCTCGGTTCGTGCTTATCGAGAGGCTACAAATTCGGAAACTAACACAGCACCAACCGCGGTGCAAGTGAAGCCGTCCCAAAAGGCAGACGAGAGACCGTTGCGAATACAATCGAACGAAGCAGAAAGCGATTTCCGATGCATGTCCGCCTTGTTCAGAGTAAACAAAATGCCCGTTTGAAGGAATTGCGCCGCGCGCTGAGCCAGCCGCCGCGTCCCGGCGAAGCGCTGGCTGGCATTGAGGGACCGAATCTCATTGAAGAAGCTTTGCGAGCGCGGCTTGGGATTGAAACTGTCTTTGTGTCGCAGGATGCGGAACGGCTGCTGGACGGCCTGGCATTGCCGCAAGAAACTGAAGTGCTGCTTGTGCCTCGCGAGCTTCTCACTTCTGCTCTGACAACGGAAGCTCCGCAGCCGATTGCAGCACTGGTTCGGCAGCCAGACTGGATCTGGAGAGATTTGCTGGAAGGATTTGAAGGAAATGCCGACGCTCTGATTGTCGTCCTCGCCGGTCTGCAGGATCCCGGCAATGTCGGCACGATTGTCCGCTCAGCAGAGGCCTTTGGCGCGACAGGCATTGTGAGCCTGCCGGGCACGGTGAGCGCATGGAATCCGAAGGCCGTGCGCGCTTCGGCAGGAAGCGTCTTTCGCGTACCGCTGATCAGCGCCAGTACAGATGACTGCATCCAGCAACTACATGAAAGTGGCGTGAAGCTGTGGACCACGGCTGCGCGCGATGCCAAGCCAGCTCCGAGCGTGAATCTCACAAAGCCCATCGCCATCCTGATCGGCAACGAAGGCAACGGCGTGTCCCCGGAGCTGGCAGCCAAGGCCGACGGCGCTCTCACAATTCCCTGCCCCGGACCTGTCGAAAGCCTCAATGCGGCAGTCGCCACAAGCGTGCTGCTCTATGAAGCCGCGCAGCAGCGCGCCGCGAAAGGCGGTACGCAATGAGCCTCTTCGATAGCGAGCCGGAGGGCCGGCAACGCTCGTCCAAAAGACCGCTCTATGCGGCAGCGCCGCTTGCCGAACGCATGCGCCCGCGCACACTGGACGATTACGTCGGCCAGGAGCATCTGCTCGGCCCCGGCAAGCCTCTCCGCGTCCAGATTGAGCGCGACAGCCAGGGCGCGGGCGAACTGGGCTCGATGATCTTCTGGGGTCCGCCCGGCGTGGGAAAGACCACGCTGGCGAAGATCATTGCCGAGACCACGCGCGCCAATTTCGTGGAATTTTCCGCCGTCATGAGCGGCATTAAAGAGATCAAGCAGGTCATGGCAGACGCTGCGCGGGCCGCGGAGATGCACTCGCGCACAATCCTCTTCGTCGATGAGATTCACCGCTTCAACAAGGCCCAGCAGGATGCCTTCTTACCTTACGTGGAGCGCGGCGCGATCCGTCTGATTGGCGCAACAACCGAGAACCCCTCATTCGAAATTGTCTCGGCGCTGCTCTCGCGCTGCCGCGTTTACGTACTGCAGGCTCTCAGCGAAGACCGCATCGCGCAACTGCTGCGAAGAGCGCTGGAAGATAAAGATCGCGGTTTGGGCGGGATGAATCTCACCGCGGACGATGATGCGCTGGAACTGATTGCAAGCTATTCAAACGGCGACTGCCGCGCCGCCTACAACACTCTCGAAGTTGCCGCGCAACTTGCTGCCGCTGGTGCGCAACATATCGACAAGACCCTCGCAACAGACGCTGTGCAGCAGCGTGTGCTGATCTATGACAAGAGCGGCGAGGAGCATTACAACTTGATCTCCGCATTGCATAAAAGCGTGCGCAACTCCGATCCCGATGCCGCGCTTTATTGGCTCGCGCGCATGTTCGCCGCGGGCGAGGACCCGCTCTATCTGGCGCGGCGCGTTGTACGTATGGCAGTTGAAGATATCGGCCTCGCCGCTCCCGAAGCGCTCAACCTTTGCCTCTCCGCAAAAGAGACGATCGATTTTCTCGGCTCGCCCGAAGGCGACCTTGCTCTCGCCGAAGCCGTCGTCTATCTTTGCCTCGCGCCGAAATCAAACTCCGTCTACACGGCGTATGCCGCCGTCCAGGCCGAGATCGAGCACACGCGCCAGGAGCCTGTGCCGATGCACATTCGCAACGCGCCCACGCGGCTGATGAAAGAGCTCGGCTACGCAAAGGGTTATCGCTACGCGCATGATGAAGAGGACAAGATAGCGGATATGGATTGCCTGCCCGATTCACTCAAAGGGCGCACCTACTATCACCCCACGCAGGAAGGCCGCGAGAAGCTTCTGGCGCAGAGGCTCGATGAGATTCGGCGCATCCGAGCGGGCAAGCGGAATACTGAGAATTTCGCTTAGTTGGCTTAGTGTATGATGAACTAGCAATTCGTGTTGCGTCCTATTTTTAATGTTCCATATACAAGGAATCTCATATTATGCCAGCAGAGGTTACATCCTTAACCGCGTCTGGGCGGCCACGCTATTTTGTCGTGAATTCCCGAGGCGACGGTTCGATCCGCGAGTGGGATCTGTCTTATTGGGATAAGACCTGGCCCGTGGATTGCCGCTATTACGCACAGGTCTTTCAGCACATGGAGCGCTTCCTCACCGTGCCCGATCTGCGCGTCTATCTCACATGGGATATGGATGCGGTGCCTGAGTATGGCCCCAACATCGTTGTCATCCTCCTCGGCGATGAGTTGGGCCGCATGCCGCGCTATGCGCGCTTCGTGAATACAATTTTGAAGACGCCGCGCGGAACCGAGCCTCTGCTGGGCATTCGCCGCTGGTTCCCATTCGACAGATTGCGGCGCAACATGACGCTGAAATATCTCCGCAACGTCGTGCTGTATTGGAAGGCGCTCTGGCGGGAGGCGCGCGCAAGCTATCCCGTTGCGCCCGTGCTGAAAGAGCCGCACATCCTGCATACGCCCTGCGGCACCTGCATGCTGGATGAGCTGCCGGTAAAGCCCATGCACGAGCGGCCATACCACTGCTTTTTTGCCGGCCAGATCGATATGGAGCCCACACGCGGGCTGGCATCGCTGAGTGAATCGCCGAAGCAGATTGCGCGCCGCGACATGGTCAAGTACACGCTCGAGCTCAAGAAAAGCAACCCGCGCTTCCGGCTCGATCATCGCGTGCTGCAGAAAGGTTCCTTTGGCGGCGCGGACGCAAACGATAACCGCACCTACTCCGAGCGCATGATGGATTCGAAAATCTGCCTCACGCCTCGCGGCACAGTGATCGATACATGGCGCCTCTTTGAAGGCCTGAAGAGCGGATGCCTGGTAATATGCGAGCCTCTTCCCGATGACTATTTCTACCAGGGAGCGCCCGTGATCCAGATCGACTCCTGGGATGAACTGGAGAAAACCGTTGCGCCGCTGCTTGACGACGATCAGGCGCTTCAGCAATGGAGCAATCGCAGCCTGGAGTTCTGGAAAAACGTATGCGGCGAAGAGGCCATCGGCCGCCGCGTTGCTGAGTTCATCGCGGCATCTCCGGCCTCACAGCAGTTGCTCAGCTCCGCAGCCCTGCAAGCGTAATTCAACCCGTAGCAGAAACCAAGGAGACTCCTCTGCAACTTGACGTGCTGGTGGTTGGCGCAGGGTTCGCGGGCAGCGTGGTGGCGCAGCAATTCGCCTCAGCGGGCCGTGACGTGCTGGTAATCGATAAACGGGAACATATTGCCGGCAATGCCTACGATGAACAGGACGCGTACGGTGTTCTGATTCACCGCTATGGACCACATCTGTTTCATACAAACGCGAAGACGGTCTTCGATTACCTCTCGCGCTTTACAGAATGGCGGCAATACGAGCATCGCGTGCGGACATGGGTAGAAGGGCAATGGCTCCCCATGCCCATCAATCAGGACACCATCAACCGGCTCTACAATCTCAACCTGGATGAGGCCGGTGTGGCGGAGTATCTGGAGCGCGTGCGTGAAGAGCGCTCGCCCATACTCACCAGTGAAGACGTGGTGCTCAACAGCGTCGGGCGCGACCTGTGCGACAAGTTCTTTCGCAATTACACCCGCAAGCAGTGGGGGCTCGATCTCTCGGAACTCAGCGCAGGCGTAGCGGCACGCATCCCGGTGCGCACCAACCGCGATGACCGCTATTTCTCCGACACCTATCAGGCCATGCCGCTCGCCGGTTACACAGCCATGTTCCGCAATATCCTCGATCATCCGCGCATTCGCGTCGAGCTCGGCACGGACTATGTGGAACTGCGCAAGCGCGTGCAGCCGAAACTGACCGTGTACACCGGACAAATCGACGAGTATTTCGATTTCCGCTTCGGCAGGCTGCCATACAGGTCGCTGCGTTTTGAGCATGAGCACATTCCGAATGTGGAGCGCTTGCAGCCGGTATGCACGCTGAACTATCCCAACGATCACGACTACACGCGCATCACGGAGTTCAAGCACTGCACAGGCCAGCAGCACACCGGCACATCCGTTGTGCGCGAATACCCCACCAATGAGGGCGATCCATATTACCCGGTACCGCGTGCGGAAAATCAGGCCCTGTACAAGCAATATGAGGCTGCCGCAACTGAAGAGCGCGACACGATCTTTGTCGGCCGCCTGGCGCAATACCGCTACTACAACATGGACCAGGCCGTTGCAGCGGCTCTCAAAGTCGCGCAGGAACGGCTGGAAAATGCTGCTGTCTGAATATGGAAGATAAGTCCGAATGAGTTAATAACTGGGCGCTTTGCCGGCGGGCGCTCAATCTTCGTATGTTTGAAAATTAGAGACCTTCGCGTCGCCGGTCTCCATTTCTTCATCCGTACCGGTGGAATCGGCCAGATGGATGGAGCCCATCGAGTCGTTGAAGAGAACTTCTTCGCTGGTTTCCCGGGCATCTGCAAACTGCCAGTTCGGGCGGTACGGCGGTTTGTACTCAAGCCTCATGAGCGTCCTCCTGTGTGAGTTGTAGGATGCCGCGTGCAGCCGACGGGTTGGAGTAGCCGCACCTCGGTATATGTGAATCTTCTGCGAATCGCTCTTCAGTCCGCGTATTTCACTGAGCAGCCATAAGGACGCGTCGCGGTCTTGCAGTTCACTTAGCTATACACCTATTTCCGCATCGACGCGGAAGTTTTTGGTAATCCGCTGAGGAAATCAAGCACAATTCCCGGCGTCAAAGCCTCCGGTAACAGCTTTGGGCTGTCTTGACCTGGAATGTACAGCGCATAGGCGGGCACGCCGCTGCGGCCCAGCTTTTCAAGAGCCTGTGCAATCGCCTCATCGTGCTGCGTCCAGTCGGCGCGCAGCAGAGCCACGTTGGAATCGGCGAAAGCCTTCTTCACTTCAGGCCGGCTCAGCGCAACTCGTTCGTTCACCTGGCAACTCAGGCACCAGCTTGCCGTGAAATCCACAAACACAGGCCTGCCGGCGGATAAGTTCTTTTGGACAGTATCTTCGGACCACGGCTGCCAGCCCGTCTTCTGCGCGCTTTGCACACCCGGCGTGGCGGCAGACGCAAAATTGTTCGAAGCATAAACGCCAAGTCCAATCACTCCGAGCAAAAATACCGCGGCAACTCCGGTAGCCCACCCCTTAGCAGGCCAACGTCCGAGGAACCATCCTGCAATTGCCAGAAGAAGGAAGCAAGCCAGCAGCGCAGTCAGCAGCATTGCACCATAACTTCCCGCCACCACCCAGGCCAGCCAGATCACCGTGGCAAAGATGGGAACAGAAACGCCCTGTTTCAGGTACTCCATCCACACGCCGGGCTTTGGCAACAAACGAGTCCACGCAGGCTGAAGCGTCAGCGCAACATACGGCGTAGCCAGACCAAGCGCAATCGCAGTAAAAATGGCAAATGTCGTCAAAGCCGGCGCGGAAAGCGCATAACCAATCGCAGCGCCCATAAACGGCGCAGTGCACGGCGTGGCCACAATCACTGCCAATACGCCAGTAAAGAAACTGCCCGTATATCCCTGCTTCGCAGCCAGCGATCCACCAGCGCTCGTAAGCGTGAGCCCGATCTCAAACTGCCCCGCGAGAGACAGCCCGAGAAAGAACAAAAGACTCGCCATCAGCAGCAGAAAGATCGGCGACTGAAACTGAAATCCCCATCCAAGGCGCGAACCCGCAGCGCGCAGCGCTAGCAGAGCGGCCACAAGCACCCAGAAGGAAACCAGAATGCCAAGCGTGTACACAGCCCCGTGCAGCCGCAGCCTGCCGCGCTCCTCGCTACTGGACTGCACCAGTCCCAGTCCCTTCAAAAACAGGACGGGAAAGACGCACGGCATGAGATTCAGAATGAGACCGCCAAGGAATGCAAAACCGATGGTCTCTGCTAAGCCTTTCTGATGCGGCGGAGGCGGAGGAGGACCCGGGTACGCCTGAAAAACCATTTGCTTCTGCGGGGCAGCGGGAGCCGGAGCACCAGGCGCACTCTGTTGTGCCGGCGCAGCAGGTGCTGCCGTAGCTACTGGCTCTTGTGCAGCAGGCTGTGTCGCCACAGGAGCCGAAGCCGAATTATCCGAGCCATTCGCAGTTGCGCCGGCTGCCGCGGCAACCTCATACGACCTGCCGCCCGCGAGCGTAATCACGCCTCGAATCTGCGCCGGATTTGCGGTCAGAGTCGCATCTTTAATCAGGTCAAGCGTCAGGCCTTTCGCTGTCGGCGTCACCCTTTGCGGAGAAGGATTATCAATCACATCCTGATCCGCCGGAAAGAATGCAGCGTCGCTCTCTCGCCTGCCGGTTTCAAGCGTCAACCGGAAGCCCGTCGCAGTTGGCTGAAAGCTCGCCTTGGCACTCGCAGGCAGCGGCTTTGGCAGCTTGTTTCCCAGCCGCGCAAAAAGTCCCGCATCGGGCTCCACGTTGCTGCCGCCCGGTCCCACCGTCCGCACAATCTCCAGCTCCGCCTTGCCCGGAATGCACTCCTCGCGGCAGACCAGCCAGTCCACCTTTGCGTGCAGAACGGCGTCTCCCGCCTTCGCGCCCGCCGAAGCCTTAATCTCAAACGGATACAGAACCTCGCCCTCATACCCGTAATCCATCAGCGTGGAAACCGGCAGCCGCTGCGGCACAGGAAACTCCAGCGACCCCGCCGTAATCCCATCCGGCAGCGTCCACTTGATGTGCGGCGGCTCGCCGGCATCGCCCGCGTTCTTCCAGTAGACGTGCCAGCCCGGCTCCAGCTTGAAGTAAAGCCCGCCCCTGGCCGTCTCACCGGGCTTCAGATTGGATGCCGGCGCCACAAGCTGCACATGCAGATGCGTTACATCCGCGAAGCTGGGCGCTGCATTAGGCGCGGCAAAAGCGGTTACGCCCGCCGCAAGCAGAACAAAAAGTGCCAATATGTACCGAAAAGTCTTCATCTTGCTGTACCCGTTGGACGCGGATTAGTCCATGTTTGTCGCAAAACTGCGCAGCTAGTCAATAATCCTCGCCGCATGCTGGCGAAAAATGCAATCGTTCTGCACGCATTTCACTCCTGCGGCCTCAGCCCGCGCCACGGCCTCATGATGAATCACCTCATCCTGCAGCCACAAATAAGGAATTCCCAGCCGAATCACATCGTCCACAATCGGCGGCACATTTTCTGATGCTCGAAAGACATTGACCAGATCAATTCCCTTTCCGGTTGCGGTTTTCGCAGCCGCCTGCGCCGTGTCCAGGTCCGGGTAACTCGTCAATCCCATCACGCTTTCAAGCGCCGGATTCACCGGCAGCACGCGATACCCATGATCATGCAGATACTTGCCAATGTTGAAGCTTGCCCGATAAGTCTTGTCGCTCATGCCCACCACGGCAATGGTGCGCGCTGCATGAAGCATCTCGTCAATTGTTGCCGGCTCGTTTGCCAAACTGTTCTCCTTATTCCCTTCGCTAAGGATACGATGATCCGCCACGGTATTTGTCGCCCGCGGCCCAACCCCGTAGAATCTCTGGAGGGCTTCGAGCACCAGGCCCCCAAGGTATCAATGAGCGAAGAGCAGGCAGGCAAGCCCCTTCCCGCGGCAGTAGCCGCGGCCTGGGAGAGAGTAGAGCGGGCACGGCATCCACAGCGGCCCTACCCCATGGACCTGATTGGCCGGATCTTTACGGATTTCAGCGAGATTCACGGGGATCGGCGCTTTGGCGACGATGAAGCCGTGGCCTGCGGCATGGCGCGCCTTGCCATGCCCGATGGAACTACACAGGAAGTCCTCGTCATCGGCATTCGCAAGGGCGGCACCACCAAAGAAAAGGTCCGGCGCAACTTCGGCATGCCCAACCCCGAGGGTTACCGCAAGGCCCTGCGCGCCATGAAGCTGGCAGAAAAATTCAACCGCCCCGTCATCGCCATCATTGATGTCACCGCGGCCTACCCCGGCATTGGTGCGGAAGAGCGCGGACAGGGCGAAGCCATCGCCCGCAATCTCCTCGAAATGTCGCGCCTCAAGGTGCCCACCATCTCCGTCATCACCGGCGAGGGCGGGTCCGGCGGCGCGCTCGGTCTTGCTCTCGCTGACCGCGTGCTCATCCTGGAGACCGCCGTCTACTCCGTGATTCCACCGGAGGGCGCGGCCGCCATCATGTGGCGTGACGCCGGCCAGAAGCAATTTGCCGCCGCCGCTCTGCGCATCACCGCACCGGAGGTGGCGAACCTCGGCTGCGTAGACGGCATCATCCCGGAGCCCCCAGGCGGCATTTATACCGATCCCGAAGCCGGCGCCATTGTGCTCGGCGATACCATCCGCAGGCATCTGGCGGAGCTCAAGGCCATGCCGCTCGACCTGCTGATCGCCACGCGTCGCAATAAATTCCGCAACCTCGCGCAGTTCTATACGGAAACCCCGCCGCAGCCGCGCCAGACCACTCCCGAAGAAGCCAGCTCTCGTATTTAAAGGACAATGACCGAACTGCGTAAACAAGACAGCCGGGTCCGTGCATACCTGGAGTTCGTGATCGCGTTGTTTTATTTCATCGCGGCGCGCGTTCTGGCACGCCGCGCAGCCGGTATATTTGCCTCAGCCTCCTGGCAGCCGCTGGTGGAGCAGGCTACGCTCGCCTTTCTGCTGCTAGCCGGTTACGCCGGCATGGGCTTCTCACTCGCCCGGCAACCGCACCCAATCCGCGCACAGGGCCTGCCTTTTCGGTCCGGCTGGCGCGGGGAACTCGGTCTGGGCCTGGCCACCGGATGGGGCGTTGCCGCGGTTTGCGCCATTGCCATGGCGATCTTTGGCGGCATTCTGGTCCGTTTTCATCCGGAACCGGCAGCCTGGGGCTGGCTCGCCGCCGATATCGCTTATTTTCTGCTGCTCACGCTGGTAGAGGAAGTCGCCTTTCGCGGCTACGGATTCCAGCGGCTTTCCCGCTCGCTTGGCTCCGGCGTGGCCGTCATCGGTTTCGCGCTGCTCTATGCCCTGCTCGAACGTCTGCAGCCCGGCGCAAATGGCACCAGCATCTTTGTTGCCATCGCCTTGAGTCTGGCGCTCTCCGCGGCGTACCTGCGGACAAGAGCCCTCTGGGTAAGCTGGGGTCTCAACTTCGGCTGGAAGGCCAGCCGCGCTTTGCTCTTCGGCCTCGCCATCAGCGGCAACGGCTCACATTCCAGTGTGGTTGAGGGCAACCCGATGGGTTCATTCTGGCTTACCGGCGGCGGCTTCGGTTTGGATGGTAGCTGGTTCGCCTTTTTCGTCCTGCTGGCCGCCATTCCTCTTGTCTACCGCATCACCCACGACCTCAACTTTCACCACAACACGCCGGAGATCATTCCCGGCGGAATCCCTGTCGATCTCGACGCCGCCGCGCGCAAACAGCATGAGGCTGCCATGGGCGAGGTCACTCCCGCCCCGCCTGCACTGGTGCAGATCATCCCGCTCGCCACTCCCGTCAGCCAGGCCCCTGACCGGCATCCGGCCCCCGAGCCGGAACAAAGCGCCGGCACGGGCAACGATCTTCCCTGATTCCCATCCCAGACTCGCCTTTTCACACCCAGCCGCCGCGCATCCTTCCCTCCTACCCGTTACCGGATCAAATCGAATTTGACCTTTTCCCTTGCCTGGGACTAAAGTCTGCGCCATGCTGTTGTGTGGGAGCGCGCCCATGCCCCGGTCCTTCTCGAATCCGGCTTCATCCCCAGCTCACAGCCTGGCCGTTCTGGCAGGCAGCGTCGTTCTATTGCTCGCGCCTGCCGCACTTCATGCGCAAGCCGTCACCATTGACTCCTCCGGACGCATCAAGGACGGTTCCACGGCTACCGTCGATCGCCGCTTGGCGCCGATTCAGCCAACCAATGTAGCTCTCGACAACTCTGTCCTCGACTCCAAGACCCGCCTTGAGCTCATCCGCCTCCTGGATGCGGAGCAGGGCTTTGCCATGCGTCCTTTTCCCCGCGGCCACAAGGGACTCACACTCGTCGCCAACGGAAAATTGGAGCCCACTGGCGAGGCCTGGCTGAACATGCTCACCGAATACGGAGTCTCCGCTAAACCCGGCGACCGCGTCGTGCTCTCAGACATCAAGATCGACCACAATAAGATCGTCTTTGATCTCAACGGCGGCCCCGACGCGAAGCACCGCTTCCTGCGCCACATTGAAGTCGGCGGCGGCACCCAGATGACACCCATGTCGCAGGACGACGGCCAGGAGCCTGCCGGCGCGCGCCTCACGCTGGTCTTTCAAAAGCAGTTGCCCGAACTGACCGGATCTCAGGTTAAAGCGCTGCTCGCGCCGCTCATCTCCTTCGACGTAAAGACGCCCGTACAGGCATTCACAGATACGCTGCCGCCCGTTTTGAAAGACGCCATCCTGAACCATCACGTCATGGTTGGAATGAGTACGGAAATGGTGCTCTACACCCTGGGTCAGCCGCAGAAAAAAATTCGCGAAATGGATGAACAGATGCCTTTCGAGGAGTGGATTTACGGCGATCCACCCAGGCCGGTCGAGTTTGTCCGCATCAACGGCAACCGCGTCATCCGCCTCGAAATCGCCAAAGTCGGCGAGCCCGTCGCCATCTTCGACAAGGATGAGGTCTCAGGCCTCATGCGCACCGATGGCACGCCACTCACACCCACCAGAACGCGTACCATCGCCATGGGCGACACCACCTACGATCCCGATACTCAGGCCGCGCCTGCTCCTCCCAGCTTGAAGCACGCCGGCGACAAGCCAGCAGATACGATTCCCGGCAATCCCACCGGAAGCGGCGAGATGGGGCCCGTGCAGTTCCCGCAGCAAAAGCCGGACGATCTGGAAATCCACCGCCCTCCCAAGCCGGCTCAGCCTGCGCCCGACTCCACGGACCCCAATCAGGCACCGGCTCAAAATCCGGCTCAGCCCGCGCAGCCTGCTTCGACCCCACAGCAGAAGCCTGCTGCACCCAATCCAGCGCCTGCCCAGCCGCCGTCTCCGCAATCGGATCAACAGCCCACTCCGGCCCCGTAACAGGATTGAAAACCGGGGCTCAAAAATCCCGACTCGTGTAAACTCAAGGGAGCGAGTTCCGCTCCCTTCTGCCGTGTCATTTGAGACAGCTTGAGATGAGCAACCGCGCCGTTGAAGCCGCGTTTGATCCCTCACGCGCGTGAGCAGAGACAATCCCTAAAAGGAGATTCACCCACAATGGCAAAGATTGCAAAGACAGGCGACCGCAAGAAGATCATGGACACCACCAAGTCCACAGATTGCCCCAAGTGCTCCAAGACCACGCGCATCGTCAAGCGCGTCAAGGACCGCGAGCGTAACATCCCCGGCGGCGTCTACATTTCCTGCTCGGCCTGCGATTTCTTTGAAAAGCTTTAAGCTCTTCGAAAACGAGTCAGAAAAAGCCGGGTGCCCCATCCATGCGCGCTTTTTTGCGCATGGGTGGGACAGCACTCCCGCCAACTCACCGCAAACAGGCCCTGTTACGGGCTTTAGCTCCTGAAAAACTCCAGCAGATCGGCGTTGATCACATCGGCATGCGTCGTCGCCATTCCATGCGGATATCCCGGATACACCTTCAGCTTCGCATTCTTCACCAGCTTGGCTGAAAGCAGCGCGGAGTCGGCAATCGGCACAATCTGGTCGTCATCGCCGTGCAGAATCAGCGTCGGCACATTGAACTTCTTCAGGTCCTCCGTAAAGTCAGTCTCGGAGAATGCCTTGATGCAGTCATACTGAGCCTTGATTCCGCCGATCATTCCCTGCCGCCACCAGTTGCCGACAATACCTTCTGAAACCTTCGCACCAGGCCGGTTGAATCCATAGAACGGCCCCGATGGAACCTCACGATAGAACTCAGCGCGGTTGGCCGCAAGCGCAGTGCGGAAACCGTCGAAGACCTCGATCGGCAGCCCGCCGGGGTTCGTCTCCGACTTCACCATGATCGGCGGCACGGCTCCAATCAGAACCGCTTTGGCCACGCGCCCCGGCTCAGCCCGCGCCACATAGCGCGCCACCTCGCCGCCGCCCGTCGAGTGCCCCACATGAATCGCATTCTTCAGGTCCAGCGCCTTCGCCAACTGAATTACGTCGCCCGCGTACGTATCCATATCGTTGCCGATATCGGTCTGCGTCGATCGCCCATGCCCGCGCCGGTCGTGCGCAATCACGCGATAGCCCTGTGCCAGGAAAAACATTGTCTGGTTGTCCCAGTCATCGCTCGCCAGCGGCCAGCCATGATGAAACACCACAGGCTGGGCATCCTTCGGACCCCAGTCCTTGTAGAAGATCTGCACTCCGTCGCTCGTCGTGAATATCGGCATCGAATTTTTCTCCTCGTCTGGGAAACTGTCTGGGAAACTCCGGTGGAAAGTGTCGAAAATCGCAGGACCGCAAGCCTGCTGCCTCTTGAACAGCCCTCAAAGAATACACGTAGAAATAGAAGCGCTATATGTCCGGCGCGCGAACGCTTGCATGGAACAAACTTCAGAAATTGCGGAATTCCATCCACTCAAACGTTTTATCTAGCCATCTTTCCGCATTGTGAAGTAGCATAACTCTGCCGATCGCCGCGCATTTTCCCGCACTGAACTAGATGCCGCGCGCAGGCAATTGGAGGTCTCGTTTGAAACGCATCTTCGCTGCCGCATTCCTGTTCCCTGCTCTGCTTGCCGCAACCATAACCGCTCAGAACGTTGTCGCCACAGGGCCCGTTGCTACCTGGCAAGGTTCGATTCAGACCGGCACAGAGCAGCATCGCGCTGTGCTGCAGATGTGGAAGACCGAAAAAGGCGAATGGCAGCCCAAGAACCTTTACATCGAGTTCGTCCCGGACTACCACACCCTCGTCGAGTCCCCCACATCGAGCGCCAGCCATCTGCACTTCTCCCTGAACAATGGCAAGGGCGCCTTCGACGCCGTAATCTCTGCTGACAGCGATACCATCAACGGCACCTTAAGCTACGAGAACGCCGTCTCTAAAGTCGAGCTGCATCGGGCTGAAACCTCCCAGGCATGGCGTGTGCCGTTCCTCTATCAGTACCACCATCAGGACGCCACGTATTACCGCCCCACGCCCGACGAGCCGGTCATTCCCTTATCCACCAAACTTGCACTCACCTATCTCGAACAGGGCGCCATTGCCTGGACCAACGAAAGCCATTGCGTAGCCTGCCACACCAACGGCACTTACATGGTCATCCGCCCCATGCTCACCTCTCAGTTCGGCGCGCCGCGGAAGGAGCTGCATGATTTCTTCATTAGCGCGCTCCGCGAGCAGATGACTCCCGATCTTGACGATCCCAAATGGGAGCCTGCGGTCTCCCAGGTCGTCTATATCGCTGCCGGCCTCGCCATCTGGGATGCAAACGTCACGCACAAGCTCTCGCCGGAAACCGCGCAAGCCCTCGACCTCATGTTCAGGCTGCAGCGCCCCGCAGGCGACTGGTACATCGACGACCCCAACAATCCTCCGCTCGAATCGAACTCCTTCCAGCTTGCCACCGTCGCCGCCCGTGCAGCGGCCAATGCCCCCGGCTGGCTTGCCGCGCAACATGGCACTCCCAACGAGCCCCACATTCATCTGCTCGAAAACCTCCTTCGCTCTCAAGCCAAAATGCAGGGCGACTACGACCGCACTGACCTGCTCTGGACCGCAGCCGAATACCCCGGCCTTCTCGATGCAGCCAGAATGCGCGAACTCACCGCGATGGTCTTCAGCCATCAGCAGCCGGATGGCGGCTGGTCCATCCGCGCCTTCGCCAAACCCGAGGAATGGGGCACCGGCAACCACGCTGAGAAGCTTCGCGCGGAGCCCGAGTTCCACAACCCACCCAGCGATGGCCACATGACCGGCCTCGCCATCATCGCACTCAGAAAAACCGGCGTCCCGGCCGGCGATCCTCGCATTCAGCGCGGCGTCGCCTGGCTGCAAGCCAACCAGCGCGCCTCAGGCCGGTGGTACACCCGCTCTCTCAGCCGCGACGGCTGGCAGTTCATCACCTACAGCGGCACGGCATACCCGCTGCTTGCTCTCTCTATGTGCAACGCCATCGACACACAACCGCGCAATGGAACAAGCGCAGGCGGAAAGTAAGCCTCGCATCTCTTAAGAAAGCCAGTAAGAAAGCCGGCTTAAGAAAACCACGACGCGAGATTTATCCTTTTTTTATGTGTTTCGGAGTGTACTGGAAGTGTTGCAACGATCCGGTTCGGCAGAGGCAGGGTGAGAACCCAATCCACTCCACACGGAGGCCGTCTCGGATTCAGGACAAATGGGAACCAGCAGCAGCGTAGTTAATGCCGAACCAGTCCTTGCCGGAAAAAACGCTTACGGCTCGTCGCAATGCCTCGTCCGTCCAGCCGCTTCGCGAGATATTCCCCACATCACTTCCATCTACTCGCTCTTCGTCACCACAAGCACCGCAACATCCGAGATCACCCTTCCGGAAGAGTCCGAGATGCTTCGCCGCTGGCGTGCCGCGCGTGATCGCAAGCTGCCCTATCTTGTCGCCGAGCTTGAGGGCTACGTTGTCGGTTATTGTTATGCTTCTCAGTTCCGCCCGCGTGAAGCCTATCAGGGCACCGTCGAAGATTCCATTTACGTGCGCCCGGACTGCATCGGTCATGGAGTCGGCAAGCTCCTGCTCGCGCAACTGATCGCTCAGTGCCGAGAACGAGCCTGCCACTCCATGGTGGCCTGCATTCTCGGAGTCAACCCTGTCTCCGTCGCATTGCACGCGGCGCTCGGCTTTCAGCGCGCAGGCCTGCTGCCGGATGCCACCTACAAATTCGGCCAGTGGCACGACCTGCTCATCATGCAGCGCAAGCTGTAGGCCCGAAGTTTTGCTCCGTATCAGGACATTGTTTCAACTACGCCGCAACTCCATCACGCATTTGTCCCGCCATCCACGGTGAGATTAGCGCCGGTGATGTAAGAAGATTCCGCCCCTGCGACAAACGCCACCAGCGCAGCAACCTCATCTACCTTCCCGTAACGCTTCAGCGCGGTAGCGGATATTTGAGGCGTTGCCCAATCACCAGCAGCCGGATTCAGATCCGTGTCAATCGGCCCAGGCTGCACATTGTTAACCGTAATGCCGCGGTCTGCCACTTCTCGCGAAAGGCTCTGCGCAAACATCTTGACCGCTCCCTTGGTTGCTGCATATGCGGCCAGCCCCGGCGTCATGTTCTTTTCGCCCACGCATGAACCGATCAAGATGATGCGTCCATTGTCATTCATGTGCTTCAGCGCCGCCTGCGTCGTAACAAATACGCCGCGCACATTGAGATTCAGGATGTGGTCCAACTCTTCCAACGTCGCCTCAATAAATGGCTTCGGAATTGCCGTACCCGCATTGTTCACCAGCACATCCAGCTTCCCCAGCGCTGCAACAGCCTTCTCCACCGCACTCTTCACAGCTTCCGCATTGGCGGCATCCGCCTGGATAGCAACTGCCTTTCCGCCGAATCCTTCAACCGCCTTCACCACAGCAGAAGCAGACTCAGCATCCTTTGCATACGTGATGGCGACGTTGGCTCCATCCGCGGCCAGCCGTTTCGCAATAGCCGCGCCGATTCCGCGCGATCCACCTGTAACAAGCGCAACTTCTCCTTTAAGTGAATGAGACATATATCCTTTCCTTTCGGTTAAGCAAATGGTGTGTGCTTCAGGTCAACAGAGAGTAAAAGCGAAAGCTGTCGCGATTCCTGCTTACAGCCAGACGTCGCTGCGCGAAGGACAGCCTCCCTGACCATAACTCAAAACGTCATCGATAACATTGCTTTGTAGGCTCACAGGGTATGCTTTTCAAGCAGAGGTGAGGTTTGGAACTCAGACATCTTCGTTATTTTGTAGCCGTAGCAGAAGCGCGAAGCCTCAAGCTTGCGGCAGAAATGAAGCTGCATACAACGCAGCCCTCCTTGAGCCGGCAGATCCGCGACCTTGAGAACGAGGTCGGCACGCCACTCCTCGTCAGAGGATCAAGGGGCGTCGAGCTGACACCTGCGGGCCGCGTATTTCTCGACCATGCACGCGTTATGCTCTCCCAGGCAGAGGCCGCTGTTCAATCCGCCCGGCAAATAGCTCATCCAGCAAAGCCATCCTTCGCGTTAGGCTTCATGATCGGCCACGACACCACATGGCTCCCGAGACCCTGAAGCTTCTTCGCGACGAACTACCCAATATTCATATCGTGATCTCCACTCAGAATTCCCCTCAGCTCGCAGCCGCTCTCCTACATGGCGGCATCGATGTGGCCTTCCTCCGCAGAGAAGATGGCAGCAACGATCTGGAATTCAGAACGCTCGTCGAAGAATCATTCGAAGTGTTCCTGCCCTCAAATCATCCTCTCGCCGCCAAAAGCACAATCCGTGTTCAGGAAATTGTCCACGAAACCTTCATCAGCGTCTCCGGAACAGCTCTCAGCATCTCAGGAAAACAGCCCGCGCTCCGCCGAACGATAGACAGATATCTCAAAGACCATCACATCGAAATCAAACCAAGCCATGAAGTCGACAATCTTGGCGGCGTAATGTCTCTCATCGCCTCCACGCAGGGCATCGCCCTCCTGCCCCGTTACGCAAAAACCTTCCTTCCCGAATCCGTCACAACCCGCCCGCTGCAAGGCACCGGACCAAAGATCGATCTATCGATCGGCTATCGGAAAACCAACCACTCTCCCGTACTGAAGTTATTTCTTTCCAGAGTTGAAAAGCTCATAACTGATTCGCATTCTCTTCGGCTCTAACGAACCCACAGATCCCGACTATTTTCATTGAGAAATAACGGGCACGCCCGGTTTTGCATCTTAGCTTGCAGGGAGATTTTCTCTATGCAAGCTAAATATATTCTTGGATTGGCAGCATGCGGCGCAATGCTCATCGCAGCGGGATGCCGCCATACGAATATCGTAGACAAGAGCGCGTTCAAATCGGCAATCAACGACTATTACCAGGCGCGGCAGGTGTGCTTGTGGTCGAGCCCGATCAAGTTCCCCGCACAGGCTGACACATCGAATGACGATCAGACCAAGGGCTTCGATGCACTCACCGATGCGGGACTTCTGGTACGTAAGTCAGCGGAGAAAAAGCGCTTCCTCATCGGCTCCAAGCAGGTCAACGATTACGATCTCTCCGACAAGGGCCGCACCACCTGGATGGCAGATCAGACGCAGCCGGGATACGGCAACTTCTGCTTAGGGCACCGAGAAGTGACCACTGTCGATAGCTTCACTCCCGCGGACAATCCCGATGCTACGCAGTTCACCGTGAATTATCACTATGATGTGGCAAGCGTGCCGGACTGGGCTAATTCGACAGAGATGAAGACAGCGTTTCCCAAGATCGCAACCGAAAACTCAGGCCAACAGTCTTCCGCTGCTACGCTTGTGAAGACGAATAGCGGTTGGCAAGTGACCAGCGCACAACCTGCAAGCGACAATACGACAGATTAAGAAGTGTTCTCGCTGCCCTTCGGAGGATTGCTTCCGAAGTTGCTGTGCGAACCCAGTGCGGTTTCACAATGAAATAAGCAACGTTGTGCGTTGAGGCGGTTCGATACCAGCAAGCTTCAGTAAACCGGACAAAAATCCGCTCCAGCCTCAAGCCACCTCAGCCATCTCTTCCAGAATCGCCTCTGCCGCCTGAGCCGGATTAGCAGCCTGCGTAATCGGCCGGCCCACCACAAGGTAGCTTGCTCCCTGCAGCAGCGCCTCGGCGGGCGTAGCAATTCGTTTCTGGTCTCCAGCCGCTCCGTTCGCGGGACGAATTCCAGGCGTCACCAGCACACCCTCCGGCCCAGTGATCTGCCGCAGCGCAGCCACCTCCAGCGGCGAGCACACAAATCCGCAAATCCCCGCACCCAGCCCCATCTTGGCCAGCAGTTCCACCTGGTGCGCCGATGACCGGTGTACCCCAATGGCTTTCAGTTGCGAATCATCCATGCTCGTCAGCACCGTCACCGCCAGCAGCACCGGCGGATTTGCTACCCCCGCCAGCGCATCCTGCGCGGCAGCCAGCATAGCCGGGCCTCCGGCGGCATGAACCGTCAGCAGCTTCACACCGAGCGCAGCAGCCGACCGCACCGCCCCCGCTACCGTATTCGGAATGTCGTGCAGCTTGAGATCGAGAAAGACCTGATGGCCCTGCTTCAGCAGCGGCTCAATGACCGCCGGCCCCGCGGCCACAAAAAGCTCCAGCCCCACCTTGAACCAGGCGCATCTTCCGTCCAGCCGGTCCACCATCGCCTGTGCGGAGGCGGCATCCGGCGCATCCAGTGCCACAATGAGCCGCTGACGGGCTCGCTCGCGCGCCTCATCCTGAGGGGCCGCATGGTGCAGATAGGAATGAACTCCAGGAACAGCCATATCTCTATCGTAGGACAGCTTGAAAATAAATTTGTAATCTACAGGAAAAAATGCCGGTTATATTGCGGTTTCTGCCACGCGCGCGGAATTCACCCTCCGCGCCGCTGCCCCATAAAATTAAACAAGTGCAGTATAAGGAGAGTCACTCAGGCATGAAGGCATCGCGGTTCGTTATAGCTCTTGTGGTCCTCCTCGCTTTATGGAACGCAACTCAGCCTCCCCACGCCGTTGCCAGCCCCATTGCCTCGGCGGCGCATACGAATCCACTCAACCTCGACCCCCTGGTGAAAGAGGCTTTTGAGCATTTCTACCTGCTGGACTATCCCGGCGCCGTCTCTCGCTTTGAGCATTTTCACGATCTGCACCCCGGCGACCCCCAGGCCGCGGCCCTGCTGCTTGACGCAGTGGTCTTTCAGGAGCTTTACCGCCAGGATCTTTTGGACACAACCTTCTACGCCAACGATGGCTTTCTCTCCGGCAAGCACGCCGGCAACGAAGACCCCAAAATCCGCGACCGCATCTTCTCGCTCTCCGATGAAGCAGTACATGAAGCCGACTGGCGCATCCAGCAGAACCCAAATGACATAGATGCTCTCTTTGCGCGCGGCTGGGCGCGCGCCCTGCGCGTCGCTTACATGGGCATGGTCGAACGGGCTTACAGCGCAGGCTTTAAGCTGGCCACAAAAGCCAGAGAAGACCATCAGAAGGTGCTGCAACTCGACCCGAACTACGCTGATGCCAACCTCGTCGCAGGCGTCTATGAATACGTAGTCGGCGCGCTCCCGTTTCCCTTCAAGATTTTGATAGGCTTCGCCGGCATCACCGGATCAAAGTCCAAGGGCCTCGCCATGCTGCACGATGCGGGCGAGCACGGCACCATTACCAGCGTGGAGTCGCGCACCGTCATTGGACTGTTTCTACGCCGCGAATCCAAATACCAGGAAGCAATTCAGGTGGTCCGCGCCTTGAAGGCGCAGTACCCGCGCGATTTTCTTTTCTGCCTGGAAGAGGCAAATCTCCGCAAGGATGCCGGCGAAGGCATGGCCGCGGTAGATGCCTATCGCGAGCTTCTCGCCAGTGCGCAAAAGCCTGGCTACTTTGCCTCAGCACGGCTGGAACTGGCATATTTTGGGCTCGGCGATGCCCTCCGTGGCCAGCGCCAGTACAAGGATGCGGCAGACGCCTATGAAAAAGCAGCCTCCACGCCCGGCGTTTCGCCAGAACTCAAAATTCGCACGCTGCTGGCCGCCGGACAATGCCACGATCTGCTCAACGAGCGGCAGCTTGCCACACACGACTACCAGATGGCGATCGATGCGGGCCCTGAGACCACCCGTGCCGATACAGCGCGAAAATATCTGCGGTCTCCGTACCACGGAAACTGAAGGTCGCATGGAACCGAGCGCTCTGTTCCAACGTATGCTTGAGTGGACTTCAGAGGAGGCAACAAGTGGCTGTTTTCTGCACACGCTGCGGCACAGGACTTCCTGCGGGAGCGCGATTCTGCTCAAGCTGCGGCGCAACCATATCAGCCCCCTACGCGGCTGCGCGCCCGCTGGTGCGCCCGCTCGTTGGGCGGCAGATTGCCGGAGTTTGCATCGGCTTGTCGCAGGCGTATGGCTGGGATTTGAGTGTCATCCGCGTCCTTTCCGTCCTCGGCCTCATCTTTTCAGGTGGAGTGGTTGCCGTCGCCTACATTGCATGCTGGGTGGGCATTCCGGAGGAGTCTGTTGTAATGCCCAGCCCCATGCCCGGCCCGTATACGACACCCCCGCCAAGCGCATGAAGGCTGAATACAGTTCCGGCACTGCACACCTAAGCTACTGGATCCTTGGAACAGGAATTCCGGTCATTTTCCTGCACCCCACGCCACTCGATCATGATTACTGGCGTCCGCTCATCGAGCGGCTTTCGGGCATACAAGCGATTGTGCCTGACCTGCGCGGGCATGGCGCTTCCGAACTGGGTACGGATTTGCCGAAGGGGGCCTTCTCGCTCGCACCGGATGCGCCGGTGCTCTCCATGGCGCAATACGCAAGCGACATCGTGACGCTTCTCGATCATCTCCACTTTGATCGCGCTGTTTTCGCCGGCTGCTCCATTGGCGGATACGTGCTACTCGAGCTTTGGCGACAGATTCCACAACGAATACAGGCTCTAGCCTTCATCTGTTCCAAGCCGCAGCCGGACACACCGCAAGGCCAGCAAAAACGCGCAGAAAACATCGCCCGCGCCCGAACAGAAGGTGTCGCCGGAATCTTTGAAGACATGGCGCAATCACTGGTAGGAAAAACCGCACAGGTGAAACACCCACAAAGAGTGGCCGAAGTTCGCTCGCGAATGACACTAAACGTAGATGCCTTAGTAGCCGTGCAGGCAGGATTGGCTACACGCCCTGATTCCCTTCCCACAGTCGCAACCATTTCCGTTCCAATGCTGGCAATTGCCGGCGGTGAAGATGGAGCCGTAACCGCAGCAGAGATGAAAGCATTCAAGTCTGCGCCAGGCGGATGCGATTTTCATTTGCTCGCCGATGCAGGACACTTTGCCGCGTATGAACAGCCGGAGCGAGTCGCAGAGATCTTCTCAGCATGGGTCCATCAGAGCAATCCAGCTTAAAAGCGCAACGTTGCTAGCGGGTCAGTTTGAGTCCGTAGTACCAAATGGCCAAAGCTACAGCTCTGTGATTTATGAAACCAACAGCCACAGACCTGCCGCGTCCCATCAGTTCGCTCCTGGCTTCTCCACCTTATCGATCACCAAAGCATCCGCTGGCGCC
Organism: Occallatibacter sp.; assembly: GCF_049510455.1. Classification (GTDB taxonomy): domain Bacteria; phylum Acidobacteriota; class Terriglobia; order Terriglobales; family Acidobacteriaceae; genus Telmatobacter. The sequence goes on along the minus strand of NZ_JBEKYX010000009.1, from coordinate 37,461 downwards.
TTCACACGTTCCAATTTCAGCCCGATTTGTTCCTGGATGGCCGTAAACAACCCCGGCGGCGCATCTGGTTCTGCTGTCTGCGCATCGCCATCGTCCACCGTCCACTGCAGCTTGAAATCGTAACGTCCTTTGAGTCCGGTCTGATCGACCACAGGCCGGTCAACATGAAATTGCAGGATGAGCGCCAAATCCGCCATGGAAGTATTCTTGAGCGATTCCACGTGGCGACCATCTGTGCCGCCATTCTGCTGTTGTAACCATCCGTTCGGGTCGCTTGTGTTGGCAATCATCTTTGGGCCGCCCTTGGCTACCGTCAGCGCGAACACCGGCAACTCCCTCTGTTCGTGGTGTAGCTCTAAACCGAATCTCTCTGCAAGAATCTTCTGAATCATCCCCTGCAACTGCTTCCAACTCGGTTGACTGTCCATGTTCGAAACGCCGTCCACATTCCAACGCGTAGTCTTTACCCACTCCGGCTCTCCCACAAGCTGGCTCTTCTGCACGCCATAACCGAGCAGTAAAAACTCCTCCACCGTAGTATCCGCCAGCAATACGTGTCGCCCTTGCAAGTGAATATGCTGCCTCCCCATGCCGCTCGGATCGCTCGCTTTCACCGTAGCAACTTCCCAGTCTGGGTCTGCGTCCCCCGCCATCGCCTTTGCCAGCACAGATTTCCCTGCATCCTGCCCCTGCGCTATGCATCCTCCTGTCCCGCCAAGCGCCAGCACCGTCACCACCGCAGCAGCGCATTCTCGAACTCGAACCAAAGGTTTTCTCATACTCAGCAATACGCAACTTGTATCAACGAGGTTGCAGGAATGAAGCATTTTTAATTTGGTGTAAGGGCTCGCAGCTGATTACCGCGTTGCTTCACGCCGGGTGCCGGGCGCCGGGTGCCCCTGGTCTCGATTTTAAGACCAGGGATACCCAAAAGCCCCCCTCAACTTCGCAACTGAAAACCACCCATCTTCAGCTCAATGCGATACGCTCAAGTAAGAAATCTCTCCCAGGAAGTTACCGTTGACAGCACTCACACCCACTGATCGCACCCCTTCCGCACGTCCCTTTTCACATCCGCGGCCCAATGCTGCATTGCACTGCGGAGCAGTTTCACTGGAGACACTGGCAAAAAAATTCGGCACTCCGCTCTATGTTTATTCTGCCGGCCAGATCGTCGAGCGCCTGCAAATGTTTCAGTCAGCATTCGCAGAACGCGAACACCTCGTCTGCTACGCCGTAAAGGCCAACTCAGCCCTCGCAATCCTCAAGCTGCTGGCAGAGCACGGCGCAGGCTTTGACATCGTCTCCGGCGGCGAACTGCAGCGCGTGCTCGCCGCAGCCCCTCACGCCGCAGGCCGCGTAGTCTTCTCCGGCGTGGGCAAATCAGCCGCCGAAATCGACCTTGCGCTGAACTCCGAAATTCTCTCCTTCAACGTGGAAAGCGAAGCCGAACTCGACCTCCTCGCAGCCCGCGCACGAAAGCTCCGCAAAAAAGCCCGCTTCTCAATCCGCGTCAACCCAGACGTCTTCGCCGAAACACACCCATACATCTCCACCGGCCTGCATGAGCACAAGTTCGGCGTGTCCATGAAGACCGCATTCGCAATGTACAAGCGCGTCGCCCAAAACCGCTGGCTGGATCCGCACGGAATCAGCGTACACATCGGCTCACAGATTGCCTCCGCAGCCCCATTCGGCGCAGCCCTCGACCGCGTCCACACGCTCGTGCGCCAACTCGAACGCGCAGGCATCGCAATCCACACCATCGACGCCGGCGGCGGCCTCGGCATCGACTATCACGCACGCGCATTCGACCCCAAAAAGCGCGTGCAGTCTTACGCAAGAGCCATCAACACAGCTCTCCACGGCTTCAACGGCCGTCTCCTCATCGAACCCGGACGCTTTCTAGTTGCGCAAGCCGGCGCGCTGCTCACGCGCGTCGTAAACGTAAAGCGCAACGGCAAAAAGACCTTCGTGATCACCGACGCCGCAATGAATGACCTCATCCGCCCCGCGCTCTATCAGGCATATCACGAGATCGTCCCGGTAAAGCCACGAGCAGGCAAGCCACGCACCGTAGACGTCGTCGGCCCAGTCTGCGAGACAGGCGACTTCTTCGCACGCGACCGTGCGCTCGGCCCCATACAGCCCGGCGATCTGCTCGCATTGCTCGACGCAGGCGCATACGGCATGGCACAAAGCTCAAATTACAACACCCGCCCGCGCCCAGCCGAAGTGCTCGTAGAAGGAAGCAAAGCCCGCCTGATTCGCCGGAGGGAAACCATAGCGGATCTGCTGGCCACGGAGATAGTTTGAGACAATCTCTCTGCCCTATTGGTCAGGACTGCGGTTTGGAAACTGCGAGAGATTATAAATTCCACTGAGCTGTTGCAAGTAGGCTCGGTTAATATCCCATCGGCACTCCACCGACATTGGCCCATCGCTTGTTCCCTGACCTCTCGCAAAGGGCAGCACACATATACTTTCGCGGTAAGCACGCCAGTTTTTGTCGGTTTGGTTCAGTGCATCCAGTTCCTTTTGTGAGCCCGTTACGCCGCGCAGGTTCTCTACGAATGCGTCAACATGCTTCTCGATTTCCGTGAGATCTATACTCATGCACTGTATGTATGGCGCAGTCGAATAATCCTCGGAGCAAGGCTTCTTCGACCTAGAAAAGACAGCTTTGTATTCGAGATTTGCCGCAGCGCCATGCTTTACAGCATTGGATTCATCTGGCTGCGAATATACGCTCTCAGTGCAAGCCGCAAGACAGCAAGCAGCTACTATGCTCAGGTGGAATTTCACAGATGCTCCCACGCATATTCCTTAGCAACGACGCCATTATAAGCTGTTTGCAATTCCATATAGGAACACCAATTTCCAGCCCCAACCTGTTACCGTGTTGCGGGAGGATTTTTCAATGCATTTTGGTTCTCGAATGCTGCGCGCCTCAGCGGCTGCGGCGTTTCTGGCTCTCGCTTCCCTTGCCCATGCTGACTCACTCACCATTAAAACCGAGCAGGGCAAGGCTCACGGCAAGACAATCAACGACGGCAAGGTAAACGCGTGGCTGGGACTTCCCTACGCGGCTCCGCCTGTCAACGATCTACGCTGGAAGGCTCCCCAGCCGGCCGCAAAATGGCCCGGCGAGCGCGACGCCACAAAGTATGGCGCCCACTGCGCGCAGAATCATGTCTTCGATGACATGGTATTTCAGGATGACAGCCCCCTCGGCAGCGAAGATTGTCTCTATCTCAATGTCTATACGCCTGCAAACGCAACAGCCAAGAGCAAGCTCCCGGTCATGTTCTGGATTCACGGCGGCGGCTTCTCCGGCGGCGGAAGCAACGAGCCACGGCACAACGGCGATTTCCTCCCGCTCAAAGGCGTCCTGCTCATCACCATCAACTACCGGCTCGGCGTCTTCGGCTTCCTGGCATCTTCTGATCTTGCGAAAGAGACAAGCGGCACCGCCGGCAACTACGGCCTGATGGACATGATTGCCGCCCTTCGCTGGACCAAGGCCAACATCAAGGAGTTCGGCGGCGATCCCGACAACGTGACGATCTTTGGCGAGAGCGCAGGATCGTTTGCAGTAAGCACACTCATGGTCGCTCCGCCGGCAAAAGGACTCTTTCAGAAGGCCATCGGCGAGAGTGGAGCGGCCCTCGGCACAGGAGCCCTGACCTACGAACCGCTCAACGTACGAGCAGCGAAGGACGACAAGTGGGTTGCAACGCTCAACGTCAGTTCTCTGGCCGATCTGCGCGCTCTGCCAACGGCGACAATTCTTGCAGCCGCCAAGCCCGGCGTAAACTTCCCTCCGAATATCGATGGAAAAGTAGTCGTCGAGCCCATTGCTGAAACCTACGCAATCGGCAATCAGTTCCACGTGCCCCTACTCGCCGGATGGAACTCCGACGAAGGCAGCTTCGTCGCCATGCGCGGCACCACGCTGGAACAGTACAAGGGCTACGCAGCCAGCCTCTTCAAAGACAAAGCGCCCGATTTCCTCAAGCTCTATCCTGCTGACAACGATGCCCAGGCACTCCGCTCAGCCATCGATTACGGCAGCGATGCCTTCATCGCGCTCAGCACATGGCGTTGGCTTGAGGCTCATCGCAAGACCGGCCAATCGCCCGTCTATCGCTATCACTTTGAGCTGGCCGCGCTGCCCAGCAAATTCCATCCGGGAACCTACGCCTTCCACTCCGATGACATCGAATACGTCTTCGGCACGCTCGACACGCGCCCCGGCGAAACCGTTCGCCCGGAAGACCGCACTCTGAGCGATCAGATGATGACCTACTGGACCAACTTCGCCAAAACAGGCGACCCAAACGGTCCCGGCGTTCCCGCGTGGCCAAAGTACAACGACGCCAGCTTCCCGCTCATTCATCTCAACACCACCATCACCTCAGGACCGGATCAGCTTCGCGCCCGCTATGAGTTCCTTGAAGCCAATCCGCTGCCTCCAGCGTTTCGCTAAAAGCATCTATCGGAAACAACAAAGCCCTCGCTTGCGCGAGGGCTTTGTTGCTCGCGCCCTTTCGGCGCTGAGGCGCAATGGGTAGGCCGGGGATTTATCCCCGGCTGAGGCGCAATGGGTAGGCCGGAGATTTATCCCCGGCTGAGGCGCAATGGGTAGGCCGGGGATTTATCCCCGGCTGAGGCGCAATGGGTAGGCCGGGGATTTATCCCCGGCTGAGGCGCAATGGGTAGGCCGGGGATTTATCCCCGGCAATAAAACATGCAAATCGGTTGGGCCTTTAGGCCCGGAGGTATGCTTTTCCTCTCCAATATCCGCTTATTGCGTCAGCACCATAATGGCAGTCAAACGCAAAAATTACTGATGCACGCCAGACGCCGCCGTAAAGCCCGCAGTCTGCGCCGCGGGAATCGTGCTCACCGGAGGCGGAGCTGCAAAAGACGATCCTTTAGCGTTGATCGCATTCGAGTAGTCAGCCCCAAGGCCAAGCTTCTTCAACGCGCGGGAATCCGGCATCAGCTTGGTCTGCCAGCCCTGATCGGCCTGCAGCTTCTGCATGGCATTCACAGTCGTTGTGTCCCACTCGCCGTTCGCCGGGCCGGGGAGATAGTGCTCGCGAATCAGCGCCGTCTGAATCTCCGTCACGCGCTCTGGAGCAATCGCCTGCTGGCCATGCAGCTTGTGAGATTTCGCGGCAGCAGCCGTTGACTTCTGCCCGCTCTTCACGTGCGATGCGCTGCGCGCAGTTGATCCCGTGTGGTGTGAGCGAACTCCAACTGCATGCGTGATAGTCGCAAATGCCGTAAGAACTATGAGGCCCAGGTTGCGATAAAAATGCACCAAACAAATACCTCCGCTAAAACTGCCATAAAAACTTGCGGCGTATCAATCGGGGCAAGTGTACTGGAATCCCCCGCCAATGCGGCACAAAAGTTTTGCTGTCGAACCATCCTTGTATCAAAACAGGACAAGGCGCGGTGCAAAGAGCACAGCGCCTGAGTCTCCGGTCATCGTTATAAAGTTCCACCAATATAGTTGATTCCATCGTTCGGGTGGCGAGGGTCCATGACCTCGAAAACCACATCGTCGCCGGTTTTCAGTTTGCTGACCACCGCATTGAACTGATCGCGATTGCCCGTGGCTTGCCGGTTGATGCGGATAATCACCAATCCCTGCTCCATTTCGTGCAAGTCAGCAAACGACCCATTTGCTACAGACTGCACAATCACGCCGGGGTGATGCAGCTTGGCCACCGTATCGGCCGAGGCTTCGCGTACCACAATGCCCAGCTTGCTTTCGCCGGGGTTTGCGCTCTGATCCGGTTCAGGCCCCTCCGGCGCGGCAGCCTGCTCGGCAAACACCTTGTCGCGGTCGCCGATGGTCACAGTAGCATCGGCTTGCTTGCTATCGCCCTCGCGAATATAGCCCAGGCGCGCGCTTGAGCCAGGCCTGCGCGCGGCAATGTCGTTGACCAGATCGTCGCCATCCTTGATGGAGCGGCCATCAATGCTCACAATGATGTCGCCCGGCCGCAGCCCGGCCTTTTCCGCCGGCCCGCCTGGCTGCACGTACTGCACCAGCACTCCGCTCTTGAAGCCGTACATGCGGTTCACAGCGCCGGGGAGTCCCTGCTTGAAGCTGATGCCGATGGAGCCGCGCACCACCTTATGGCCGGGACTGATCAGGTCGTTATAAATGTCCACGATGGTGTTTGAAGGCATCGCGAATCCGATACCCTGGTACCCCGCGCTCTGCGTGTAAATCGCGGTATTCATACCAATCACTTCGCCAATCATATTCAGCAGCGGTCCGCCGGAGTTACCCGGATTGATCGCGGCATCCGTCTGGATGAAGTGCTGAAACTGGCCCTGCTGACCGGGCTCGATGGTGCGGTTCTTGGCGGAGATAATGCCCGCCGTAACTGTCTGTGCCAGCGCAAAAGGACTGCCGATCGCCTCAACCCAGTCACCCACCTGCGTATTATCGCTGTTGCCCAGCTTCACAGTCGGAAGAGGCGAGTTCGCATCGATTTTGATGACCGCTATATCGGTGGCTTTGTCCACGCCGATCACGCGCGCCGGACGTCCAAGGTCCTGGTTATCAGGATCGGTCGAAAGCTTGACGAAGATCTTATCGGCCTTCTCGATGACGTGGTTGTTGGTGATGATGTACCCTTTGGCATCGACAATGAAGCCCGAGCCTAATGACTCGCGCACCTGGCCATCATCCCCTTCGCCATCCTGCCCCTGTCCGCCAAAGAAATGATTGAAAAAGTCCTGGAAATTTCCCTGACCATCCTGACCTCCGCCCTGACCGCCATCCGGGCTGTCCTGGTCGTCCGGGTTCTGCGGATTGGGTGCCGTCCGGGCATGTGGAAGGCGATGCGGAGCGCGGCTGCTCGATTGCTTCGGGAGAGTCTGCGTGTTGATGTTCACCACAGCCGGCCCAACCTGCTTGGCAATTTTGACAAACTCATTCGGCGCTGCAACAGGCGAGTTGGACACCTTCAGCGGGGTCGCATCGGCGCTCGCGTTCTGCATCTCCTGCCCACTGACACCATGAGCCGCATAGGAGATACCAAGAATTGCAGCCGAAAGACCGGCCAACACCACAAATGCCGTTGCGAGACGGCGTGTGCGCAGCCGTTCAAGGAAAGATTTCATCAGTGTCAGAACCTCGTTCGATTGCCAGCCTGCGGCTGGGTCTGTCATTGCATCAGTATAGCCAGCATGCGCCTTTACTGTCCGGCACACCGCATGATCGACAGCATCTCAATTTGAATTGCTTTGTAACAGGGCACGACTTTACAGCTTGCGGAAAAACTCAAATCAGACCAGCTCTGTAACAGGGCACGAGTTTACTCGTGCCGAAAACAGCCAAAAAATGAAATTGGGCTTTAGCCCCTGAAGCAATTTCTTCAAACTGAGACACCACGGCACAATCATATAGACGTATCTGCGCTCCATCCGGTCGGACGCATTTCTTCAGAAGCATCTTGCCGCGCAATGGATGGGCCTGCCTTCGGCTCTTCCTGTCCCCATCTCACCAGATCATTACTTTCGTACAATGCCCTTTCGTAACCCCTGCTCCTTCAGAAACTTTGCATGCAATTAACCCCGTTTGTGCTTTACTCATAATCAGCAGAAGAAAAGCCACGGCCTGGACCTCCACTGGTTCGGGCTGTGGCCGTTTTAGGGAGGGGATGGTCCCCATCCCTGCACCGGAATCGGTGCAAAAGCCCCAAACGCGGCACAACCAGGCCCACAGTTTCGGAATGAAGATCGCATAAAGATTTGTATAAGAACTGCGCCGCCGCCTGCAACACGCTCAAACTAAATCACTTGGAAATAACTCCCGCACAGGATAACTTATGTATTCATGCCTCAATCGAAAATCCCCATCTCCCGCGCCATCGGCTGAATCCACTGCTGAATCCACTGGAGGTCACGTGCTAACATCCGGCATGATCTTCCAACTCAGGACACCTGCACTTGCAGTTGCCTCCGTGTGCGCTGCTGCCGCCTTGGCTTGCCTTCCGGCACAGGCCCAGCAGCAGCCATCTTCCGCCGCTCCAACCAGCATGATGGACCGCCTGAACGCTTCTTTAGGCACGGGCGGAAAAAGCGCATGGACACCTGAGCAGTTCGCCACAATGGAACGGCTGCGCGATGCGGCGATGAAAGACCCGTACGCTTACAACGAGCTGCACCATCTGACGGACAACATCGGCCCGCGCCTGAGCGGGTCTCCGCAGGCACAGCAGGCAGTGGAGTACGTAGCGGCAGAGATGCGAGCTTTAGGCGCCGAAGTAACGCTCGAAAAAGCGATGGTGCCTCACTGGGTTCGCGGGGAGGAAACCGCCCAGTTGGTAAGCTGGCCCGGCCAGACTCCCGGAACCACGCAGAAGGTAGTCTTAACCGCACTCGGCGGCAGCGTAGCAACACCTGCGGATGGAATTACCGCGGAAGTCGTAGTAGTCGAGAATTTCCAGCAGCTCCAGGCCCTGCCCGCCGGAGCGGTCAAGGGCAAGATCCTGCTCTTCAACCATCAGTTTGATAAAGAGCTTGCGGCGAACGGCGATGGTTTGACCGCCTACGGCAACGCAGTCGTGTATCGCGGAACAGGCCCCATCTTCGCGGCCACGGCTGGAGCCGTTGCTGTACTGGTGCGCTCGGTTGGCGGCGCTGATTTCCGCATTCCGCACACCGGCATGACGGACTACGCCCCTGGTACGCCAAAGATTCCCGCCGCCGCCGTCACAGCCGAGGATGCGGAGCTGCTGAAGAATCTGGCCGGCCAGGGACCGATCAAGCTTCACCTGACGCTCACGCCCCAGACCCTGCCGGATACGCCAAGCTTTAACGTCATCGCCGACTGGAAAGGAACCGAACATCCCGAGCAGGTAGTCATCGTCTCCGGTCATCTGGACTCCTGGGATCTGGGCACAGGCGCGATTGATGACGGAGCGGGAGTTGCAGTCTCCATGCAGGCCATTCATCTCCTCAAAGAGCTCGGAATTCACCCCAGGCGGACCGTCCGTTTCGTGGCCTGGATGAGTGAAGAAGAGGGATCGGAGGGCGCCGCCGCCTACATGGCGGAACACAAGGGAGAGTTCAGCAATCACATTGGAGCAATTGAGAGCGATCTGGGCGCCGATCATCCAACCGGCATTTACTATGCGGGCAAACCGGCGCTCGAAGCATATCTACGGCCGCTTTCAGTGATTCTCGAACCAATTGGAGCAGAAGTTCTGAAGGATTCGCAGGACACCGGTGAGGATATCAACGGATTTACCGAGAACGGCGTACCGAGCTTCGCGCCGATCCAGGATAGCCGGTTCTACTTCAATTACCACCACACACCTGCGGATACCTTTGACAAGATCGATTTTGTCCATCTGAACCAGAACGCGACCGTGATGACTGTACTGGCATACGCGCTGGCTGACTCGGCAGAACCTGCACCGAGGTAATTTCAGCACTCAACAGGTACCGTGTTGATTTCGTATAACAACGTCTTGCTATGGTCCCTTTCGGATGGGACCTGTTCGCGGATTGGCCTTCCATTATGCATGGATTCCGGCTATTCTGAATGTAAATACAGGACTTGAAAACCAGGAACATGGCGAGGTCGGCCACCAGGATCGTGACTCGAATCATCATGTTTGAATTTCGAAATCGAATAACCTGCAAGGTAGGTTGGACACATGCTCTTCCTTGGTTATTAACAAATGCTGCCAGGCGCAGCATATCTTGCTGCGGAGGCTGACAGCTTCAATGAAGGCATTCTCCCCCGCCGTGGATGCGGAACCAGCCAGACCTTCTGACTCTTCGCTCCTGGCGCGCACCCTTGAAATGGTGCGTCCAGACTCTTTTTCCCGCTTTGCCATTGTTCTGTTGCTCTACATTGGCGCCTCCTGGGGAGGTAATGCGCTCACGCGCACGCCCGCAGTGGCTGACCTGATTTGGCCTGCGAATGGAATGCTGCTCGCATTCCTGCTAACAACTTCCAGGCGCTATTGGTCCGTTTACCTGACTTCGAGCATCATCGTAAACATCGGTGTGCACATGGCATTCGGCTTTTCGCCAGGCCGCGCGATCCTGTTTACAATGGCCAACACGGTCGAGGTCATCATTGCAGTTTCTCTTCTGGCCACCAAAGACAACCGCAAGCCGGACCTGACCAATCTCCGCACCCTGACGCGATTTCTATTCTTCGGAGTGTTGCTTGCTCCGCTCGCTTCTACAGGCTTTTTGGAGATGGTTTTGGCTATATGGACCTATCCGAGGCATCCCGACCTGCTGGCGAACTGGTTCACCGGCGATGTGATGGGGATGGCTCTGATGGCGCCGTTATTTCTGGCCATCGATAAGGCAGAACTGGTATCGCTCTTCGTGCCTGGAAAGCGATGGGAGACCGCGGGTATTTTTGCTGCGATTTCGCTTGTCTCTACCCTCGTCTTCACGCAGACCGGCCTCCCAATCGATTTCCTTGTCATCCCTGTGCTTCTGGTGGCAGTCTTCCGACTGCGCGCTACTGGGGCGGCAATCTGCATCTTGCTTATGGCTGCGCCGGCGGTTTACATGACGGAACGGGCGCATGGAGCATTTATGCTCTCCGGAGCAACGCTCGACCAGCACGGATTTTTCATCCTGCAGCTCTTTCTCTGCGTCAATCTGGTCATCGTGTATGCCGTCAATGCCGCACTGGGCGTGCGCGACAAAATCCAGCAGGAGATAACGGCGGCGTTTCGCGAAGCGGACGCGCTGGCAACCCAGGATCATTCCACAGGTCTTGCCAACCGATTCAGTTTCGACCGCCAGCTTGCGATGGAATGGCAGAACGCGGCACTCCAGCAAAACAGCCTGGCATTGCTGCTCCTCGATATCGATCACTTCAAGCTCTACAACGACCATTACGGACACCTGGCCGGCGATGATTGCCTCCGGCGCATTGCATCCATTCTCGCCAGTGCGTCACTGCGAACCAGCGATCTGGTAGCCCGTTATGGAGGCGAAGAGTTCGCCATGATTCTGCCGCGCGTCTCTGCCCAAGGAGCCGTGACACTGGCCGAGCGTGTCCGGCAGCTTGTGGCCGACGCGCAGATTGCTCACATGCCCTACACGCCGGGAATCGTCACCGTAAGCATTGGTGTAGCCGCTATCGTCCCAGACACAGGGAAAGATGAGACTGATCTCATCCAATTCGCAGACAGGGCTCTTTATTCGGCCAAGCGCGCCGGACGCAACCGCGTGGAGACCTATCAGAACTGCTTTGAGATTGAGTACGATTAAACCCTCAAGCCGCGGCTGATCCTCATAATTTACTACCGGCCATTTACAATCGAGCACGATGCAATTAGGCGAACTGGCAAACCGGCTCGGAGCGGAACTGCGCGGCAATCCTCAGGTTGAGATCACGGGCGTGCGTGGAATCGAGGAAGCAGGCCCCTCGGAGATTACTTTTGTAGCCAACCCGCGCTATGCGGGACTGGCAAAGACGACGAGCGCGGCAGCGGTTCTCGTCGAACCGGAATTTCCAGAGGTTGCGACGCCAACGCTGCGGATCAAGAATCCCTACTATGCTTTTGCGCGAGCGTTGGGCTTCTTTTATCAGCCGCCTGCGTATCCGCCGGGGATTCACCCGACGGCTGTCATTGATCCAACGGCGGAAATCAGTGAGGGCACGCACATTGGGGCCTATGCCGTTATCGGAGCCGGTGTAAAGCTTGGACCGCATGCGACGCTGCTGCCGCATGTAGTGCTGTATCCGGCGGTGCGAGCCGGAAGCCATTTCTTCGCTCATGCTCATGCGGTGGTGCGCGAGGGATGCGTGCTTGGCGATCATGTGACGCTCGAAAACGGAGTGATCATCGGAGCGGACGGTTTCGGATTTGCCAAGAATGATCTGGGCCAGTGGGAAAAAATTCCGCAATCTGGACCTGTGCTGATCGGTGACCGGGTAGATGTGCAGGCGAACGCCTGCATTGACCGGGCAACGGTGGGCGCGACGGAGATCGGCACGGGAACGAAGGTAGATAACCTCGTCCAGGTGGGCCATGGGTCGAGGGTGGGTGAAGACACGATGTTGTGCGCACAGGCGGGACTAGCCGGATCGTCTGTCGTGGGTTCCAGAGCAATTCTGGCCGGACAAACAGGCGTGGCGGGCCATTGTGAGCTGGGCGACGGAGTGATTCTGACAGCGCAGTCGGGGGTTTCCCATGACGTTCCGGCGGGAAAGATGATTTCCGGTTCCCCGGCATTTGATAACCGGCTGTGGCTGCGAGCAGTTACTGTCTTTCAGCGGTTGCCGGAGTTGCTCAAGCGGCTGGACAGGCTGGAGAAAAAATTGGGAGAAAAGGCTTGAGAATTTATATAAAGACTTTGTTCGCAGCAACCTCTCTGCCATTCTTAATGTGCTTTGCGGGATGTCGGTCGCATCACGTTGAGATTACAGTAGAGAACCGAACGGGAGCGGAGATCCGGCTGCTGGAGGTGGATTACCCCAATGCGAGTTTTGGCGCGGATTCGGTGGCGGCAGGCCAGGTAGTGCATTCGAGCATCCAGGTGCAGGGATCAGGAGAGGTAAAAGTCGAGTACACGGCTCGTGACCGGCACCAGGCGCAGATTACAGGACCCGCGCTTGTAGAGAAGCAGGAAGGAAAGCTCGCAATTGTGCTTCTGCCCGCCGACAAGGCAGATTTTAGTTTTCGGTAAAAACGTGCAAGTTACCTTGGACAAGCTTAAAGAATCGACCGGCGCAAAAATTCATTCGTGAACTTTCCATCTGGATCGTAGGTCATGACAAGTTTACGGAAATCGCCTGAGCGGGCGTAAGCGCGTTGGAGCTGATCCTTCGGAATCGTGAAGACCTTGGCCCAGTGCGGACGCGGATCGAATGGAGCGAGTTTGGCTTCGATCTGAGGAAGCAGTTCCTGCACAGCGGCTTCTTCGGGTTTCCATGTGAAATGAATGGCCAGCGAGGGGCGCTGATACGCCATGCTGAGCCAGAGATCGTCGGCTGCGATGGTTCGAAGCTCGGTGACGAGAAGATGAGGCGTAATGCGGTCGCGCAGAGTCTCCACGGCACGGATGGCCTGATAGCCCTTCTCAAGCGGGACGAAGTATTCAGTCTGGATTTCATGTCCGACAGAGGGCGTGAAAGCTAGCTTGAAGTGCGGCAGCCGTTCATACCACGGGCCGATTGAGCCTCCCTGCTCAGTGCAGGAAGTGGCGTCCACTTCTCTGCCCACCGGATGCAGCTTTTTCTCTGCCAGAGTGGCCCCGTGAAACGTGGCTGGCATCGGCGGCTTTGTTCCTTGGGCTACTCGATACTTCAGCCACACCTGATCTGCCTTGTTGCCCTGCCAATGAGTGAATAGCGAGACGCTGTATGCGGCTCCCATGATGTCGGTGAGGTGCGATTCGAGCGTGTCGAAGGAAAGATTCTCGTAGAGAACCTGCGCCATTTCGAAGCGAGGCTGCACATTCACCGTGAGATGCGTGATGACGCCGAGTGCTCCCAGCGCCACGACTGCACCCGGAAAAATTGCGGGATCGTGGTCTCGTGAGAGCTTGTGCAGCTTGCCATCCGCGCCTACAAATTCAACCTCACGTACTGCCGTAGAGATATTGCCGTTGTGAATGCCTGAGCCGTGAGTTCCGGTGGAGATGCAACCGGCAAGCGAAATGTGCGGCAGCGAGGGAAGATTATGCAATGCCCAGCCCTGCTTGTCGATTTCAATAGCAAGGTCGCCGAGGCGAACGCCCGCGCCTGCGCGGACCATGTGTGCGGAAGCGTTAACCTCGATTGTTTTGAGGCCCAGCATGGAAATCTGCGCAGAGGTGGAATCCGCAATCGCGTTGAATGAGTGCCGGGTTCCCAAAGCGCGCAGGTGAGCCGTTGACGCGACGTCTTTGACCACTGCGGCAACATCTTCCGGCTGAAAGACGTGATCCGTGTGATAGCGCAGAGTGCTGCTCCAGTTCTCGCGCGGAACATTACTCATCTGCCCACCTGCCTGCGCATATACATGATTCTGCCCCAATGCGGAAACGGCGGCAGCGGCAGTGCCGAGCCGCAGAAAGCTTCGGCGGTCGAGCGGGGTGCAATCTTCGCCGGCTTGCTCTGCACGTTCGTTCTCGAACTCGTCACGCACATCGTCCATATTGCGCCTTTCCTGAAGCTTCAGTACGCATAACACCTGAATATGCTTGAGTGCGCCTGTAATACGCAATACCGAAGTTGATTTTCCTATGTAAGAACCAGGAGAGGCGGCTATTCCGAGATTTTGCCGAGGTATTTATTGAGCCAGGTGATGACAGAGTGGACGAGAACCGGGCGGTTTTCCGTCACGTCATGCGGAGTGTCCATAACTACGTGGCTTTTGTCCGCGGCAGGCGTGCCAAGCATGTTGAAGAGTGGGGTCTGCGACTGATCGAGCGGAAAGTCGTAATCGTACCTGCCGTTGACCATGAGCACGGGTTTCTTCATGCGCGGGGCGAAGTCGGCTTGGTCGCCGCCCGCGGGCGGATGCTCAATGAAGTAGCCGCCATCGAGCCAGACGACAGCTTTGAGCCGGTCCTGCAAAAGCGTGGAGACGATGACGCCGTCAGCCGCGCCCATGCTCACGCCGAGGTAAGCAAAACGGCTGGAATCAATGTCCTTGCGGGTTACGAGATAGTCGAGCGTGCGCCCCGCGTCCTTGTACCAGTTGGCGGTGAGGGCGACGGCCTGCGAACCGCCAGGCATGGAATATTTGAGACGGCGCTCGTAAGTATCCTGATAGACGGGGTAGGCGACGGCGCGGCCGCTCTGGACGACGTAATCGAAGAACTGCATGTCTCCAAGGTAGACAGAATCCGCTGGCTGAAAGTAGACGCGCGCGCTGGGAAAGAAGAGCACGGTCTGGTAGGGCGGCTTCACGCGCTTTGGCAGAAAGAGGTAGACGGCCATGCGCTCGCCGTTGTACGCCGTGCCGATGACGACTTTCTCTTCGCGCCAGTCGGCGGTTTCCTTGACGATGCCGAGGTCCTGAGGATTGAGCGGCGTCTTCGCGTAGTCGTACATGACTTTGTAGGCGCGAAAGACATCGTCACTGGAGGGCTTGTAAGCGGAGAAATCACGCAAGGTGCGGTGGAAAGGCTTGACTGCGGCATCGGGGAGCGGGCCGAGGTTGCTTACGCAACGGAAACCGGTGCCCACGGAGCGATCCAACGGCGAGAAGGCTTCAGGCTCATTTGACATGTATGCCGCAGACTGCCATGAGCCACCGAGCGCGAAGCGCAGCTTGTCGTCGACGATGTTGGCTATCCACTCGCGAACGTTGCCGGCCATATCGACGGTGCCGTAAGGACCAAGGCCCTTGAATGTGCCCACGGGGGCAACAGAAGAGCCGCCGAGATTGCTCATGGCTGCTGTGGGACCGGTGAGGTCCGGCGGTGAGGCGCGGTAATACTGGCTCAGCACGGGCAGGCTCTTGCCGGCCCACGCGGCGTAGGCTGCGGCTTCATACCAACTGACGCCGGCGACGGGATAATCGGCCCGCCCTTCCGGGTAGTGACCGGCGGTCCATGTGGCAGGACCGGGACGTCCGCTGGCATCCGTGAAATCAGCGGCCACGGCAAGGTTGTGGCCGTCCTTTTCCATCTGCGCGGGCCAATACTTTGCGTTGGAGTAACCCCCGGCATCGACGAACTGCTGATAGGCGCGATTGGTAACTTCTGTGCGGTCGATGTAGAAGGCAGGGAGCGGTGCTGGAGCAAGCCAGCCGAGAAATGCGACGTAGTCTGCGAAGTTTCCTGGCGGAACGTAGACCATGCCGACAGGCGCGGAGGCGCTGTTGGCAAGCTGGAAATGCATCGCTTCATCCGTCTGCGGAGCAAGGATGCTTTCCTGGCCGCCGGGCACGGTCAGCTTCCAGCGGAAGCGGGCTTTGGGAATGCGGATGTTTGCAAGGGGCGTGGTTCCGAGGATATTCCAGGAACTTTGCGGAAGAGTGTAATCCTGGATGGCGACTGTGGCTCCGGTGGGATCCGAGGTGACTGCAACGAGAAGCGTGTCGTTTTCTTCAATCTGTTGGAGCGCGGGATCGGATGGCAGCGCCTTCTGCGCGCGAGCGAGCAAGGCCTGTGCTTCGAGCGAATGCCAGGCGGCGAGTTCCGCCTCAATCTGTGCGGGAGCTTCAACGCGCGCCCAGTGGCGCTCGGCGACGTGACGCCAGAGACCCCATCCGCCAAGGGCCGTGGCGATAAGAATGAGCGCGAAGCCGCCAAGCATCCACTTCGGCTGTTGCCAGCGCGGACCGGGGGCAACTTCGAGGGGCGTAACGAGACGCGCGAGATCGCGGTACATCTCTTCGGCGGATTGGTAGCGCTTGCCGGGATCTTTTTCGAGCGCGCGGGTGATGATGGCGTCAGCGACGGGCGGAAGGTCGGGGCGCAACTGACGGACGTGTATCAGCGGAGATTGTGTAATGGCGTGCAGCAGGCCAACGGTGCTGTCAGAGCGAAAAGGCGTCTGGCCGGTAAGAGTTTCATAAAAGATGACGCCGAGGCTCCAGAGGTCGGTGCGGGCGTCTACAGGCGCCCCAAGAGCCTGCTCGGGCGACATGTACATGGGTGTGCCGGCGATGCCCTGGGTTTGCGTCGTGCTGAGGTCAGCCTGGAGCATGCGAGCGAGGCCGAAGTCGAGAACCTTGGCATGGCCGCGGGAGGTAATCATGATGTTGCCGGGCTTGAGGTCGCGGTGCACGACGCCTTGCGCGTGAGCCTCGCGCAGCGCATCCAGAATCTCAAGAACGATCTGCGAGGCGGTTTGGATGTCGAGCGGGCGAAGGCTGCGAAGGCGGTTTGAGAGCGTCTCGCCATGAACGAGCTCCATGACGATGTAGTCCTGGCCATCCTGCTCACCGGCGTCATAGACGGCGGCAATATGAGGATGATTGAGACGCGCCAGGGCAAGAGCTTCAACGCGGAAGCGTCGGCGAGCTTCGCTATTCGAAAGCACGCCGGGAGAGAGCATTTTGATGGCGACTTCGCGCTCGAGCTTTTCATCGCGGGCGCGATAGACAACGCCCATGCCGCCCATGCCAATCGGCTGCAGGATGGTATAGCGGCCAATGTGGCTGCCGTCGACTGGAAAATCCACCGGAGGCGCAGTGGCGTTGCGATCAAGCAGCGGGGTAGCGGAAGCGCTCTTACGCCTATCATTTTCGACAAGCAGCATTTCTACGGTCTGGCGGAGCGCAGGATCGCCCTGACAGGCGGCGGCGAGAAACTCAGCGCGCTGCTCGGGCGACATATCGACGGTCTGGCTGAAAAGCTGCTCCTCGGGTGGGCTCATTGCTTCAATGAATCTAGTGTTGGATTCGGGGCCCGTGTTGCTAAGGAATCACAGTAACACGCGGGGGAAGAGCTGAGGGAATAGGGATCTGGTATAGATAAGGGCAAAACTATAAAAGCCGTCCCAGGCGCAAAAAACCAAAGCCTCGCCGGTCGCGGCGAGGCTATAGATTCTCTACTCTCGGCCCTATCGAACCATGCTCTGGAAAAGAGAGGATTTGAGAAGGCTGGCGAAATCAGAATCGGAAGCGGAGAACGAAACAAGAAGCTTGCCCGCGCTGGAGGTGACGTTGGTATCAGCCAGAGCCACCTTTTCCGTAGTATCGCCAGTGGTCTTTTTATAAAGAACAGCAGCGTTAAGCAGCGAGGAGATGGTTGCGGCGGCAAAGCCGTCGCCTGTAACGATGGTCAGGCTGAACTTGACGCCATGAGTGAAGTCCATGCCGTACCAGGAGACCTGAAGCCGCTTGCGGACGGATTCGTAGTCAGCAACGGAGCCGGCTTCGCCCAGAACCGATTTCATCATGTTCTGCGTGCCCTGCGCGTCGAGGATGCTCCAGAGAGCTTCCGAGTCAGTGGAGCGCATGGCATCCATGAGGGTCTGGTTGGCGAGAAGACTCTGCTGATTGCCGTCGTGGGCATCCAGGGATGCCTTGATGGCGTCAATGCCGCCGAAGATCATGCTGGACTGATCGAGGAAGCAGAGCATCATGCCGGACTTGGCCATGGGGTAGATTTTGTTCGTGCGAACGAGCTGGGGCTTGACGCCGCGCTTTTTGAAGCCAGCGAGGATGGCGTCCGTATCGAATTGTCCCTGCGCAATGCCAAGGGTGACGCTTTCATCAGCATCCTTGCTGCTGCCGGCATGAAAGAGCGCAAAGGCAAGCTGATCGACATCATGGTTGTCATTGAGGCCGGACTTACGAAGCGCCTCGTCAAACTGCTTCAACTCGGGAGGCATGACGCGGTCGCGGAGCTGCATGGCAGTGTCAGAGTTCTGCATGGCGCGATAGTCAATGACGACGAGCTGGCGAACGTCGCGGGGGATGGCAGCGCGCGCGTCGGAAGAGAGCTGGGCGGCATGAGAGGTCGCAGCACACAGCGCGAGAACGAGGGCGGAGATGAGCTTAAAAGAGTTACGCAAGAGCAGGTTCCTTCTGATTCTTATTGTACCGTTCTATGAAATAAGACGCGACAGGTACTCTGGCCGCTCATCAATGCGGCTGTAGGAGGGCTTATCTGGAGCCATTTGGCCAGGGGAGCGGGTTTTCAAGGCGGCGCTCGAGGATTTTGGTGGCGGGGTCAAAGTGGCCGAGTTGACTCATCCAGTCGGAATCGTGCTCGCAGGCGGCGTTGGGAACAAGACCGATGATTTCGCCTTCCGCGAGAGCGGTTTTGTGGCGGGCGGCTAGAGCGGCAACGCGGGCGTGGACGCGCGAGATCGGCGTGACCTCGAAATCTGTAATGTTCATGGTGAGCTGGGCGCGGCCATGGACAAGGACGCCGAGGGCTTTGACGCCTTTGAGCCCGCCGGCAGAGGCGCGGATATCTTTGGCGATGGCACGGGCGATAGCGACATCGGCAGTATTGAGAAAAATGTTGTAGGCCACGAGGAACTTGCGCGCGCCCACGGCGGAGGCTCCGGCGGTGGCATGGAGCGTGGGACCGCCGACGTCGGGACGGCGCGAGGAGTCTTTGCGAACAACGTCGCGAAGTCCTTCAAACTGGCCTTTACGGACATCTTCGAGGTTGGAGCGATCCGGGCGCGAGGCCGCCGCCTCATAGAAATAGACAGGAACGCCGAAGCGTCGCCAGATTTCCATACCGGCCTGGCGAGCGAGCAAAGCGCACTGATCGAGCTTGATTTCGGAGATTGGAACGAATGGAATGACGTCGGCCGCGCCGATGCGGGGATGGACGCCCTTCTGGATGGTAAGGTCAATGAGCTCGGCAGCCTTCCCAGCTCCGCGAACGGCGGATTCGATGACGGCTGAAGGCGGGCCGGCGACGGTGACGACGGAACGGTTATGGTCGCGGTCCAAAGACCAGTCGAGGAGATGCACACCATCGACGCGCATGGCGGAGACAATAGCCTCGACCTTGCGTGAATCTGCGCCCTCAGAGAAGTTGGGAACGCATTCGATGATGGGATTCGCTTCGCTCATGTCAGAGATCAGGAGTCAGAGATCGGTTTTTGTGCCCTTTTGTTCAGCGACCGAGGGAGCTTTCTGACTCATCCGAGTTTGAGAGGTTAGAGATCTTTCCGATCTCCGACCACTGCTCTATTTCCAAAAGGTGTAACCAACCTGAACTTGGATGCTGGCGTTGACGCCGGGGTTCTTATCGCCCAGCGAGGCGGACGAGATGTGGACCGCGTTGACGCCGAAGTCGATGGAACGGCGGGAGCGCGTGAAATAGCGGAGACCGATGCCTCCCTGAGGCGAGAAATTCCAGACAGAGGTGCCGCCGGGCGTGCCGGGCGGGACGAAGAAGTCCGGAGGAAACTTGTGGGTAGTGTAGATGACGCCTGCGGCAGCCTGGAACCAGGGCTGGATGCGGCGCGAGCGGGTGAGAAAGTTCCAGCGGAAGATGACAGGCGTGATGCTGATGCCGTGATAGATTCCGCCGCCGACCTCCAGCGTGCAGGCACCGCTGGGTTCCAGTGGGACCGTAAGAGGGCAGTTGGTGTAGACCTGCTCATGCGAGGCGGGCGTGAAGGCCTGCCATAGCGGCATAATGTTGCCGGCAAAGTGAAACTGCCCACTGAAAGGACCGGCGTGGACGACGGGAGTGAGTATCTTGCCGACCTCAACGCCGCCCATAAGAAAGCGGAAGTCCTGGCGCTGATCGGCGCTGTCGTTGTCCGGAAGGCCGTTGGCATAGGAAAGGAATGGGGATATTTCCCAGGATCTCCGCGTGCTGACTTCAGCTACTGGCGATTCCGCAGGTTTAACGGGATCATCATGCAAGCCACAGCAGTAAACTGATTTGCTGGTAATTTCTGCCGCCGCACTAGAGGAGTCATTGCTCATCGTGGTCTGCGCGAAAAGCTCATGCGAGCTAATTGCAACAAAGAGCGCGGATGCACACATGGCAATCTTCAGAAATGGTTTCAACGTGGTTCTCCGCATGGTATGGACCTCAGCATCTCATGAAAAAAGCCGCCCCGGGATGCAGGCGGCCTCATTCCGGTTCTGGTAGTGGCTCAATCCGCGACCTCGACCTCATCCATGTCGAAGTTCGAATAGACGTTCTGGGTGTCATCGAAGTCTTCCAGGGCTTCAAGCAGACGGACCATGGCGTTGGCCTGCGAACCTTCGAGCTTCGTGTATGTGGAAGCGATCATGGTGACCTGACTGGCAACGGTGGCGATGCCTGCAGCCTTGACGGCTTCCGACACAGCCTCGTAAGAGGCGGGATCTGTGAGGATCTCCCAGCTGTCGCCTTCGTCGTTCAGGTCTTCGCCGCCGTACTCGAGGACGATGTTCATCAGGGTGTCTTCATCGGCCGCGAATTTTTCAATGGCGATGAGGCCCTTTTTCGAGAACATGTGCAGAACCGAACCGGTGGAACCGAGATTGCCGCCGTTCTTCGAGAACGTATGGCGGATTTCGCTGACCGTGCGGTTGCGGTTGTCGGTGAGGGTCTCAACGACGACGGCCACGCCGCCGGGTCCGTAGCCCTCGAAGGTGATTTCCTCGTAGTTGACGCCTTCAAGCTCGCCGGTGCCGCGCTGGATGGCGCGCTTGATGTTGTCGGCAGGCATGTTTTCAGCCTTGGCCGCGAGCACGGCAGTGCGAAGTCGCGGATTGCCGTCAGGATCTCCGCCGCCGCCTTTGGCGGCAATGGTGATTTCCTTAATCAGGCGAGTGAAGGTCTTGCCGCGCTTGGCATCGAGCGCGCCCTTTTTGTGTTTGATTGTCGCCCATTTCGAATGGCCGGACATGGGAAAACCTCGAGTACGTGTTGTTGATTATATGAAGCGCAGGTATGCGCCAAACCCTCTAAGTATAACAAAGGGGACAGGGACCGGGCGACGCCGGAACTGAAGGATTGCGGAATTGCGCTGTGCGATGCAATGGACGCAATGACCGGCGCGCGCTGAATCAGCCATGATAATTGAGAAATCTCAACATCGAATTCTATTTGCGAGCCTTGGCTCGCTGGGTGACCTGCATCCTGTCATTGGGATGGCGCTGGAGCTGAAGCGGCGCGGCCACATCGTTTGCATTGCCAGCACGCCGTTTTATCGCGAGAAGATCGAGGGATTCGGGCTTGGGTTCCGGCCGCTGCGGCCAGACTGGAATCCACAGGACACAACACTGATAGCGCAATGCGAAGACATGCGGCGCGGAACAGAGATTCTGCTGCGCAAGCTGGTGTTGCCGCATTTGCGCGACACGTATGACGATCTGCTGGCGGCAGCGGACGGTATGGACATGATGATTGCCGGCGAGATGGTGTACCCCGCTCCACTGGTAGCGGAAAAGCTGCGTCTGACGTGGGGCTCTGCAATTCTTTCGCCATGCACACTCTTCTCCGTCTATGACCCTCCCGTGCTGCCGAATGTGCCGGAGCTCCGGTATCTGCGCTGGATGGGGCCGGGAGCGCATCGCGTGATGCTGCGGATGAGCAGTCTGGCGATAGACCATTGGTGGAAGCCGATTCGAGAGCTACGCACGAAAGAAGGATTAGAGCCGGGGCGCAATCCGCTGTTTGCGGACAAATTTTCGCCGGAGCTGGTGCTGGCGCTGTTCTCTCACCAACTGGCCAGACCGCAGTTGGATTGGCCTGCGAATACGGTGCAGCCGGGATTTGTTCTTCATGACCAATCAAGCGCCGGTGAGGCGCTCTCAGGCGAGCTGGAAAGCTTTCTCGCAAACGGCGCACCGCCCATTGTTTTTACGCAAGGATCGACGGCGGTATACAACCCAGGGAATTTTTATGCGGAGAGCATTCAGGCTGCCAGAAAGCTGGGACAGCGAGCGTTGTTGGTAGGGGCAGATGAAACTCAGCACGTCGCGGGGCCGGACATATTTGTGACACGCTACGCGCCGTACTCAGAGGTCTTTTCGCGCTGCGCGGTGATTGTGCATCAGGGTGGCGCGGGAACAACGGGCATGGCGATGCGAACAGGAAAACCGATGCTGATTGTTCCGTATGGATGGGATCAGCCAGACCAGGCAGCACGGATCGTGAGGATGGGTGCGGGTCTCACGATTACGCGCAAACGCTATTCGGCGGAGCGAGCGGAAAAGGCGCTGAGGCGGCTACTGGAAGAGGAATCGTTTGTGCGACGGGCCGGCGCGATGCGCGATGCGATGCAGGCGGAAGATGGTAGAGCTTCCGCCTGCGATGCGATTGAGGAAGTGCTGATGCGGCAGGTCTACTGCACGTCGTTGTTGTCATAGCCGCCGCTGTCGTCCAACTGCACGTCAGAGACGCTGTTGTCGGCGGAGGCGGTGTCGTCGCTCAGGCTGTCATCGGCATAGTTGCGGTCATTGCCGCGATCATCCCCGCGGTTGTAATCGCCGGAGGTTTCATAGCTGGCATCATGAAAGCGCTCGCCGCCTTCGTGATGTTCCCCCTCGTAGCGATCGCCTCCACTGAAGTCACGATGCTCGCGTTCAGGAGAGTCGCCATAGTAATTGTTGACAACCTCTTCGGTAGGGCGTTCACCGCCACCAAACCCTCCGCCGAAGCCGCCGCCAAAACCACCACCATAGCCACCAAAGCCGGAATGCCCTCCATGAAAGAGCGATTCAATGCCTTCAATCGCCAGCGTTCCAGCAGCGACGCCCGCCGCTGTCTGCATGGCGGAACGAAGGAAGCTGGGCTGGCCGCCCATCATGCCCGCCCCCCCCATCATAGGTCCGCCCATCATGGGAGCCGCTGGAATGTACTGCGGCTGAGCCTGAACGTACTGAGGCTGCGCATATTGCGGCTGTTGAGGCGCGTACTGCACGGGCTGATACTGAGGAGCGCCTTGCGGTGATTGAGGGACGGGTTGATATTGAGCCTGCGCAGGAGCGGGCTGAGGATCGCCAAATAAGCGTCCAAGAAAGCTGGTTGGTTTCGCTGGCTGCTGCCGCTGCTGCACCTGCTGGAGCTGGTCAATCTGCTGCTCGTCTTCCTGAAGCTGCTGCTGCAAATCCTCAATCTGCTTTTCAAGATCGGCGACATGCGAGTTAGCGCGCTGGAGAGCCATGTCCTGGATGAGGGCGGTCTGCGCGAGAATGTAGAGCGCGTCAGAGTTGGCGCCAAGCTCCTTGCCCAGAAGATTCTGGGCGTCGGGATCCTTGTCCTGGAGCTGGGTCTGGTTGATGCGCTGGGTAAGCTGGGTCAGGAGTTGCTGTTCCTGGGAAGTCACTTGAAGTTTTCCTCCGGCAGACACTGACTTGCTGCACAATCTGCCTCTCCGGATTGAGACGCAGATTAGCGGCGGAAGTTGCCCTGCCGGAGATAGTGTACGCGTATCAGGAACTGGAAGTTCCCGATATGCAGGTTATAGGGGACAGGGAACAAAAAAGCCTGCCTACGCGGTGACTAAGGTGCGCACAGTCTCCTTGCGCACAGTAAGCCTTTCAATAAGGTCATAGCGAACCTCGTATCCACGCCCCGGAGTATCCGGCAGAATAATCTCACCCTGCGGAGTAACGGTCACCTCGGGCTCAATGATGTCTTCCTTCCAGTAGCGGGCCGAAGCGGATACGTCGCCGGGCAGCGAGTAATTTTCGAGTGACGAAATAGCGATATTGTGCGAGCGCCCAATGCCGGACTCCAGCATCCCTCCACACCACACCGGAACGCCGCGCTCAAGACAGGCGTTATGTACCGCGATGGCCTCAGAGAATCCACCCACGCGGCCGAGCTTGATGTTGATGATGCGGCAGGACTCATTCTCGATGGCGGCCAGAGCATCGCGGCGGTTGTTGATGGACTCATCGAGGCAGATAGGCGTGTTGAGCCTCTTCTGCAGGATGGAGTGATAGAAGAAGTCGTCGTGCCACATCGGCTGCTCGATCATCAGCAAATCGAAGACGTCCCAGGTGGCGACGTAGTCGGCATCGCGGAGCCGATAGGCGGAATTGGCGTCACAGGAAAGAGTAATACCTGGAAAGCGATTGCGGACGGCCTCAAAGACCTGCACATCCCAGCCCGGTTTGCACTTGAGCTTGATGCGCTGATAGCCGGCTGCCAGCTCTTTCTCAATGACCGCAAGCAGATCGGGAATACTCTTCTGAATGCCAAGTGAAACGCCGCAGGGGATGATGTCCCGGACGCCGCCAAGCAGTCGCGAAAGCGGGAGGCCTTCCCGCTGAGCTTCGAGATCCCAGATAGCGTTTTCAAGCGTAGCTTTGGCCATGCGGTGGCCGCGGACCAGCTTTAAAATTGTGGGAACTTCGCCGCCATGCTCCACGGTTTCTGCCGCAGCAAGCGAGGGTCCAAGCTCGTGCAGCAGAACATGCCACGCGGTATCGGTCGATTCGTAGGAAAAATGCGGATGCTCGCCGGCGGTACACTCGCCCCAGCCGGTAAGGCCTTCAGACCGGACTTCCGCAAGCAGCACCCGCCGGTCACGCGTAACGCCGAAGCTGGTTTCAAACGGACGAAGAAGGGGAATATGAAGTTCGCGGAGAACAATGCCGTCTATTTTCATGATCTGGATGAATCCTTATACAGATGGAATACGTGATTTCACTTCCGCCAGTTGCGTAAGCTCGTAGATTCCGTTCCCTTCGGCATCGCGCTCAAAGCCGATTACTGCCAGTCCGCGCGCAAAGGCCTGCTGAAACCTGCCACGGTTTTCGAGCTGAACCGCCGCGGCGCGTTCCCGATCCTTGTCCGACACCTTCCATTGGTAGATGGAAGCCGGAACGACAATGCATTCCTGAATCTTGTAGCGTTCCTCAATTCTGTACTCGGCACCGGCCTTGCCCTCAACGACGGCCATCACATGAGGCGAATCCAGATACCACTCAGCCACCAGGCGGTCCGTTGGGAGTCCACCCTGGAGACGAGATGAGGATACACCATAAAAATCTGGATAATAACGGCGAATGATGGCGCCCAGCTTGTGGATATTTAGGAAAGCGTTCTTTATCTCCAATGGATCGAAGGTCCATTCCATACGGCGAATGCCGCGGGAAAGAGCTTCCTCGCGCTGGGCGAGCTTGAGCCTGACCCCGAGGCCACGGTTGCGATATGCGGCACTGACAGCCAGCATGTGGGAATGCAGGTAGCCCTCAGGGCCTTCACTTTTCGGTTTGATCCCTGGTATTGCCAGCGCGTAACCCACGAGCGAGGTAGCATTTCCCTGATCGGGCACGCCGGGCTGCTGGGTATCAAAGGCTCCCATGACCTGTCCGCCGATCTTTTGCGCCAGCATAAAGGACCGGTTCGGAATAAGGTCTGCCGGGTCATAGCCCCAGGTATCGATCTGGAGCTGGACACAGGCTTCGAATTCCTCGCGGCCCTGGCAGGAGCGGATAAGAATGGGGTCGGCTGTCTGAGTCATGGCTCTACTTTGGCTTCAGCCAATGTTTTCTTGGCTTTAATCCAGAGTGCCTCAAGCTCCACTGAAGAAAGCTCTTCCAGGGGCTTCAAGGCAGTGCGCTCCATTTCCGCAAAGCGCTGGCGGAATCGGAGGTTACATCCGCGAAGAGCCATTTCGGCATCGACCCCGAGATGGCGGGCGAGATTGACGGCAGTAAACAGCAGATCGCCGAGCTCGGATTCGACCTTCTGCTTGTCTGGCGGGTTGGCAGCAGCCTCAGTCTCCAGCTCGGCGGTTTCCTCGGCGAGCTTCGGTAGAAGCCCGCGCCAGTCGAGCCAGTCAAAGCCGGATTTGGCAGCTTTAGAGCCGAGCTTAGCGGCTTCCGAAAGTGCGGGCTGCCCACGCTGGACTTCCTGCAATCTCGACGTTCGACCGGCCTCGGTTGCTGCCTTGCCGGCCTTTTCAGCGGCTTTAATCTCTTCCCAGTTGCGCAGAACACCCGCCGCCCCGTCCACATTCGCATCAACCACAGCCTGGTTACCGGCAGCACGAGAAGCTTCCTCGCCGAACACATGCGGATGTCGCCGGATCAGCTTGCGGTTAAGGTGGTCCAGGACTTCCGCGATAGTGAAGTGGCCGTCATTCGCAGCCATCTCCGCATAAAACAACACCTGCAGCAGCAGATCGCCAAGCTCTTCGGCAAGATGCGGAAAGTCGCGCCGCTCAATGGCGTCGAAGACCTCGTAGGTCTCTTCCAGGGTGTACTTGCGGATCGTATCGAAGGTCTGCTCGCGGTCCCAGGGGCAGCCGCCGGGCGCGCGGAGCCGAGCCATGATTTCGACAGATTGGGCGAAGAGAGCGGCAGCCTGTGACGGGTCGGATTCCGAGGCGTTCGATTTAAGGGCAGATTTCTGCGCCAGGCCACCTGGGGGCTGCGTAGGTTGGCTGCGTCCGGAATCCATCTTTTTCATTCTAACGTGCTTCGGTCAAACGGATGAAGACGAATATGCGTCACTACAACAACGGCGCAGCAAACCAGTCGCGCCGATATTTATACTCGACTCTCTGCAATGCGAATTCTGGGAACAATCTTCGCCGGTCTTTTCGGCCTGATCTTCGGAAGCTTTCTAAACGTCTGCCTCACCCGCTGGCCGGAAGGCGAAAGCGTAGTCAAGCCGCGCTCCCGCTGCCGCACCTGCGGCCGCACCCTCACATGGTGGGAAAACGTGCCGGTCATAAGCTGGCTAGCCCTCCGCGGCCGTTGCCGCACCTGCGGAGTGTCAATCAGCGCGCGCTACATATTAGTAGAACTTAGTGTAGGAGCGCTGTGGGCCTGGGTGGCGTTCCAATACCAATCGATACTTAGTCCGAATGAAGACATTTCAGGGCGATATTTTTATATTGCGGCGCTAATTGCACGACTGATTTTCTATTGGGTCATCGTAGCACTGGCTGTGCTTGACGCCGGCAATCTTTGGCTGCCCGATTGGCTTACCGTACCTGGAATTCTGGCGGGTTTCTTCTATTCTCTTTTACCTTTTTATGTCGTAGATCAACCGTTTCTCATCTGGGCCATCAGAGGAAGACCTCCAGAATTTCATTCAGTAAAAGCACTCGCAATCCGGTCGGCGATAGCGATCATCATTGCCATGCTACTAATCCTCCTCATCCGCTGGCTCTATCAACTAATCCGCCATAAAGAAGGCCTCGGCCTCGGTGACGCCAAGCTAATGGCAATGCTCGCAGCATGGCTAGGTCTACCCGGCGCGTTGCTAGCCTTCTTTATCGGCATAGTAATCGGCGCATTCGTGGCAATAGCAATGCTTGTCACGCCAAACCGCAACAAAGAATCCTGGGCCACAAGCAAACTGCCGCTGGGAACCTTCCTATGCATCGGCGGAATCATAAGCAGTCTATGGGGTCAGCAAATCATCGACGCCTACCTGCGGCTATCCGGCTTTTAGCTACTTCTGCGGCGCAGCATTCGCCACATCGGGATCTTTAAGCGATTTGCGAGCATCTTTGGCGTGCTTGTTGTCCGGATCGTAATCGAGAAGCTTCAGATAATTAGCCTTGGCCGACGTGTAGTCCTTCAGATTCCGCTGTGCCTCCGCAAGCCCCCAGTAAACATCGGGGTTTTCAGGGGCAAGGATGAGGGCCGACTGGAAGCGCGAAAGCGCGGCATGCCAGTTCTTTGTGCTTAGGTAGTAGTTGCCAACGTCCACGTCTTCCTTGGCGGTTTCCTTGTGCTCGGGCGGCTGGGGAGCTGCATTGCGTCCGCGGCGGCGTTTGCCCTGATCGGTGTCCGCTGTGGCCGTATCTTCATCCGGCGGATCAAGGGCGCGGGCGAGACCGGCAAGGCTGCTGGAGCTGGAGGCATCTCCAGTCGAGGCGGGTCCCTCAGCTACCGGGTCTTCGGGCGAGCGGACAGGATCGGCGTCTTCACCGGGAAGCACGGGCGGCGGCATAAAAGAAGCCGAGGCGGAGCCGGACGAGGACCCCGGCGCGGAATTGGACGCATTCCCCGCAGGATTAATGCCGTTCGACGGCACAACGGGGACGCTGTTCGTGTCCACAGGGAAATCGTTGTTGTTGGCGGGCTTTGGAGACTGCTGCGCGGGAGCTGGCTGCTGCTGGGCAGCAATGCCCCTCCCTTCAGCCAAGAGCAAGAGCCCAGCCGCAATGAAAGAGGCACGGAACCCAAAGGCGAAAACGGCGCGATGTGTATGCCGCTGATTCATGACAACTGCAACTGCTCCTTTACAACCAGCCAATCAATGTTAGGATGCGGTCCATACGGTCCAATCTGAACCGGAAAAATCATCTCTAAGGAAAGCATCGCACAACCGCATGGCACTTATCGTCCGCTCATCCGCAATTCACGCCGCCGGCTGCTATACAACCACCCGTATTGGCAGGGGCCGGCGCATCGCCGAATACACCGGCCCACGCATCAGCAAAGACGAGGCGGACGAGATGTATCAGGACGCGCCCCTCACCTATCTATTTGGACTCGGAAACGGCGATCTGGTTATAGATGGCCATTGCACGGCCATGTTCATCAACCACAGCTGTGAGCCCAATTGCGAGACTGAAGTAGTGCGGGGCCGCGTGTGGATCAAGGCCATCAAGGAGATAGCAGCGGGGACTGAGATTACCTACGACTACCACCTCTACGACGGCGACGACGACGAGCAGATTTGCAACTGCGGTACGGCAAAGTGCAAGGGGACCATGTTTTCCGTGGACGAAGTGAAAAAGCGGAAAAAAGCCAGGAAGAGCGACTGAGGGACTTGAAACCAAGAGACTCTACGCAGATCCTGTGCCGCACTCGGCATGACCGCGATCATGTGAAAAATTCGTCAGGGCCGGAACGATACAATCGCTTGAGAACGTGACGGGGAGCAAGTGCGATGGGGTATCAGGTTCTGGCCAGGAAGTATCGTCCGCAGCGGTTCGCCGATGTGGCGGGTCAGGACCACGTAACGCGGACGCTTCTGAATGCGCTCAGCCAGGGCCGCATCGCTCATGGGTACATCTTCAGCGGGCATCGCGGAATCGGCAAAACAACCATCGCCAGAATCCTAGCCTGTGCGCTGAACTGCCGCAGTGAAATCGGCAGTCCCGACCGCCCTACACCGGAGCCATGCGCCACCTGCGACTCTTGCATAGAGATCCGTCAAGGCAATGCGGTAGACGTCATCGAAATCGACGCGGCCACCAATCGTGGCATCGATGAAATTCGCGAACTCCGCGACGCCGCCCGTTACTCACCCGCCCGCGACAAGTACAAAATCTACATCCTTGACGAAGCCCACCAGATTACGGATGCCGCATTTAACGCGCTGCTGAAGACGCTGGAAGAGCCGCCGTCTCATGTCGTCTTCATGATGGCGACCACAGAGCCCGAGAATATCCCGCAGACCATCCGCTCGCGGTGCCAGCATTTCAGCTTCCATGCGGTGAAATTTGAGGACATTCTCGCGCAACTCAAGAGCATCGCCATCGCCGAAAGTGTGGATGCCGAAGAAGCAGCCCTTGCGCTGCTGGCCGAGGCCGGCGACGGTTCCATGCGCGATGCGCTTTCGATCATGGACCAGGCCATTGCATCGGCTCCCGTAGAAAGTGGAAAGCCTAGGCTGGCCACTGAGCAGATTCGCGACCTCATGGGATCGGTGCCGAACGCAGTCTTTGAGCGCCTGCTGGAAGCGGTCTCCGAAGGTCAAGCCGCAACGCTCATGGAGCAACTGCACGTTCTGCTGAATGCCGGCCACAGTCCGCTCTCGCTGGCGCGGCAAATGGTCCGCTACCTGCGCAATGCGCTGATGGCAAAGCTCGGAGGCGCGGAGACGGAGCTGCTGCAGATTTCAGCCGATGAACGAGCGCGGGCAGCGCGGACAGCGGCTCTATTTACAGAAGAAGAGATTACGCGCAATCTGCAGATTGTGCTGCGGACCTTTGATGATTTGAATTTCCGGCAAGAGCAGCGTTTTCACCTGGAGTTGGGACTGCTGAAGCTGGTACATGCGCAGAGACTGCTGCCGCTGGAAGAATTTCTAAGCGGCGTAGCAGCGGGCGTGCCAATAAAAGGCTCCGCGCCCAGTTCTCCGGCCAGGTCTGCCGCAAAGCCTACAACTGCGGGAACAACTGCCAGTTCTGCTGCGCCTCCGAGTACCGCCCCCTCCCTTTCTCCGTTTGGCGGAGGTGGAAACTGGGGCAGCGCACCGGCGATAAAGCAGAGCAGCACAGTTGCCGTAACGGCTCCCAAAGAACCTGCGACCCAGCCCGCAAAAGCCCCGATGCCATTTCTGGTGGGTGCGGCAGTTCCAGAAGAAGCAGTGGAAGAAGCTCCTGCTCCGGCAGCACGGCCAGAAGCAATTCCGACAACTGGAGACGCGCCGAGTGCCGACGCGCTACGCAACGCGGTAGTGCAAGCGCTGGCCAGTGGCGGGCATCACTCGGCAGCCACGCTGCTGGGCGCGGCAAACTGGATTCTCGACGTGGGAAATCTGCGCATTGAAGCCGCGGGGCTGGGCAAGAAGATGCTGGCGCTGACGGTGAATCAGGCAGCGGAGAAGATTATTCGCGCAGAGCTGCAGAGGCTGGGCGGTCCGGCCCGGTTTATGGTGGTGCCAGGCGAAGGCGGAGCCACCGGAGCGCCGGTATCAGCCACGCCGCTCGCCGGAAGCATCCAGGAAGAGGCGTTAAATCATCCGCTGGTGCAGAAGGCGAAGGAGATCTTCAACGCCGAGGTTCGCAGCGTGGTGGATTTGCGGACCAGGTAGGTAGGGAGTAATTGCCATGATGAATCCGCTGAAGATGGCCGAGATGCTGTCGCAGGCCAGCAAGATGAAAGACGAGATGCAGCACAAGCTGGAGCAGATCGTCGTAGAGGGTTCAAGCGGCGGCGGCGCAGTCACGGCTTCGATGAACGGCAAGAAGCAGTTGCTCAAACTCCGGATTGATCCCGCGGCTGTCGTGAGCCTGAGCGGGGCGAATGCGGATGTGGAGATGCTCGAAGATCTGGTAGTGGCAGCGGTGAATGACGCGGGACGGCGCGCCGAGGATGCCATGCAGGCAAGCGCAAAGAGTCTGCTGGGCGGGCTGAATATACCGGGATTGGGATAGGGGCGCGGCGTGTCACGTTACGCGGAGCCCATGGCGAGGCTCATTGAAGAACTGAAAAAGCTGCCCGGCGTGGGCACCAAGAGCGCGCAGCGCTTCGCCTTTCATATTCTGCGCGGCTCGGACGCGGACGCCAAGGCGCTGGCCGAAGCCGTCGAGGCGCTGAAGAACAGCTTGCGCCTCTGCTCCATCTGTAACAACGTGACGGATGTGGACCCATGCGTGTATTGCGCAAGTCCCGCGCGAAACCAGCGGCTGGTCTGCGTGGTAGAAGAGCCAACCAGCATTGCAGCCATCGAGCGCACCCGCGGGTACATGGGCGTCTATCACGTCCTCCACGGAACGCTGTCACCGCTCCACGGCGTAGGGCCCGATCAACTGCGGGCCGCAGGCCTGGTCAAGCGCGTCGAAGCCGGCGAAATCGACGAGGTAATCCTGGCAACCAGCCCAACCCTTGAAGGCGAAGCGACAGCAACATGGCTGGCCAGTGCTCTGAAAATCACACCAGTCCGAATCACCCGCATCGCCACAGGAGTTCCCGCAGGCAGCGACATCGAATATGCCGACGAAGTAACAATGGCCCGCGCAATGGAAGGCCGGCGCGAGCTGTAAAAACCTGCTCTCCGATCCTGCACGGACAACACCCCTTCCACCGGCCACAGATCCCAACCAATCAAAAATTCGTCATCTTTTGCTTTTTGTAAGTTCCATCACAACCCACGAATGCCTTGATCTGTTTCTTTGACCATGCACGCGTTCTCAGAACGCGGTGTCACAGGAGCCTATGCACCCGATTGTTGGATCGGATCGTCAGCTCTCGGTTCTTGTGAGATCAACCCTTGGAAAATCTGGACTCATAGCAGCCCGGCATTCCCTCGGTCGCGAAATCGGCATATTCTCTCAATATGCGCCGTCTCATTTTCCTGCTCGCCTTTTCAGTCAGTGTCCTGGCCTTTTGCCAATCTCCC
The DNA here is from genome assembly GCF_049510455.1 of Occallatibacter sp. Lineage (GTDB taxonomy): Bacteria > Acidobacteriota > Terriglobia > Terriglobales > Acidobacteriaceae > Telmatobacter. The sequence continues at coordinate 5,040 of NZ_JBEKYX010000009.1, read as the reverse complement.
GCCCATGCAGCGGTGCAGATGCCCGAGCGCCACGAATTTGTTCTGCACAATTTCAAGACGGAGTCCGGCGTCGTTTTGCCGGAGGCCCACATCGTCTACGGCACAACCGGGACGCTCAATGCCGATCGCTCCAATGCTGTTCTGCTTCCCTCGCACTACATGGCGAACATGAATGGCTATCAGTTCCTGGTAAAGTCGGCCGCCTACCCGGAAGGCGCGCTCGATCCCGCCAAATTATTTCTCATCACTACCGAACTCTTCGGCAATGGGCGCAGCTCGTCCCCGTCAAACACGCCCCCGCCGTTCGATGGGCCGCGCTTCCCGGTCATGACCATCCGCGATAACGTTAACGCCGTGTACCAACTCCTCACGGAGCAACTGCACATTCAGCACATGCGTGCAGTCATTGGCTTCTCCATGGGCGCACAGCAGGCCTTTCAGTGGGCGGTCAGCTATCCCACATTCATGGACAAGGCCGTTGCGACGAGCGGGACCGCCAAGACCTACGGCCACGGAATCGTCCGGCTGGAAGGCCAGATAGCCGCTTTGACCGCTGACCCCGCCTTTATGAACGGTGACTACAAAACCGAGCCTGCAAAGGGACTGGAGGCTTTCGGCATGGTGTGGGCGGGCTGGCTCTACTCGCAGGAGTGGTGGCGCAAGGAACTCTGGCGTACCGACTCAGAGCCCGGTACCACCTTCGAGCAATATATGTTCAGCTTCCGCAAGGGATTCAGTGCGGACGCGAACAACTACATCCTCCAGGCGCGCACCTGGGAGTCAAACAATGTCGGCAACACCACATTCGCCGACGGAAAGCCCACCAACTTCAATGGCGACGTGGAGAAAGCACTCCAGTCAATCAAGGTTCCGTTTCTCTACATGCCCTCGGCGACTGACCTGTACTTCCCGTTGGAAGACGCGCAGTATGAAGCGGCGTTCATACCGCACGGCACCCTGATGCCGATTCCGTCGCTGTGGGGGCATCCCGCCGGCGCAGGGGCCAGCCCCGCCGACAAGAAGTTCCTCAATGAGAAGATCGCCTCCTTTCTGAGTAACTGAGTGTCGCTGCGATTGCTCTTCGGCCACTTCATCCAGGCCGGAGAGCAGTAGCTGCCGGATAAGGTTTGCGAACGCGGCTTAACGGAAGCGATCCACCGCTTATAGGAATGGCTTTTCTTCTACAACTGACCAACAGCATTGAGTGTCCTTTTTGACAACTTTGACTGTGCCTCGATCATTTCTATGGCCGTCTCGCCGTCCATCGCGATACGATGGCTGTGCTTGCCGCTCTCTCCTTGAGGCCGCGCATCCTATTTCCCTTTCAGGATTGAGACACTAATATGCTGCGTTCTGTCCGCCTGCTGTTCACTGCAACTGTGCTGATCTTCGCGGGAACCGTTTCTCTCCTCGCGCAAACTGCTTCCGAAACTCCTATCCGTGTTGCCATCGTCGGCCTTACGCACGGCCATGTAAGTGGTTTTTTGCACAATCTTCCCACCAGTTCCAGCGCCAGGCTTGTCGCAATCGTTGAGCCAAACCAGCAGTTGGCCGAGCAGTACCGCAGCCATTACAAACTCGATCCGGCGCTCTTCTATACAGATGAAGAGACGATGATCGACAAGCTGCACCCGGACGCGGTTCTTGCCTATGGCACCATCGCGGAGCACCGGCAGGTCATCGAGATTGCGGCAAAGCATGGCGTGAACAGCATGGTTGAAAAGCCTCTGGCCACCACCGTTGAAGACGCCATTGCCATTCGCAAGGCCGCGCAGGAAAATCACGTGCAGGTCCTGGTGAACTACGAGACCACCTGGTACAACTCAAACGCTGAGGCCCTCCGGGAGGTCCACGCAGGCAAGCTCGGCACAGTCCGCAAGATTCTCGTGCGTGACGGCCATGAAGGCCCGAAAGAGATCGGCGTAGGCCCCGAGTGGCTGCCCTGGCTCACCGATCCCAAGCAGAACGGTGCAGGCGCTCTATTCGACTTCGGCTGCTACGGCGCAGATCTCGCCACCGTCATCAGCAAAGGAGCAACACCCCTGAGCGTTACGGCCTTTGCCCAGACGCACAAGCCGGAGATCTATACCAGAACCGAAGACGACGCCACAGTCATCGTCGCCTATCCCGGCATGCAAGCCATCCTCATGCCTAGCTGGGACTGGAGCTTTGCCGTCAAGAATATGGAAGTCTATGGCAACGAGGGTACGCTGTTCACCGTCGGCTCCAATGACATCGTCACCCGTTATAAAGGGCAAAGAGTAGAATCGGCCATCTATCCCGCACCGCCGCTCAAGCAGAACGAAAGCAACTCACTCGACTACCTCGCCGCAGTACTGCACCACGAGATCGATCCCAAGGGAGACCTGTCCTCACTGGAGACAAACATGATCGTTGTGCACAAGGTAAAACAGTGACTCTCAAGCCATTGCCGTAAGAGCGTCGAACGACCAATGCACTCAGCAGCGCCGGATAAGTAACCGATTTGCCGGCGCGTCGAAAATGAGTGCCAAGTCACGAGAAGAGCGTTTACCGTTACCTATCCACCGTCTTTGCATGTACACATAGACAGTTGATCGTTTATGAGAGGGTCTTGCCGCAACGGACAATCGCTTGGAACGATTGCCTGTGCCTTATAGGCAGCCCACCGCGCCCGCCATCTGGAACGAAGATATCGGCGTCGATGAAACCTGTCAGCATCTACTCGCCCTATTTCCCGGGGTCATATCCCGGAATCCTACACACCCCGGTCTTGGGCGGTGCAGGTATCGGCTTGCCCTTCACGTTGATGAAGCAGAATTCCCGGCTCCGCGATTCACACGCCGCCATGTAACTTTGCGCCCTCCCTTCTGTTTCCATCAGATCGGCCAGCATTTCCCGTGCAGGTTTCTCCGCCGGCCCATACTCCATTGGCACTGAGCCCCACGGTATGCCTGCGACATATGATTCGCAGCAGTAGAACCTGTACCCCGTCTTCGCGCTGATCTGGGCGCTCATCTGGTTGGCCAGATCGCTGATCGCTGCCTTCTGCGCTCGCAACGCCACAGTTGTCTCCATGTAAGGCACAGGATGAATCACCGCACCCTGCTCGTCATGGGTCGCCGTCGGCACTAACACAAACATCGTGAACTTCGTTCGCACCACCTTCTCCACCGTGAATTCGTACGGCTGCTGCTGGTTCACCTGTACCGCAACTGCTTTCAGCACCGCCTCGACATCCGCCGCGCTGCCGTCTGGATTCGTCGCGAAATCCACCTGTACTTTCGCCGGCTTGGAAGCAAACGCCCGCCTGTCCGGCTCTGGATGCTGGGCTACAAATTTCGGATCGGTAACATCCAGCAGGTCGCCGAGAAACATCTGGAACGGCCGCTCCGAACTCACCGGCACACCCAGGCATTTTTCCACCGTCTCCGCCACATCCTCCATCGGGCTGCTTCCGCGTGCAACCAGCGTTGCTGTACCGTCATGCCACTCAATCGACCCAGACTCAGCCAACAAATCCAGGTTCGGATTGAAGTTGGTCCGCTTCGGAGGCGCCAGAGCATCCGTATAATCCGGCGGCACATTGAACAGCGCCGCGTCCGGCTCTTCAACGCGCAGATTCAGTACCTTGTCCCACTCTTCGCGCCCATCCTCATAGCGTGTAACGCTCGAAAGCGTAATCCCAAGCTCGGCCGAAGACCATATCTCAGTAACGCTCGACTTCGTCGGAGCATCGCCACTCCGCATGACGCGACACCCCATCGCCGCGACTCCCAGCAGCGTGTTCGTGCCCAGGTCCTCGTAGCGCACCGGCCCCATCGTCATCCGCGCCTTCTGCACCGCTACCAGCTTCGGGCAATCCAGCACCGGGTGCCGCTGGTAGTTCTTCACCTCCGGAGGAATGGGAAAACTCACATAGGTCCTCGCCACAACATTCAGGTCAGTCTGCTGCATTTTCACCGGATCCAGCACCCTCACCGTCGCCAGATGCACGCCTGTGCCGTCTGAATTCTCCTTCGCGTCGATCTGCTCTCGCAGTCGACCCGCGCTGTCCCGCATCAGTACGGAGACCAGATCTTCCGTCCTCCACTGGCTCTTGCCATCTGCCCTGACCGTGCGCCGTGTTCGCTCGGCGATATACGGCTTATCACGCAGTACCGGAGCCATTGCGTAAAAGCCGATCGTCTGCCCGATCGCCACACCATGTAGCAGCGCAAAAACCAGAAGCGGATTCCAGCGTCTCATCCCATCGCCTCCTGTCTATTTGCTATTTTCTACTCCCACAGCAAGCAAAGTCACCACAAATTACCGGCTTCTGGGCACAATTACCGTAGCACAGCCCAGCCGCCGATCTCAGCTCCGCGTCAAGGTCGATAGCTCCATTCCTTTGCCGGGGCCAACTATGCTCAACGTCGGTCGGCCGTATCTCCTCAGCATTAGTACCGGGAAGTCGGCTTAGCCTCGTTCAATGTCCCATTTCCATGGCAGTCGCGAGCATCTGGAAATCTTGTCAAGCCCTTTTCTGAAAAATATTTTCTAAATCGCTCATTCTAAAAGGCAAAAAACTTCGCGCACTTTGCACATTATTTATTCGAATCTGCCATACTGATTACAGGTAGAAAAAAATCAAGGCCTGAATCCCATCCGGATTCGGGCCTTTTGCTTTTCTAGCCACTAACCACTGCCTTTCAGGAGCCTTTCCATGCGCAACTTGACAGTCAAAATCCCGGACGATGTATATCAGGCAGCTCGCCTCTACTCCGCAAGAAACAAAACCTCCATCGCCACCGTTTTCGCGGAATTCCTCGGCATCCTGCACAACGCCCACAGGATCGCTCCCATCTTCCTCCGAGAGGAATCCCCGGAGTTCTATCGCGAGATGCTGAAGAACCACCCCGCCTGTTCAGACCGCCTCCCCTACGTCCTCTGGCAGTCGATCCTGGCCGTCCGCGAATTTATCCGCGCCAGCCGGTCGCCATCGAAAACCGAGGGGACGGAAGCATGACAATCGGACAGCGGAAAGCAGGCTGTGCAGTTGCACAGTCCCGGAATGAGGAT
>NZ_JBEKYX010000089.1:0-22285 GCF_049510455.1 Occallatibacter sp. | reverse complement strand
GGCCAGCCGCACCCGCGTACAAGAAATCCTTCAAACCCTCACCGCCCTCGGTCAGACGCGTCAAGTGGATGACCGCTACCTTCTCTGATTGCGCCAGTCTATCGGAGCGAGACGATATAACCAACGAGCGCTAGATGGGCCTATATGAGTGACGCAAAGATAACTGAGGTCGGCGAAGTCTTCGTCAGCTATAGCTGGGATAGCGAAGAACACATCAAGGCGGTACTTGCGCTTTCAAATCGTCTTCGCGCCGATGGCATCGACTGTGTTCTCGATCAATACGAGGTGTCACCGCCTGAGGGATGGCCGCGGTGGATGGATCGCAAGATTGCAGGCGCGAGCTTAGTGCTGGTTGTCTGCACCGAAACATACTTGAATCGCGTGATGGGTAGAGAAAGTCCCGACAAAGGCTTGGGCGTGAAATGGGAGGGCAATCTCATCTATCAGCACCTTTACAACCAAGGCGCAGACAACCAAAAGTTTGTTCCAGTCGTGATGCGAAATGCTGACCGTAATTTCATTCCAGTTCCTTTGCAAGGGGCCAGCTTCTTCAACATCGAAACGGACGAAGGATACAAGCGACTTCACAGGCGCCTGCTGGGAGCGCCGCAAGCAGAGAAGCCGCCACTCGGCGAGCATAAAGCAATGCCGAAGAAAGAAGTGAAAACTGACTTCGTTACTTTCATTGAGAATCCGATCGACATTCCACTCTGGGAAAAAGCTGAATGGCGAGCGACGGCTTTTCGTGGATGGGAGAACTCACCTCCAGCGTTAGGAATTGCATTTCTAAACCCCAAGCCAGCTGAAGAGATTTTCAAGCAATGGCTCCAGCGCTATGGTTCGCGGGATGAATTTGAGGAACTTCGAATCTCAATTATCGAAGGGGATATCGTTGGCGAGGATCCGGGATATACGGTCCATATCGCGATAGAACTGGAGAACGTCATCAAGCGGTACGAAAAGGCAGGTTTAAGACTGGGCGACGCCTCATTCTTTACTGCAACTCGCATGAATCGGATGACTCCTGCAAGTGACTCACCGTATTTGGCACGGTTCAAGGAGTCCTACACAAAGCATGGCGAGTATCTTCTTGTTCCGGCTACTTGCAAACCTGATGGGTCGAATCTGCAAGTTGCTCCTCATTTGGCGATTCGCAAAGGTGTATTACATTTCCGGAATGCCAAGGATATTCCCGAGAATGACATCGATTCCATCGTTCTGCATATGGGCGCGCAGCATAGACCTCTAACAGAGTATGGAAAGTCCTTAAAAAGGAAGCGGCGGTGATGCTACGCAGGAGATGAAAGACATGCCTGGGCTGGAAATAAAGGGTGTCATAACGATATAGGTTGCATTGATCGGTGCAATCCTTGGCGTGATGAATACTGGGAATGCGATGAATCGGATGCGATAAACCATCTTAAAGAGAATTGATTCCTCTATCTGCTTCGACCCCAGTTGGTTCTTCGAATTCGACTCTCCATTCGGTCGTTGGCGGACTCAAGGTCTGAAATCTCCTGCTTAAGCCTTTCAATATATCTCTGAGCAGGCTCGGGCAGCGCCCTGATTTCGGCTGGCGTTAACTCCCCGGTTTCACTGAGCGGCCGATTGCGGCGCTCAATCTCCCCACCTAGGCTAATCTGCTTGAGGAGTGTTAGGAGTGCAGCGACTTCCGTGTCCACCTGGGCTGACGTGGTTTCTTCCCCGCGATCCTTTTGGAAGGTGACGACATGACCAGGGTGCAAATCCTGAAGCGGGACTCCAAACGTCTCAGCCCAACGCTTCAGATGCTGTCTCCGCGGGTCTGACCAGAGGGCGGCGGCTTCGCGGATGGTCATCGTGCCGACAATTCTGTTCTCCATCATTTGCCCCACACTTAGATCAAAATTAGCTCGACCTCATCGGGGCTCATCTCGTCGTTCCGGCGGTCGTAAAGCTGCGTAGTACGAGTACTGGCATGGTTCGCCATCGACGCTGCTTTCTCCAAAGTCCCCCCGTTCATGAGGTACGCGGTAATACCCGTAGCCCGAAAACTGTGATTGCCTACTTTGCTCATGATGCCCGCCGTCTCTGCGCGCCTGCGAATCATCGCATAGGCGTTAGCCTGGGGCATTGCGGTCTGGCTGAGTTCGCCGGTCCCACGTCCGATGGTGCGGAAGAGCGGCCCCTTCGGATCGGCCGCCAACCTGGCGCCGTCTACGTATGCCATCAACGCCCGCTCAAGATTATGATGACAGGGCACGATGTGATCCTTGCCGCCCTTCTCATGGAGTCGGACCCAGTGCCTTTGGTTCTGAGTGAACACGTCCTCGACCTTCATTTCCAGCGCGGCCCCAATGCGGGCGAAGCAATAAAGCATGAGCGATATGAGCGCGCGGTCGCGCAATCCTGCCGGCGTCGTGGCGTCGATGCTGTCGAGCAAGCGACGCGCTTCTGCGGGCTCCAGTACCGACGTCTTTCCCGAGTGCACCACGTATCGCGGGCCACGCACAGAGGCCGCCGGGTTCGCCGGTACCACCTGGCCAATCACAAGCCAGCCGAACAGACGCCGGAGGGCGGCGAGTCGTTGCTTGACGCTGGGGACTGAGACTTGGCGGGCTTCGAACTCGATCCATTTCGCCACATGCAGCGGCTGAATGTCGACCAGGGAATTGACGCCTACGCTCCCACACCACACTAGAAACTCGCCGACAGTCCGTGCATAGGCGCGCCGGGTGTGCGGGTTGCGGATCTGCGCGCCGAAGAACTCCAGGAATCGATTTCCGGCGCGCTCGCCGGAGGCGCTGACGAGAGTCGGAAGAAAAGGCACGTCGAGTGGAACAAGTCGGCTAGACATCGACTGTCCACCCCGCTCTGAAGGTGCATGGTTGCGAATGTGTGCCGGAATTTGTGAAGGTAGAACTGCTCGCAACACGGAGCAACTGCGCAGATGTCGCCCGCATAATTCTCACAATCTCCGCAGTTCAGGCTGGCTCGGTAAGCAATCGCTTTGCAGTATTCGAGGAATTCGTCGGACGGCTTTCCACCTGGATGAGCGTTGGGAGCCTTCCAATGTGGCTTGGACGGAAAGATAAGGCGCGACTTCGACCTCTCCTTGGCATTTTGCAGCAGATCCAAGAGGAAATCGGGGAGGGGGACTTCACGGACGCGTTTGCTCTTGGGGTCAAACTTCCAATCCTGATTCTTTGTAGCGTCCTTTCGTGTGACCTTCACGGTGCCTTGCATGAAGTTAATATCCGTCCATATTGCGTGACGCACCTCAGCGTCTCTGAAACCTGAATGCAGGAAAAATCGGAAGAGCAGGAACTCATCGGGCGTGCACGCCTTGAAAAATTTCTGCAACTGCTCGGGCGTATAGATTTCGGGGTCTTCTTCCGTGTATGTCGGCCAGTCGCCTTTTTTGAGAAGCCGCTGAACGCCGAACACTTTCAGAAATGATGTGACGATGATGGTCTTATGCTTGACCGTTCTTGCCGACAAACCAAGTTTGTAAAGGTATGCTTGGAAGTCCATCATGTCGTCTCGATCAATCGCATCGATCGCCGCTTTTGCCAATGATTGTTTGAACAATCCGAGGGTGTGGCTATAGTGACGGTGCGTTGATTCGGACTTGTTCATCCTTACGTCGCGAAGATACCGTTCGACCGCGTCCGATACAAGAAGTTGGCGGGTCGCTGGCTTGGACTCCGATTCGGCGACTTCGATTCCTGCCGCCTTCGCGTCAAGCAACGCTCGTTGGCGCTGGGCTTCGGCCAAAATATCAGACGGGATGTTGCCGACGCTCTTCCGTCTGCGTACCCCGTCCTCGCGCCACTCGATGAAGTATTTTCCTTCGGTATGCGGCTGCGGAGTTCCGTCGATCAGGACGTTATCCCAATGGATGTTTCCGGTGGGACGTCGGACGACCGGTGCAAAGCGCCAGCGGCCAGCGTGCTTCACGTACTTGATGATGTTGACGCGGTCAGAATAGGTATTGGAAGCCATACTGTCCTTTCATGGACAGTATGGTGGACAGTAAGGGGAGAAATCAATCGAAAATCAGCCAAAAACGCAATTTTTGGACGGAAAATTGGGAAGCTGACGTTCTGCCACTGAACTACTCCCGCTTCGGCTCTAATTATACTGCGGAACAAATGCACTTCGGCCAACGCTTGCGCAACAAGTCCATAATGAGCGGAACCGACGCGACTGATGTCACCTTCACAATCTCCAAGCGGCCAGGCGCAGCAGTCTCCGGCATATTTCTCGGACTCAATTTTCATTGTCGAGCATGGCCTCGTACACACCGTTCAGCCGGTGGCGGCGTGATTTTCTGGCCGGGTCGGTCACTTCGAGAAATCCGCTCTCTACCATCAACACCTTTCGATTCACAGGGGTCTACATCCTAAGACACGATTGGATTGGCAATAAGATATAACGTCTTAACCCCGATCCGCAGCAATGCCTTGGGCGGTGAACACGATGAAAATAATTGAGCAAATCAATTCAGGCTGACACTCTCGTTATGAACGGTTGAGAAACCGAAGGCAGATCAGTTGACGAGAGCACCGGCGTAGTGGTTCGTGCCAGCAGAAATGAAAAGCAGCTTCCGTTGCCAGGAACGCTCTCCACATCTAATTGCGTGCCATGCCGTTCCGCGATCCACTTTCCTAACGCCAGGCCTAATCCGGAACCTCGTGAAATCCGCGCGTCCCGTTGTGTACCACGATAGAAGCGATCAAAGACTCTGGGAATGTCGGTGGCCGAAATCCCGGTCCCGGTGTCGCGGATCGAAAGAAGGACTTTCTCTCCCGCAACGGTTGCCTTTAACACCACCAATCCACCTGGCGGCGTGAATTTACAGGCATTCTCAAGAAGAATCGACAGGAGCCGGGCAATGCTGGCCGGATCACCCAGCACGAAGAGGCTATCGGCTTGAATTTCAAAACGAAAGTCAATCAATGCAAGTTGCATGGCTTGCTTCCATGTCTGGTCGATCCTCTGGAATAGCCCATTCAACTCGATTGGCACGAGGGGCTGTGCCTCAGCACCGCCATCCGCTCGCGCCAGCGACAACAGGTTCTCAGCCAGGTTCGTCAGCCGGATCGTCTCTCCATGCAAATGCGACAACGTTGCACGATATTCTTCTCCTTCTCGGGGACGAAGGAGAGCAACTTCAATTTCCGTGCGCAAAAGACTGATAGGCGTGCGCAACTCATGGGAAGCGTTCCCGGTAAAGGCGCGGACGCTGGCGAATGCTTTGTCGATTCGCTCCAGCATCTGATTGAGCGTTCGCGCAAGGGCGGATAGCTCATCGTCCGCGGCCGGCACCGGCAGACGCGTATCAAGATTCCGGTCGTTGATGCGGCGAGCTTGCTCGGCAAGAATCGCCACGGGCCGCAGCGCCTTCCTGCTCATCCAATAGCCGCCCAGCGCAGCCAGCAAAACGACTGCCGGAGTGAGCATTAACAGGTCGGCTCCGAAGCTTGTCAACAGAGCCATCGACTTGTTCAGCGCGATGCCTGTCTGCACGGAATACTTTCTTCCACGCACAGTGATTGGATAGGCAAGAATGCGGACATACCGTGTGCCTTGATGAAATTCCGCGAGACTGCCTTGTACGGGAAGATGGTCTGGCATGGGCAACGATGGATTTTCGGCAATCATGCGTTTGGAGCGGAAGAGCCAATTGCCGTCCTGGTCGATAACCTGCAGCCATTTGCCGTCATCTTTGATGGAGTAGATGGCGGCGAAGTCATTCCTGAGACTGTCGAGGGAGCGGGATGGGTCTTCATGCATCAGCAGCAACTGAATGTCTTCAGCGCGCTCCTTGAGGTCGTCGTACTCGGTGATATCGAGACTGCGGCGGAGCATCCACCAGCTTGCGGTGCTCAACAGGCACGCCGCCGTGGCAAACAGGGCGAAGTACCATAGCGAGAGCCGCATCCGGATGGGAAGCGCTTTCATCGTTGAGCTCTCTCCATCTTCTGTGCGTCCCGCTCCAGAACATAACCTGACCCGCGCACGGTGTGAATAAGCTTGTGTGGATAGGGTGCGTCAATCTTACCGCGCAGCGAGTTCACAAGAACATCGAGTGTCCCCTGCCCGACCTCGGAATCCGTGCCCCACACCTCCTGCATCAGGCTCTGCCGTGAAACACATTGCCCGCTATTCTGCATCAGCGCGATCAGGAGCTTGCACTCCGATGGGGAGAGATCGATGTGGTTGTTGCCGCGTGTCACCGTGCGCCGCACCAGGTCGACGGCCAACTCTCCGGCTTCAAGTCTCCCACTTGTTTTCCTGCGGCGGGGACGGGTGATCGATTGCAGCCGCGCCATTAGCTCGGGAAAGGAGAATGGCTTGGTCAGATAATCATCCGCGCCCAGATCGAGGCCGCGGATGATGTCGTCTTCCGCATCGCGGGCGGTCAGTACCAGCACGCGCGACGCGCAGGAACGCTGATGAAGCGCGCGCATTACCTCATAGCCATCGCGTCGTGGCAGACCAATGTCCAGCAGAATTGCGTCGAACGTGCATGTTGTGGCGATCTCCACGCCGGTATCGCCATCCATTGCGGTCATCACAGTGCAGTCGTGCTCCTGGAGTCCCTTGCGTAGAAGGTCAAGCATGCGTGGTTCGTCTTCAATGACCAGTATCCGCATATACCCTTCCATCTCCCAACGTTGCAGGACGCTATAAAGCTCAACTTGTACGATTGAAATAATTTCAGCACATCAAGAACGGAATTCGAGCGCATAACGAGCAACCTAAGGGTTTTTCATTGAACGATTAACGCGGCGTTCATAATCCACCCTGCATGATTTGTTGGCGTCGCTACCTTAGAACTAATTCATTGTTCTGTAAACATCGGTTGATGGCCACCGCACAAGCTAACGCTCAGCGATAACCAGAACAGAGGCGATGAATATTGCCCTTCGTCACAATCAACCCTCTGCCGTTTTAAGGAGCGTTATGCCAGCCCAAACACGCGTACTATTCGTTCTCCTCATTTTACTATTTTGCCCATTCATTGCCGCTGCAACTGAGGCCGATAAGGCCCCAGCCACCAGTAATGGCAGCATAAGCGGCGCGGTCAAAGACGCAGCCGGAGCTGTTCTGCAGGGCGCTCAGCTTGTGTTACAGCCAACGGCTGTAACCGTAACCTCAGACGCGCAAGGCAGCTACACCATCCGCAATATCAAGCCCGGTACTTACACCGTGACCATCTCGTATGTCGGCTTCGCCACTTCGGTGCAGACGATCACAGTGGCCGCCGGTCAGACGACGCCGCTCGATGTTACGCTCGCCATCAGCTCCACCAGCCAGCAGGTTGAAGTCTCCGCCACAGTGGAGGGGGACGCAGCGGCAGTGAACGAGGTGCGCACATCGGAGAACATTCTCAATGTGCAGACAGACACACAGATTCAGAGCCTTCCCAATGCGAACATCGCAGACGCAGTGGGGCGCATGCCCGGCGTAACGCTGCAGCGCAATGAGGGCGAGGGCCAGTACGTGCAGATTCGCGGCACGGAACCCCGGCTCAGCAACACCACCATTGACGGCGTAAGTGTGCCCGGCCCCGATCCGGAGGTGCGGCAGGTGGACCTCGACACCATCCCAGCCGATCTCGTGGGCTCGGTTGCGATCAACAAGACGCTTTCAGCTAATCAAGATGGCGATGCCATCGGAGGTTCGGTTGATCTGCGCATAAAGCAGGCGACATCGGACCGGCCCACGCTCATGGTTGAGGGCACGGATGGTTATACACCCATCGCAAATGGCCGCAAGGCCTTTCAGATCGACTCATCGGCAGGCTTCCGCTTCGGCCAGAAAACCGCGGAGGGCAAGCGTTTCGGGCTGATGCTCGGTTACAGCTACGACTACAACGGCCGCGGCATCGATGACGTTGAACCCGTGCCGGATTTCGACGGGCCCAACAACGCCTTTACCTACGACAACATTTACATCCAGCAGTACCTTTATGACCGCACCCGCTACGGCTTTGCCGGCAGCCTCGACTACAAGCTCAACGAAAACTCCGATCTTTACGTGCACGGATTATTCTCCAACTTCCGTGACTACGGCCAGAAGTACGCCTACCAGTTGGCTCTTGAAGACCACCCTTCGTACCACACGAGCATTCGCCGCCCCAACCTGCAGATTGCAGACCTGGCCATTGGCGGAAATCATGTACTCAATCACACATTTTTCCACTATCAGATCGCAGCTGCGCATTCCCGCTTTGGCGGAGCCGCGGGCAATCCCGGTGCAGCGTTCAAGGTAAGTAAGAGCGGCACCGTGGGCGACGATTGCGATTACGCTCCGGGTCCCAGTCAGTATCGGCCCCAGTACACCTGTGCTGTGGCAGGAAATGCAATCTACGATCCGTCACAATATTCTCTCGATACGATCGATTTGACCTTTGGGCAGGCCACGCAGATCAATCTGCAGGCAAGCGCGTCCATGGGAATCAACTACCACCTCGGCAGCCACTTCTCCACCTTCGAGTTCGGAGGACAGTTCCGCAACGAACACAAAGGTCAGGACGCCTATTCGCCCGAGTATGACTCCAACAACGGCACTGCGATGAGTCAATACCTGGGCACCTTCACCAATAACCACTTCTATGGCGGAAGCTACCACCTGGGGCCCGTCACAGAGTTCTCACTGATTACCGGCGATCTTGCGCAGAACCCTGGCAACTTCACCCTGGATGAAGGAACAACGCATCTCCAGTCCGACGCCGCCAACTACAACCTGCAGGAGCGCGTCTCCGCCGGTTACATTATGAACACCATTCAGCTCGGCCGCTTTCATCTGCAGACAGGGCTGCGCATCGAAGCCACCAACACATCGAACACCGGCTATCTGGTGGTGAACGACGTAAACGGAAACTACGTTTCCACTACGCCGCAATACGGCAGCGGCTCTTACATCAATCCACTGCCGAGCGTGCAACTCCGCTACACCATCGATAAGGACTCCGGCATTCGCGCTGTATACGGACGCGGCATATCGCGGCCCGATCCATACCAGCTTGTTCCTTACATCACGGAAGACCAGTCCACCACGCCCTACACCATCAACATCGGCAATACCGCAATTGTCGCCGAGCATGCCAACGACTACGACATCCTCTATGAGCGTTATCTGCCTTCCATTGGAATGATCCAGGCCGGCTACTTCTACAAGCAGATCACTAAACCCATCTACGGCCAGCAATCGATCATCCCTGCCACGGGCTCGCCACTCTCGCAGGCTTACGCCGGAGACCTTGTCTTCCAGGAAGTCAACGGTGATCATGCGTATGTGCAAGGTGTTGAATTTGCCTACCAGCAGCATCTGAACTATCTTCCCGGCGTGCTCGGCGGAGCGCGCATCAACGCCAACTTCACCTACACTGGCTCGCGAAACTACAACCTCACCGGGCGCACAGACAATCCAGCTCTGGTCGGGCAGGCACCGTTCTCGTGGAACATCAGTCCTGCATACGCAACCAAGCGGGCATTGGTGACCGTGGGTATGTCATATAACAGCGCCAATATCTTCGCCTATCAATACCAGAACACAGGGCCAGGTACAGTGCCCTATGGAGTGAAAGGCCCATTTGGCGATAACTACTTCTACCCTCACATGCAGGTGGATTCTAAGATCACCTACTATCTCGGCAAAGGATTCACCGTGATGGCCCTTGGCGAGAACATGAACAACGAGCCATTCGGCTTCTACAACGGCAGCCCGCAATACATGGTGCAGCGCGAGTACTACAAGCCAACGTATTCAGGCGGAGTGCGCTGGACGCCGCACCACGAATAGCACATGCGCAGGTGCGTGGAGGCAATCTTTCGCGCACCTGCTTTGTGATCTCCGAAGATCCTGAAAGCGCACCGTCAACCCCATAACCAATCCTTGATGAGCAGCCGCACACTTGAGTGCGGAAGCCACGGAAAGCTCTGATGAAAAAATTCGTACTTGCTCTTGCTCTCGTGACTTTAATTAGCTTGCCTGCAAACGCACAGCAACCGCTGACATTGCAGCGAACGATCACCTTGCCTGGCGTAGCGGGAAAATTCGATCATTTCGCACTCGATCTGCAGGGTAAACGTCTCTTCGCCGCGGCGACCGGAAAACACTCCGTCGAAGTAATCGATCTAGCGTCTAGCAAAGTGCAGCAAAGCATCGCGGGATTGGGCAAACCACACGGTCTTGCGTGGGTCGCTTCCACAAACAGCCTGTATGTGTCCGATGGCGCGCTGGCTCAGCTTTTTGTTTACAAAGGAAAGCCCGAATCGCAGCTCACGCTCGCCGGCAAGCTGAAACTCTCTGACGACGCCGATGACATGGTTTACGACGAAGCCACGCATCTGCTCTTCGTTGGCACAGGCGGCAGCGATAGCGCCAACCCCGCGCAGATTGCCGTCGTGAACACAACCAGTTTCACCCTGGCCTCCGCCATTGCAGTTGCAACCCATCCCGAGGCACTCGAGATCGATGCTCAAGGACAACGCGTCTTTGCCAACATCGCAGACTCAAGCGAAGTTGCCGTAATCGACGGCGCGGGCAAGGCAATCAGCAATCATTGGAAGCTGACCGGCGCATCGGACAACGTTCCTCTCGCCTTTGATGCGGAACACCACTTGATCTACGTGGCATGCCGCAAGCCTGCGACTCTACTTGTCATTGACGCCGATTCAGGAAAAGAAATTTCGAGAGTCGCCACAGTGGGCGGCGCGGACGATCTCTTTTACGATGCGGCGTTGCGGCGTGTCTATGTCATCGGCGGCGCGGGTGAGGTACACACGTATCAGGTGGACGCGCATAAGAAACTTCAGCCACTCGGGGTTCTCCGCACGGCAGCCGGCGCCAAAACCGCGCTCTTTGTGCCGTCGCAATCCCTGCTCTATGTCGGCGTGCCCAGCATCGACGGACACGATGCGGAGATTCGTATCTATTCCACCGCAGCCAGCACGACAGCACGAGGTAACCAGTGAAGGCGCGCGCCCTGGATCATTTCCTCATCGCAGCTCTGATGTTTGCGGCTGCATCCTCACTGCACGCGCAGAGCCCGGCGAGCGGCCAATCATCATCCACGGATGAGTTGAAGTTTGTCGTCATCGTCACCCGGCACGGCGTGCGTTCACCCACTGGCAAACTCGATCAGCTCAATCAATTCTCCGCACAGCCGTGGCCCGAGTGGAGTGTGCCGCCCGGTTACCTCACTGCCCACGGCGCAAAGCTCATGACGCTCTTCGGCGCTTATGATCGCGAGTTACTTGCAAAACAGGGACTGCTTTCGGCCGATGGGTGCGCCGACGCGGAGCACATCACAATCCTCGCGGATTCCGACCAGCGCACGCGGGAGACGGGCAAGGCGCTTGCTTCTGGATTGTTCCCTGGCTGTTCCGTCCCGGTACGCGCCCAGGCTGAGGGAATGCATGATCCGTTGTTTCATTCGCTCGAAGCCGGCGTCATTCATCCGGACAAATTCATAGCCACCGCCGCGATCGGCGGCCGCATCGGCAACAACCCCGCGGGCCTTGTGGAAGCTTACCGCCCGCAGTTACAAGCTCTGGAAGGTGTGCTGGCAGGTTGCGGCGCGGGCTCATCCTGCGCCGGTGCTCCTGCCCCGAAAAAATCCCTGTTCGACATTCCTTCGTCGATTGGCCCCGGCAGCGGAGATCATCTGGTCGATCTCAAGAGCCCGTTAGGCACAGCCGCCACCATGGCTGAGAACCTGCTGCTGGAATACACCGAGGGCATGGATAAAAATCAGGTCGGATGGGGACGAGTCGATCTCAACAAGCTCCGCCAGTTGATGCAGTTGCATACGGAAAGTGCCGACATCGAGCGCCGCACCTACTACATTGCTCGCGCGCAAGCCGCAAATATGCTCAGCCATGTCCTCGACTCTATGCGCCAAGCCGTCACGCAAAAGCCCGTAGCCGGCGCGCTCGGCAAACCTGCGGATCGACTCCTGATTCTGGTTGGACATGATACGAACCTGGCAAACATCGGTGGCGCGCTGAACCTATCCTGGCTCATCGATGGCCGCCGCGATGACACACCTCCAGGCGGCGCACTGGTCTTCGAGCTTTGGCGGAAAAAGGAGAAAGCCGAGTACACAGTGCGCACCTACTACACATCGCAAACTCTAGAACAGATGCGCAACACCACTCCGTTAAGCCTTACAGCGCCTCCCGAACGAGTACCAGTATTCGTGCCCGGCTGCGGCCAGGCCGATGCTTTCTGCACCTGGAGCGCCTTTGAATCCACCATCCGTGCCGGAATCGACCCCGGCTTCGTGACACGATTGGACTAAACAATCTCTCATTCCGCAACACCGACCTGTTGACTCTATCGGCTTGCGAAACTGGCGTGCTTAGCAGCGCCGCCGATGGCCACGAGGTGGATAGCCTGGCCACCACTGCACAACTGAAGCACGCCAAAGCAGTGATCGCCTCTCTCTGGCCAGTCAATGACAGCAGCACCGGTGACTTGATGGCGGACTTCTATAAACGCTGGGCCGACGGCGGCGGCAAAGTCATGAAGGTAGAAGCGCTGCGCCAGGCGCAATTAGATTTGCTCACGGGGAAGATCTCTCCCCAGGTAAATTCCGCTGCCGCTAAAGCTGCCGCCGGCTATGCACATCCTTACTACTGGGCACCGTTCGTGCTAATAGGAAACTGGAAGTAGAGCATTGGTCCCGTCAATGGATGAGAGGTCATTGATACTGCGCGGCATTTGCCGCCGGGTCACGCGCCTGCTTTTCCTTTTAGGCAATCTACATGCGTGGCCAGGAGTAGATCTTCACTCACGATTCTGTTACTTGACGGCGTTCGATGCAAGCGGGAAGTTGGTTCGTCAAGGGCAGGTGTGAACTTGACACCTGAAGGTCCCTGCTCCCTCCCGTTTGTTCACCTTTAAGCCAATGCGGTCCAGTCGAGGATGACTTTGCCTGTTTGGCCGGAGATCATGGCGTCGAAGCCCTGCTGGAAGTCGCTGTAGGGGAAGCGGTGGGTGATGACCGGCGAGATGTCTACGCCGGAGTCGAGCATGACGGACATTTTGTACCAGGTTTCGTACATTTCGCGGCCATAGATGCCCTTGATGGTGAGCATGTTGAAGATGATCTGGCGGAGATCGAGGGGGAATTCCTTGGCGGGGATGCCGAGGATGGCGATTTTGCCGCCGTGGCTCATGTTGGTGATCATGTCGCGCAGGGCCTGGGCGTTGCCGGACATTTCGAGGCCTACGTCGAAGCCTTCTGTCATGCCAAGCTGCTTTTGAATTTCAGCGAGCGGGGTTTCATTGGGATTGACGGCGAGGGTTGCACCCATTTTGCGGGCGAGATCGAGGCGGAAGGGATTGACGTCTGTAATGACGACATGGCGCGCGCCGGCGTGGCGGACGACGGGGATGGACATGATGCCGATGGGGCCTGCGCCGGTGATGAGCACGTCTTCGCCGAGGACGGGAAAGGAGAGCGCGGTGTGGACGGCGTTGCCGAAGGGATCGAAGATGGAGGCGACTTCCTGATCGATGCCGACGTGGTGACGCCAGATGTTGGTCATGGGAAGCGAGATGAGTTCGGCGAATGCGCCAGGGCGATTGACGCCGACGCCTTGCGTGGCGGCGCAGAGATGGCGGCGGCCAGCGAGGCAGTTGCGGCAGCGGCCACAGGTGACGTGGCCTTCGCCGGAGACGATGTCGCCGGGGAAGAAATCGCTGACGTTGGCGCCAACCTGGACGATTTCGCCGACGAACTCGTGGCCGATGGCCATGGGGACAGGGATGGTCTTCTGCGCCCACTCGTCCCACTGATAGATGTGGACGTCTGTTCCGCAGATGCCGGTGTAACGGACGCGCACGAGCACGTCATTGATGCCGATGACCGGCTCGGGAATGTCTTCGAGCCAGAGACCTTTTTCCGCTTTGGATTTGACGAGTGCCTTCATGGGGATAGTTTAGGTTATGAGCGACAGGTTGCGGGTTACCGATTAGGGACAAGGGAACGGTAAGAGCAAAAGCAGGTCCTTCTCTTTCCACCTCAGCAAGGGAAGATCGCTTGCCGGAGGATATTTACCGGCTGTCTTTCGTTACACTATTTTCAGAACCTTTGAGGCGGTCGTGTGCATCTGTATAGAAGCACACGATTTTAAGCGAATTCACGCTGCTATCTTTCGCGCAATTCAGGTCGAAAATCATTGATGCCGTTAGAGAATTCAGAAAAGTTTAGAGTGGGTTCCTGTGCATGCGCAGTTCTTGCGGCGCTGGCGCTGGGAAGCCTGTCAGCCGGGTTTGTCGGGGCGCAAACGGCGCCGACCGCTGCCGGGCCGACGGCGCAGAGTTTTCAGGGCAGCGTGGCGGAAGGTACGGCCAACGGGCAGGTGATGGATCTGACGCTGGATGATGCGATTCAGCGCGGCCTGCGGACGAACCTGGGCATTATTTTGAGCGGGACACAGACTGCATCGGCCAAGGGGCAACGGCTGAGCCAGCTGCAGAACCTGCTGCCCGCGGTGGATGCGTCCTTCAAGGAAAGTTATCAACAGGTGGACCTGGCGGCGGAGGGAATCCGTTTTCCGGGCTTTCCGACGATCATCGGACCTTATGGTTATGTAGACCTTCGCGCTTCGCTGACGTGGAGCCTGGTGGATGTGAAGTCGCTCAGGAACTACATTGCGTCAAAGCATAGCTTTGCGGCGGCGCAACTGACTGCGGATGATGCGCGGCAGATGGTGATTTTGACGGTGGGCAATGCGTATCTGCTGGTGGTGGCCGATGAGACGGAAGTGGCCAGCGTGCAAGCGCAGGTGACGACCTCAAAGGTTTCACTGGACCAGGCGGTGGCGAACCACGAGGCGGGTACGGCTCCGAAGATTGACGAGCTGCGGGCGCGGGTGGATTACCAGACGCTGGAGCAGCAGTTGATCAGCGCACAGAACTCGCTGGAGAAAGACAGGCTGGCGTTGGCGCGGACGATTGGATTGCCGCTGGACCAGAAGTTCAATGTGGCGGACAAAGCCCCGTATGCGGCATTTGACGAGATTGATCTGGATGCGGCGCTGAAGCAGGCGCATGTGGACCGCAAGGATCTGGCGGCGATGGTGGAGCAGACCAAAGCAGCAGAGCTGCAGCGCAAGGCTACGACGGCGGAGCGTTTTCCGACGCTGACGGTGGATGCGGATTACGGCGACATCGGCATAAATTTTGGCACTTCGCATGGAACGGTGGATGCGTCCGGCAACTTCAGTGTGCCGGTGTTCAAGGAATTCGGGATTCGCGGCGATGAGCAGCAGGCGCAGAGCACGCTCGATACGGCGAAGGCGCAGCTGAGCGACAAGAATGCTCAGGTGGACGCCGATGTGCGCGATGCGCTGCTTGATATTCAGTCCGCTCAGAAGCAGGTGGAAGTGGCGAAGTCCAATGTGGACCTGGCTACGGAAGCATTGAGCGAAGCGCAGCAGCGCTATAAGGCCGGCGTGAGCGACAATCTGCCGGTGAGCCAGGCGGAACAATCCGTGGCGCAGGCCAACGATCAGTATGTAAGCAGTTTGTACCGGCACAATGTGGCGAAGCTGAGTTTGGCGCGCTCGCTGGGCGCGGCTGGGCAGTACAAGACTTATTTGGAAGGCAAGCAGGGAGGAAAGTAACGTGGCGGATACACCGAAAAATCCCGCGGAGGAGCAGCAGCAGACGGAGTCCGCGCCGCCGAAGAAGAGCCGCAGGGGAATCATCATCGTGGTTCTGTTGGTTGTGGCCGTGGCTGCACTGGGCTTCTGGTGGCACTCCACCTATTTTGAAGATACGGACGATGCGCAGGTGAGCGGTCACCTGATCCAGATCAGCGCCCGCATCCAGGGCCAGGTGGCGAAGGTCTACGTGGATGAAAACCAGTTTATTCATAAGGGCGATCCGATTGCGGACCTGGATCCTCGTGACTTCCAGGTAGCGGTGGAAAATGCGCAGGCCTCGTTGTCGAGCGCGCAGGCCAATGCCGCGGCGGCCAACGTGAATGTGCCGCTGACGGACATCAATACGGGCTCGAATTTGCGTTCGGCGGGTGCGGATGTGTCTGGCGCAGGCGCGAGCGTGCAGCAGGCGCGGGGACAGCTGGAGGCTGCGCATGCGCGCGTGGTGCAGGCGCAGGCGAACAATGTGAAGGCGCAGCAGGACCTGGAGCGCTACAAGCCGCTGGTGGAGAAGGACGTGATCAGCAAGCAGCAGTATGACGCGGCTGTGGCCGCGGCGGCTTCGCAGGCTGCGGCAGTGCAGGATGCGGTGGCGAGCGAGCAGGCGGCAAAGGATGCCGTGGGAGTGGCGCAGCAGCGGCAGGCTTCGGCGAATGCGCTGTTGAAGTACGCTGAGACGGGTCCGCAGCAGGTGGCGGTGCAGTCTGCAAGGGCCAAGCAGGCTGTGGCGCAGGTGCAGGCGGCGCAGGCGCAACTGGACCAGGCGAAGCTGAACCTGAGCTATGCGAAGATTGTGGCTCCGGAAGACGGCATTGTTACGCGGAAGAGCGTTGAGATCAACCAGAATGTTTCCGTTGGGCAGAACCTGCTGACGCTGGTGAGCCTGAACGATATCTGGATCACGGCGAACTTCAAGGAAACGCAGTTGAAGCAGATGCACAAGGGCCAGCATGTTGAGATTGCCGTGGATGCTACGGGGAAGAAGTACACGGGCACGGTGACGCAGGTTGGCGGCGCTACGGGTTCGGTGCTTTCACTCTTCCCGCCGGAGAATGCGACGGGCAACTATGTGAAGGTGGTTCAACGGATTCCGGTCCGCATAGACTTTACGAATCTGAAGGATGAGGATGCGAATCATGAGCTTAGGCCGGGGTTGAGTGTGGAGCCTAAGGTGTTTTGTCGGATGCAAGGAGGGTGAACTTATTTCTTCAGGCGTCGAATGCCGAATGCGTCCAGCCTTGTGTCTGTGGTCAGCAGCGGGAGATTGTATTGGATGGCGTGTGCGGCGA
This sequence comes from Occallatibacter sp., assembly GCF_049510455.1. Taxonomy (GTDB): domain Bacteria; phylum Acidobacteriota; class Terriglobia; order Terriglobales; family Acidobacteriaceae; genus Telmatobacter. The sequence continues at coordinate 5,325 of NZ_JBEKYX010000089.1, read as the reverse complement.
TCATGCGGTCGAAGGGATCGGCATGTTTGGACTCAAAGCGCGCGGCTCGCATCATGACCTCCGGCTCCAGCGGTACGAGGGTGTAGCCCAGTCGATCTTCGATGTTGGCAATCAGATCGTTCTCAAAATTGATTGCCTCGGGAAGCTTGCCGATACGCACCTTCAGGCTGATTTCATAGACCGTTGCGGCGGAGACCAGCACTTCATTGTCGAGATTGGCGATGAGTTTTCTCGCCCACGGTTCGATGCGGGCTGAATTGATTGCTGCCCAGAGAACGTAGTGCGTGTCTATAAAGAACTTCATGGGAAGAGCTTCACTCACTCTCTCCGCGCCACGCCTTCAATTCGGCTTGCGGAAGCTCGTCAAAATCGGCGGGAATTTCAAAGCCGGGATGGTGGAAGAGATCGAAGGGCCGTTCTTTGACCGGCTTGAGGGCCACAAGCATTGCCACGGGCGTTTTTTTTCGGCCGGTGGTCAACACGACCTTCTCGCCGCGTTGCGCTTTTTTTACGAGGGCCGACAATCTGGTTTTGGCTTCGAACATCGTTGACTCAGTCATGACATCCTCTAAAATGCTAGGAATATGTTAGCTAATTTTGCAGACGAATGCAATCACGCTTCTAGCGGGGTTGCTGCCCGTCAGTTTTGTGGTGGGGTGTGGTGGTGGGAGGGTCGATCCAGTAGGTTGTGCGGGATGTGATTTCCAAGCCTGCGTAGTTGGGTGTGTGGAGGGTTAGTGTGTGCAGGCCGGGGTGGGGGTTTTGGGGGTAGAAGCTGAGCACGTAGCGGTTGGGGACGTGGTTGGCGATGGTGGAGAGATAGCCTTCTAGCTCTCTGGGTTTGGATAGCTTGAAGTATTCGCCGCCGGTCATGCGGGCTACGGTTTCGGGGATGTTGGTCTTCATGCCGTCTACGGCTTCGATGGCGGCCATTTTGGCAAAGGCCAAGGGTGGGGCTAGCTGCGTGAGGCAGTCGTAGGCCTGTATCCATTTGTTGTGCGTGGCGTCGGGGTCCGCGTCCGGGTCGGGATCGGGACGCTTGCCCATGCAGCCGTGGGGCGGATTGGGGTGAGGATTCTCCAGGCGCAGCCAGCCTGGCTTCTGGCGGCTGTCGATGTGTTCGGGGAGTTGGCGTTCGGCGTAGTGCGCGGCTTCGGATTTTCCGGTGGAGAAGCCGATGCTGTAGATGGTGGTGTTGGTGTCGGCGATGGCGCGGATGGCTCGCTGGATGGTGGTGGTGCTGCCGCGGTCGAGGGTCTCACTGATGAGGAGAATGGCGCGGCGATAGATGGGCGGCTGAGTGCGGAGCAGATCGACGGCATAGGTGAGGCTGTCGAGGATGGCTGCGCCGTTGTCGCCGAGTGGAATGTTGTGTACGGGTTGCGGGCCGGTGCAGTTGTCGTAATGCTCCTGACGGGTGCAGCCGGGCTGCAGACTGTGGAGCGCTTCAATGGCTTCGTCGGTATCGCCGGTGAAGCTTTGCAGAAGGTCAGGCTGGCTGTCGAAGGTGACGACGGCAATCTGATGGAAGACGTTGCCGACGATGGAGGTGAGCATGGGTGCGAGCGGCGGCGCGAGGGTGGAGTAGTTTTGGAATTCGCGCGCGCCTGCGCCGCCGGTTTCGAGGACGATGACAAGGGCTAGTGGCGAGTGGTCTGTGTCCTGGACGAGCGAGAGTTTTTGCGGAGTGCCGTCGTCGGTGAGGAGGAAATCTTTGGCGGTGAGGGTGTAGACATTGGCGCCGGATTTGTTGCGGACGAGGGCGGGGACGAGGACGAGGTTGGTTTGTACGGTTAGTTGGGGATTGGATGGGGCGGGGGATTGTGCAGAGGCGGTGAATGGAATGGCGGCGGCGAATGCGGAGAGCGCGATGTGAGTGAAAGTGTGTCGCGTGTTCAAACGGGCCTCGCCTTGTGTAGTGGTTTCAAGGTTAGACGTTGAGCATTCAATTTTATTTGTTAGCGAGTCAGCCGCGCTTTGCGCGATGGCGAGTTAGCAGGCTAGCCCTATAATTCTGGCATTATGCAGACTCTTCTTCGCAATCTTCGCTTTGCGGTGCGCGTGTTTCGGCAGAACAAGGGATTTACCGCGGCTGTGGTGCTGACATTGGCGCTGGGGATTGGCGCGAATACGGCGATTTTTACGGTGATGGATGCGCTGCTGCTGAGGCCGTTTGCGTTTCATGAGCCGGAGCGGCTGGTGAGCGTGTCGACGCATGATGAGACGCAGGATCGCGGGATCAACCTGACGCGGTATGAGATGCTGCGCGACCATAACAGCTCATTTGAAGGCGTGGCTGTTTGGGCTGGGGATACGCTGAATCTTTCTGGGAATGTTGAGGGTGGGAGTGAGCCTGAGCAGGTGCAGGTGGCGCGCGTTTCTGCTAATTTCTTTCCTCTTCTTGGAGTGACGCCGCAGTTGGGGCGGACCTTCAGCGAAGAAGAGGCGCGGCCTGAGGGCAAGGCTGTGGTGATGCTGAGCGATTCGCTGTGGCGGGAGCGGTTTCATGCCGATCCGCATGTGATTGGGCAGACGATTCAGCTGGATTCTGCGGCTTCGACGGTGGTTGGCGTGCTGCCGCGGGGGACGCGATTTCCGATACTGGGCGAGCCGGCGGTTTGGACGCCGCGGTACTTTGAGTTTTCGCTGTTTCCGCCGGCGCGACTGCGTCAGGGAGTGGGGTACTTGAACATCATCGCGCGGCTGCGCGATGGGGTGACGCTCAAGGGCGCGAATGCGGAGCTGGCTGTCGAGAACGAGCAGTATCGCAAGCAGAACGGCGCTATGCCGGATGCGGATACGAACATTGTGTTTGCTGCGAAGAGCCTGCGCGATGAGGCTGTAGGCGATATGCGCGGCAAAGTGCTGATGCTGGCCTGCGCGGTAGGCGTGGTGCTGCTGATTGCTTGCGCGAATGTGGCGGGGTTGATGCTGTCGCGGGCGATTTCTCGCAGAAGCGAGATGGCGGTGCGGACGGCGCTGGGCGCGCGGCGCGGGACGATTGTGGCGCAACTGCTGACGGAGAGTTTGCTGCTGGCGCTGGTGGCGGGCGTGCTGGGAGTGGGGCTGGGTTGGGCGGCTACGCGGGCGCTTGCTGTCTGGGGCGGGGATGAGCTGCCGGATGGTTTTGCGCTGACGATGGATTGGCGGGTGCTGGTTTTTACGCTGGTGGTTTCGGCGCTGGCGGGGATTTTGTTTGGAATTGTGCCGGCGCTGCAACTGGCGCGGGTGGATTTGAATGCGACGCTGCGCGAGGAAGGGCGTGGGAGTTCTGCGGGGCGCGGGCGTGTGCGGATGAAGGATGCGCTGGTGGTGGGACAGGTGGCGCTTTCGCTCATGCTGCTGATTGGCGCGGGCCTGTTGATGCGGAGCTTTGTGCGGCTGATGCGGGTGGAGACGGGCTTTGATGCGGAGAATGTGCTGACGATGGGTGTTTCGCTTTCGACGCAGCGGTATGGAGATGCTGGGAAGCAGACGGCGTTTTTCGACGATGTGCTGCGGAAGGTGCGGGCGCTACCGGGTGTGAGGGATGCGGCGATTTCCGCGGCGCTGCCGATGGCGTGGATGCGGATGTCTCCTGTGTTGGCCAAGGGGCAGCCGGATGCGCCGCTGGCGCAGAGGCCCTTTGTGGATATTGAGGCGGTGAGCCCAGAGTGGTTTGAAACGATGCGTGTGCCGCTGATCGAGGGACGCGCATTTACAAATGCAGATGCGGGGGCGAGGGATATGGTGGGCCGCGTGCAGTCGTCCGGCTCCGGGCAGACGCCGGCGGCAAACCATGCGGGAGCTTCGCCGCACGTGGTGATCGTGAATGAGGCGTTTGTGCGGCGGTTCTGGTCCGGGCAGGATTCGCAGCCCAATCCGCTGACGCAGACGGTGCTGATTGGCCGCATTCCGGAGCCGGCGCAGGTGGTGGGCGTGGCGGCGGATGTGAAGAACAAGGGACTCGCGGAGGATACGCAGCCGGAGGTGTATGTTCCGTTTGCGCAACTGCCGTGGGGGAAGATGAATCTGCTGGTGCGGACTCGGGTGAAGCCGGAGGCGATGGCGGAGAGTGTTCGCGCGCAGATTGCGGCGGTGGATGCGGACCAGCCGGTGACGAAGGTGCGGACGGTGACGCAACTGATGAGCGAGCAGAGGGCGCAGCCGCGGTTCCTGCTGGCGGTGGTGGGAGTGTTTTCAGGGACTGCGCTGGTGCTGGCGCTGATTGGGATTTACAGCATGCTGAGCTATGCGGTGGCGGAGCGGCGGAAGGAGTTTGGGATTCGCATGGCGCTGGGGGCGGGGCGTGCGGATATTTTGCGGCTGGTGATGCGGCATGGGTTTGTGCTGACTGTAATGGGAGTGGGTGTCGGGCTGATTGCGGCGTTTGCGCTGGCGCGGCTGATGGGGTCGATGCTCTATAAGACGGGGGAGCATGATCTGGTGACTTTTGCAGCGGCGCCGATGGTGTTTCTGGTGGTGGCGCTGGTGGCGGTCTGGGTGCCGGCGCGGAAGGCTACGCGGGTTAGTCCGATGGAGACGCTGCGGTGAAATCCTGTCGAGCAGTCATGGTTTTTGTATTGTGTTGTTTTTCGGCTATCCTGCAGCCGCTATTTGCTCAACAGGATTCGCATATATTCACCGTTCTTGATGCGAAGGCAAATGCCGCTCGCTTGGGTTCTAACCCAGTTATCGTGCGGGGACATTTTTGGTGCGGTAAAGAAGGTTCGATGATATTCGATAGCGGGTACAAAGCCGTCTTGAGGTTGCGGTACTCCGATGATTTCAATTCGAAGCACTCATATATGGAATTGTTAGGCTTCGCGCGAAAATCCGATGTGGCAACTGTTACCGGGCGACTTCATGTTGAGCCAAACGGACATCTAGTTTTGATTGCTGAGGACATTCGTTTCACAGAAAATCCACGTTAGGAAAACGAAAAGCAGAAGCAGGTCCTTCCCTCCGCCTGAAAGACGGCTATGGTCAGGATGACGGACTTTTGTAGTGGTGCGAGCGGGAGTGCTGTCCCACCCATGCGCAAAAAACGCGCATGGAGGGGCACCCGGCAGCTGCTCCTGTATGACGCGAGGTTTAGACTGGTCGGAACGTCATGACAGAGTCGATTACGGTTTCTAAAGAGAATTACCTGAAGGCCATTCTGGAGGCTGAGGCGGAGGGTCATGAGGTGATCCCTGCGACGCTGGCGCATTGGTTGAAGGTTTCTGCGCCGGCGGTGACGATGGCGCTGAAGCGGCTGAAGCGCGATGGGTTTGTGGCTGTGGGCGGGGATGGGATTGTTCGGCTGACGGAGGCTGGGCTGGAGACGGCTTCGCGGACGGCGCT